>NZ_PYME01000016.1:0-146203 GCF_003025515.1 Photobacterium gaetbulicola | reverse complement strand
GCGGCTTCAAGTTTAAACTCGGGGCTAAATGTTCTTCTACTGCGTTTTGTCATTGCGTCACCTGTTAACTTCTGAGGCGATGATATCACCTCTTATCAGGTGGCCAAATTAACTATGCCACTACACTGAACCTTTTTAAAAGATGAAGTTAATATAGAAGAAGAGAAATAAACCATTTAGTGGCCAATCCGCAAACCTTCTAACACAGGTCGACCTAGATCATCACAAGTATAAGATGATAAAGCCGGCCTAGCTTGTCGCTTAGCAGCAATAGAAGTAAGAAGAGCACTAGTGAATTGCTCCCCTTTTTTTGTATTCCCATAAACTCTAACATATTGGCCATTGCTGCTATCTTGGCTACAGTGTGATACTGTCACAGGCTTCTCAAACATGACATAAACTCTTCCACCATCATCTTCACCTTCATAAATAATTTCATCAACGTAAAGCCACTCCCCCCATAAATTGTTCGATATACTCGACGCTGAGGCATTAATTGAAGTAAGCATTAAAAGCGCAGTGATAATTAGTCTCATAGATTGCCACCAAAAAAAGTAAAGAAAATTAGACAGAAGAGGCTACCACTTGCTTAGATTAATATGCAATGAATCAACTTTGCCTCATATCACGCTTTCTCATTTAAATTTATCGAAATAAAAAATAAATCAAAAATACCAATATATTTGCAATCAATAAGAACAGTTATATGCTTATAGCTATATTTGTTACGATATATTACAAACAAAATGCAAGCCAAGGCATTGGCTTGGTCCTGCCAGATCAAATTTTAAAACACTAAAATTCAATGTGTCACGCCCTTCTGTTGGAACCTTCTAGACGGAGGTTTTATATATGCTCGAATCAACTAATTATCGACACTAATTGATTAGAAATCATTAGGCTATTAAACGAACAGCTCTTACTATTTATACTCTTAACTAAAAAGGTTTGGGGCATTTCTGTGTTACACGGCCTGCCAGGACACCTCTAGACAGAATGTGTTGATTCCGAGCCTTCCTATTTTCATCCCCCCTAACCTCAAACGTACTTCTATCAATATTGGTATATTTACACCGAACAACACCGTATCAACCTATTAACTGCTCATTTGTACGTTAGAAAGTGCGCAACTTTGGTCATGTAAACCATTCAACCCAACCATACTATGTTCACACCTTCTGAATTGAGACAAATTTACCCGATGACAAGAGCTAACAAGCGCCGAGAACAGCAAATTCAAACTGTCTGTCAGTACATAGATACCCACCTTGACCAAGCGTTGAGCTTAGAGCAACTGAGCCAGATTGCTATTTGTTCCAAATATCATTTTCAGCGAGTGTTCTCTGCATTTATGGGGATTAGTGCTACGCAATATGTGCTGCTTGCAAGGCTTAAACGAGCGTCATTTCGTTTAGCATTTGAAAAGAACATAACGGTCACAACTATCGCTTTTATTGAGCATCAAGGAAACCCCAAAGAGTTTTTGAAACGGCAGCTAAGTTCATTGAATGGCGAAAATCGACAGGGCTTTCGCCAATAAAAACTAGCCAAACCTTTGGTATTCCTTATGTAGACCCAAGCCAAGTGCTAGAGGAAGAACTTCGATTTGATATCTGCGGCAGCCATATCGGAGAAGTGCCAGAAAACCCTTTTGGCGTAAAAGCAGGTTTTACTCCAGCTGGGCGTTGTGCAATGGTATTACATAAAGGAAGTCATAATACGATTCTCCACAAAGCCATTGTTTGATACCCAGCAACTTATAAAGCTGTTTGAGCAGGCTCAATCCATGAGTTGCGATCTTGTCTTTTCGACTTCCGGTGAGCCATTTTCCTCGGCGTGATACTCAAACAGCTTCGTTGAGCCCTTTCCTCCTCATAAGGTATGGGCTGGTAGCCTTTGTTACAGCAGCAACAGTTTGGCCGTGCCGAGGAAGGCGAAGAAGCCGACCACGTCGGTAACCGTGGTGAGGATCACCGAGCCGGCCAGCGCGGGGTCAAGCTTGAGCTTGTCGAGCACGACAGGGATCAACACCCCGAACAGGGCGGCGGTGATGATATTGACCACGATGCCGACCGAGATAATCGCGCCGATCATCGGTGACTGGAACCACAGCCCCGCCATTAATCCGATCAATACTGCCCACAGCACGCCGTTGAGAAAACCTATGCCCAACTCATTGTGTAGCAGCGAGCGGCGGTTACCGGCGGTGACCTGATTAAGCGCCATACCGCGGATCATCAGGGTCAGGGTCTGGCTGCCGGCTATGCCGCCCATTGAGGCGACAATTGGCATCAGGATCGCAAGGGCCACGACCTGGGCAATGACATCTTCAAACAGGCTAATAGTGATCGACGCCAGTACGGCGGTGAGGAGGTTGATGCCGAGCCACACCGCACGCTTCTTGGCGCTTTTGGTGATCGGGGCGAACAGATCGTCCTCTTCGCTCATACCGGCATTGGCCATCAAGGTACTTTCGTAGTTCTCGCGCATCAGCTCCATGGCAAGGTGGGTATCAATTTCGCCTATCAGTGCGAAGTTCTCGTCAACAATCGGTAGGCTGAATTGCTGGCTGTGCTCGACAGCCTCTACCGCTTCGGTGAGCGAGGCGTCATCTTCCAGTACCAAGCAGTCGGTATTGGCCAGATTGCTCAATTTGGTCAGTGGCTCGGCTTCGTTCAGCTGCTGGTAGTTAATGGTACCGACAAACTTGGTATCGCGGGTGACCACATAAATTGAAGCCGGATACTGGTAACCGTAACGCTCCAGTAATACCTTGGCCCTTTTGGCAGAGATCCCCTGCGGCAGCGAAAGTACCTTGGGGTTGGCGTAGCGGCCGATTTGATCGTCATCGTACTGGTTGGCCCGGTCAAACAGCTCGATGTCTTCTTTGCTGAGTTTTCCGATGGCCCGTTCGATGATCTCTTCCGGCAGCGAGTCGGCCCATTCAATCAGGGAGAGGTTATCGAGCTGGCCGAGTACCAAATCCAGCTCGGTATCACTGAGTGACTGGATCACCCACTCACGCGTGTCAGCACGCATGGCGGTGAGCACATCGACGTGATCATTGAGGGGTAGCTGGCGCCAGAGCTCCATACGTTGATCAAGGGGCAGTGCCTCGAACAAGGTGGCAAAGGCGCCGGCTTCTAGTTGTTGGATCTCGGGTTCATTGAATATTTGACGCTGTTCGTCGGTATCTGCGGCGGAGATGCGCTCAATGAGCAGGCTTAGATCAACGGTGTTGCTCATGCAGGTTTCCTTGTTGCAAACGCTAGCAGCCAGTGGCTGAGCGTGTTGTTATTGTCGTTATTTTTCTATAAGAGTATGGGTTTCGGTTTTGTCGGTCAATTGTGATATCGCTAACTGTTGCTGTTATGAAATCAGGCTAGTTTATTGATAATGCGTTTGTTGTTGGTTAGGAGATGGATAATGGATAAACAGCACATTCCTGAAGCGCTCTACGATGATGCCCTGGAGTACTTTGGTGACCGAGCGAAAGCCGATGATTGGTTACAGACGGAAAATATTGCACTGGGTTTGGTAAGTCCGGCTTACTTATGCCGCACGGAGGAGGGACTTCGGCAAGTGACAGATCTTTTAAACCGTCTCAAAGAAACCGGTCATATCTAGCGCCTGGAGCGATGGAGAAAAATCGTGAAAGGCTGGGTGATAGAGGTCAGCCTTCATGAGAAAAGCTAATAGAATACTCAGTACAGTCATCTTGATATACCTTGTAATAGCGTGTAATAGATAAAAATTTCTCTCGAGTTATATTTTTATAAGCAAGTTGCATGATAGAAAACTATCTAGTGTGATCCTATGTACAAAAATGATTTTTTTCTATACGTGTCAACAAATGCAATATTAAACTTTCAAAGCTACATGCTCGATAACGGTGATTTTAATTGATAATTAAGTCGTTTAGAAATTTAAAATTGCTTGAGTTTTAATTTGAAGTCATAACACTTTTTACGAGGGAAATATTATGTCACAGACAGAGACGTTAGATAAAAGTGTAGGTTCATCTGTTAACTCCGCAATGGATACACTAACGGCGCAGTGGTATAACGCCATGGTAACCGGGTTAGGATTAGACCCGAACCAGTTCCAGTTATATCAAGGTCCCAATTCTATGATGAGCACATCCCAGGATATGTGGAATGTGTTCAACGCGGTACCACCCAAATCAATTAACAACTATTATAACCCAAATCAGACAAATAACTTTTCATCAGCCTATAACTTGATCCTAGAGGCACTTGTTCCTGCCTCTAACTCGAGTTTCCAGAACTGCATGGGGGATTATTATGGCAAATGGAATAGTTATTTCGAGAACCATGATCCTGCAGAGTGGACAGCTCAAGGCGTTTCTGATCTGTTTAACTCATGGGCGATGAGAAATGCTCCCGGGAAAGCTGGTTGCGTAACCGGTCTGACCAATATTTACATCAATCCGGTTGATATCGCGGTTAAAAAGTTTGCCTCGGCTGGTGGGAAATATGCCTGGAATAAAACGGCAGATCAGTTAAAGTCGGCTTTAGCCGGTGGGGCACAGAAGAGTTTTACCCTCGACTCTCAAACAACAAGCAGCGATGTTAAGCATACTTGGGCGGGTGGCAATACCTCCGTATTTTTTGATATTTTTTCATTTGGTGGCGGCGGTAAGTATGACAAGCTTACCACCAAAACTACCTCTGCCGGTGTAAAGATTGATGCGGAGTTCCAGAAGGTGACGACATTTACAGCCGGGCCATTGGCTGTTAATAATCCGAACGATCCAATATTGACAGACTTCAAAGCATGGTATGAAAGTTCAGCGCTAGCAAAGGCCTATGCCACCAAAGATAATACGGTTTGGAACAACCAAAGTTCGACCACGTGGGATAAAGCCTTCGGTTCAGATGGCTTCCTCCAGCGGCTTACCTCTTCGCTCATTGTGGCAGACGGTGTAACGATTACTATGACGTCCAACGCCAGTTATGACACTTCTGAGCGCACGGAAATAGAAGCGGCGGCAAAAGCGGGTATTTGGCCATTCTTTAGCGTATCAGGCCAAGGGGGGACAACGACCGAGGTGAAATTCAACGATCAAGGTAATTTCACCATTACCACGAAGATTGCTTTGGGCAACCCTCAGGTTCTGGGTGTCCTGCAATCTCCTATGTCAGCTATTTTTTCGTAGGATAGATGTGCACCATAATATCTGAATGATTAAAGGCTTCTTTTGTGAAGCCTTTATGTTTTTAGAATATCGATATGAAGTGAAAAATTATATGAATTACTTCTGAAAAGGTGCCTAACTATGGATAAAACCAAGCTGGTTATTTTTATATTAGCTCTGTGGTTACCGATATACGCATCGGCCAGAGCGGATATAAATGAAAACGATTTACAGAGAATAGGGTTGGAGTACTGGCATAGTCAATTGGCTGAAATAGTATCCGTGACCTCTAATGAAATTAAAATATCCCAAGGTATTATGTCGTTAGGCCATGACTCATATCAGCTTTGGAGTGTATTTGATGCCATGGCAAATTATGAAAGTGAGCTTTATTACAATCCCTCTCAATATAACAGCTTTTCTTCGGACTATGGTGATAAGTTATATAACTTACCCGTTGAATCCGTCAGCAGTGAGCGGTGTGATCTAGACAAGGCGGTTATTCGCTATGACAAGAGTGATGGAATTTACGCATGGAGTAAAACACTTGATCAACTCAATGATGAGTTGCTTAATAGTCAGGGCTTGAAATATACCTCCAGCAAGACCTTTGGTAATGAAAGTAATCCCAACGATCAGGCATCTTATACGGTTAAAGTCGACGTGGACTATGAGCAGTTCATCGTGTTTTACGCCGAGCCCTATGGCAGCGATATACACAATACACAATTACAGGGCTATACCCCTTGGTATAGCCCTTGTGTTTTACCATATGCACTCAGTCAAAAACAGGATGAAAAAGAATCAAGACTAAACCAAACGACTGCCCTTGTTGTCGCCAATAAGGGTAAGCAGTGTGTATCTATCCTTAACCCTGCACAAGTCCATCATGATTGCACCACGCTTTCTGTTCCCGCAATCATCGCCGTCATCACTGTCCCCCTAGTGGATCTGTATGCTCAGACCCCTTGACCGCAATTGTGTACTATAGACCTTGGCGAGCAGCCCCGGCTTTGTAATGGGGATGCATCTTTTTCATCAGCAAGCTATCAATGCTGAGACGACCGGCGCCCGAAGCCAGCAGCGAGACCGACATCGCCAGCAGGGACAAGCCAAACTCGTATCCGCCATTGGACATGAACAGACCGTTATCCAAGTGCACGGTAACAATCGCAACCACCATGGTGACAGCCAGTACCAGCGCAGTTGGCCGGGTGAGTAGCCCAAGTAGAATGAACAAGCCACCGAAGAATTCCGCGCTACCGGCCATCAGTGCCATTACAAAGCCGGGCTCTAGACCAATGGAGGCCATCCATTGACCAGTGCCCTCAAGGCCGTAACCGCCAAACCAGCCGAAAAGTTTCTGGGCACCGTGGGCCATGAAAATGATCCCTGCCGGAACGCGCAAAGCAAGAGGGGCGAAACTGGCTGATGACGAGAGTGTTTTGTTGATTAATGTGTTCATGATGCTGTCCTCGAATCTGTCGGCAAACCCTAGTGTCGGGTAACTGTACTGTGTTGTTGGGTACAGAATAGGCAGCTTTGGTTAAGAACAACATCAGGCTAACTTGAGCTTATCGTTCAAAAAATTCGAATGAACTAACTGGTAAAGTCTTAACTTCAAGCAATATGTTGTTAAAACTTAAAATTAATTCCCATCAAGTAATGATTGCTGCTAATGCTACGGGGCAGTTCGATACGCTGGTACTCTGCGCTGATACCGAAATGCTTGCCAAGGGCGAGTTCGGTGCCGAGGGCAATATACGGAGAGAATCCACGTTCGGTACGGGTGTGCCAGTTATCCTTACTCTTGCGGGTATCAATCTCAACGGCGGCGTAGTTAATGCCGCCTCGGGCATAGATATTGGTAAAGCGTGTTAGCGGATATTCTGCTTTAATTCCCAATAACCCGCCGCTATAGCTTGAAATGGAATGGGTTAGGCCAAGCGAGCCGATATAGCTCAGTCCGCCGCTGTTGGCAAAGTAGCCGGTGTCGAGAGAGAAATACGGGTTGAAGTGGTAGTTATAACCGAGCTCGAAGGTCAAGCCAGCATCGATGTCACTATAGTTACGGCTTGTCATCGTGCCCCCGCCGAAGCGCACCCCTATTTCATGGTTGATTGTTTGGCCTGTGGCATAGCTATACATTGGGCACAGAAGAACAATAACTGGGATCAGTTTTCTCATAAAATACACTGTTTTATTGGTTTGGGCGGATTGTAGCGATGAGGCGGCAGGAGCTCAATGGGTCGGTACAAAGTCATACAGTGTTACTAGAGGCAGGTAACTGACGTGTTTATATGTTTTACATGGTTTAGGGCACGCTTTTATCCGTGCAGTCAATGGTTGTCAGCGTGGTGAAGCAAGAGTCGTCTCAAAAGTGAGAGTTGAGCTAATATTAATGTAGTTGTGCCAGTTTTGGTTAAGGAAGCTATGGCTATGATGGATACAGATACACTACTTATCTGTATCTACTTGCTAGAATTTGACTCGCTAATTGTGTCTAGATTTGGACACTCGCAAATTTCGCTCAGCCTCGGCTGGGCATTTTTATTTCTGCCCTTCCAATTTCACCAAGTCACCTCGGCTGAGCTTTATCTCTGTATTACTTGTTACTGATCGCTTTACGGGTAAAACCTTGGTTTTCATCCAGTAGTGAAGCGGCTTGGCAGGCATCGACGCCAGCCAACAGCATGACAATCGCTGTCTTGCAGTGGCCGTTGCAGGCCGCAAGTGCGTCAATAGCTTCTTCTCGGCTGCACTCTGCAGCCGCCATCACAATATTCTTCTGCCGCTCGACCAGCTTGGCGTTGGTGGCTTCGACATCTACCATCAAGTTGCCATAGACCTTGCCGGTTTTGATCATCGCGCCGGTGGTTAGCATGTTGAGGATCAGTTTCTGTGCTGTGCCTGCTTTCAGGCGTGATGATCCGGTGACGATTTCAGGCCCAACAACCGGGGTGATAGCGATATCGGCAGCTTGGCTCATCGGGCTCTGCGGGTTGCAGCTGATACACGCCACGGTTGCGCCAACGGACTTGGCATAGTCCATCGCGCCAAGTACATAGGGTGTCCGGCCACTGGCGGCAATACCGACCAAGACATCTTTGCTGCTGAAATCCAGTGCTTGCAGATCGCCAGCCCCTATTTCACGGTTGTCCTCGGCATTTTCAACGGCTTTGAGAATGGCTTTATGGCCACCGGCAATAAGCCCTACCACTTGTTCTGGCTTGCTGCCGAAAGTGGGTGGGCACTCACTCGCATCCAGAATACCGAGGCGCCCAGAAGTACCTGCGCCACTGTAGATGAGCCTGCCGCCTTGCATAAAGGCATCGGCAATGGCATCGACCGCCCGGGCGATATCAGGAAGTACCGCTTCGACGGCTAGCGCGACTTTCTGATCTTCCTGATTGATGACGCTTAGCATATCGATGGTTGATAGTGTATCAATCTCGGCACTGGCACTGTTGCGGCTTTCAGTCACCATCTTGGTCAAATCAATTTTCATTCTGGGGTCCGTTGTAATGAGGTACCACTATCTTAAGTTATGACAAGGCTCGGAGCTAGGCACGACTGAGATTTGGCCTGCAAGATAGTATTAAGTATCATTTGAAATATATCTTTATGGGGCGCATTGCTATAACATGTATTTAAAAGTTTTGTTTTTGGTGCGCTATCACCCGCCTCATAAGGAAGTACACAATAATGAATTTTAAAATGACGTTTGCACTGATTTTCGCCATGGCCCTGTCATTGTCGATGATTGCCCCGTTGCTGATTTTTGCGCAGTAACATTGTTCATTCACTGCCGGTAGCCCACCGGCAGTTTATTGTTGTTCTTTCCTGCTTCCCCTTCCTGCATTGGCACAAACGTTACTAAGAGTACTGCTCGAATACGTCTTATTGATTGATATAAAAACACTATTGGCCTGTGCCATAATTATCCATTGCTGACATTTCTTGTTTGGATAAACATCAATGCATAACAAAAATCTGATACGAGCACTGGCTGGCCCTTTCATGGTGCTGGCTCTAAGTGCATGCAGTACCAATTACGTCGATAGCTATGTCGCGGCCAACGACTGGCAGTCGCTGGGCGAGCAAGATGCGCTCAAGGGCCACCGGGTGAGGGATCTCTCTTCGTTGGCAAACGGCGACTTATTGGCAGCGCAACAAAAATACAGCGTCGGTTATGAAATGGGCCGCGCTGAATACTGTGACGTCGACAAGGCGTGGCAACTGGGCAAGTCAGGCCAAAACTATTTCGGTATCTGCGACGGGTTGCCACATGGCAATGAATTTAGGCAGCAGTACCAGTATGGCCATGATGCTTTTGTGATAGAGATGGAGCGGGAAAGCTCGGCAAACGGGTTTGGCTTTGGCTATTAGAGATGCTGAAGAAACAACGTTGATTGTTTGACTGTTGACCTGTCCATAGCTTCATAGTTTAAGGTGACGACTTCATTGCATAGGGCTTGGCCATGTATCGGATTTCAGAATTAGCAGAGCAAGTGGGGCTGTCGCGCTCCACCTTGCTGTACTACGAGAAGCTGGGCTTGATTGCCGGTAAGCGGCTCGACAACGGTTACCGTAGTTATAGCGAGCGGGATCTGCAACGCTTAAAACTGTTGCAACAGTTGCAGGCTGGTGGGCTGACGCTCAAAGAGTGCCAGGCCTGCCTCGAGGCCAAGGTTGACCGCGAACTATTGCTAAACCGCATGCACCAGCTAGAAGAAGAGATTGCCCACAAACAACAGTCTCGTGATTTGTTGGCGGCGATGCTGGGTGAATCTGAGCTGACAGCATGGCATCAGTCGTTGGAGCAGGCTGCCCCTGATGCACATTTGGATTGGTTAATGAAACAGGGCTTTGATGAGAAGCAGGCCCTGAGACTGAAGTGGTTATCAAAAGACATGAATACACACGAACAATATATGGCGGACTTCAACACGATATTTGAAAGCCTGGATCGCTGGGGACCGGGCTTGGAGGCCGAAACCATCAAAGCCTTCAACCTGCTGCCAACTGTGCCACAGACAATCTTGGAGATCGGGTGTGGTCAGGGCATTGCAACGACAGTGCTTGCGAACCAGTCCGATGCGGTGATCACTGCGGTCGACAACCATGAAGACGCCCTTAGCAGGCTGCGAGAGCGCGTGGATGAGGCGGGTGTCGAAGGGAAGGTGATTACCCAGTGTGCCAGCATGACCGATTTGCCATTTGCTGATGCCAGCTTCGAGGTGATCTGGGCCGAGGGCTGCGCCTATATCATGGGGGTCAACAACGCCCTCAAGCAGTGGCGGCGCTTACTGAAAAGCGGGGGGGTACTGGTGCTGAGTGATCTGGTATGGCATAGCGACAACCCAAGTGCACAAAGGCAGGCGTTCTGGAATAAGGAATACCCGGACATGACCACGGTTGAAGAGCGTATCAAACAGGCGCAGGCTGCAGGCTACCAAGTGCTTGAGAGCTTTACCCTGAGCGACGAGGCATGGCAGGCGTATTTCTTGCCACTCCAGAAACGGGTTAATGAGCTCAAAGAGAGCATGGCCGAGTCGCAGGCGATCAAGGATATCCAGGCCGAATTGGATATCTATCACCAGGGGTTCGAGCAGTTCGGCTACCAGGTGTTTATCCTGCAAAATAGATAACGCGTAGACTTCTTACCCCATTGGTGGTTCTTAGACGTTAAGCAACAGGCTTCGAATATCGAAGCCTGTTGCTTTTAGTCGTTCAAGGTTTAACGCGGCTTCGACAATCAGCGTCTGCACTGCGGTTTTTCGGATGCGTTGAATTTGAGAGATATCGACTATCAGGATTTAATTTGCGGCAAAACAGATTAGTTCTGGTTGCCGAAGTTGTAGTGGATGAAGCAAACCGCTCCAGAGATCAGAGTACTGAGTGAAAAAATAACAAATCCCATACGTTTCTCCTTTCCAGCTTATAAAGCTATGTAACTTGAAAACATCATGGCATATCAAGATCTGGGCTGATAGAGATGCAGTTATCACTTTTGATAGATTGGTCATTAATGATTGGTCCGGGATCACAGTATTCGATATTTTCCACTAGGCTGGCGCAAGGATTGTCGCTCTTAGTGGCGTTTTATCTCATGTGGTGGCGAAATTGTGACTTTATCCTGCTGTTTAATCGGCCTATAACCCACTCTGTATCAACATGATGGCGGCAATGAGTCTCTACACGTTTTGCACTAAGCTGCTTGGCTAGTTTTCGCTGGCAAGGAAAGCGGTTGGCTTTAAGCACGCAGCTGATGCTGTAGGCTTTTTGTATGCCTATTGTGGAAATATTAAAGGATTATAATTACTTACAATAAGGGGATTCTAAGCCCTACCTAATTTGTGTAACGTGTGTTTTTTTGAATATCCCGACCCATTCATCGAACGCTTGAGTGTCGCTGTCATGGAATTTGTTTATTATTGGCTTAAGGGCAACTCTTTATGAAGCACCGCCTACTCCTTTCTCTTTTTTTGCTTCACCTCAGTGCACCGGCAACGTCTTCCAACCTCGTGTCGCAATTTGTTGAGAATGCGAAAACAGCGGATGTTTTCAATGAGTTTTCATCCTACGCAGGGTTTGATTCAGAGCTGCTTCAACAGCACTACACCATGAACGCAAACCTGTGTATGGCGGAGATATCTCCTGTGACATTGGCGCAGTTAGACAAATGTGTTGATGGCCGCTTGCCGAAATCATTGCAGATATCACCAGATGTCTGGGAAGGATGGCTGGATATCAAGTATCTCGATGACAATATCGATAGCCTTCAACAGCAAATCGACAGGCTGCTGGAAAAAGAGAGCTTGTCGGCAGAGGAAGAGCGGCAATTGATTGTGCTTGAGGATGATCTCGATAGGCTATATGAAACCATTATGTAGTTATCGTGCTGACGCCAACAGTTCGGCCAGCGTCAAAGACGCTGACCTACAAGTGTTAGATGCTACTATTGCCGTGGTTTAATTCATCAAGCTCTTTGACTTGATTGCCTTTTTCGATAGCTCTTTGGCGAACTCGGCAATATCGGCTTCAATGGTCCGTACAGCCTGCTGCATTTCAGCCATATCAATGTTTTTGATTTCCCGCTGCTCCATCACGATGTCGCCATTGACGATAGTCGTGCTGACATTGCCTGGGTTGGCTTGGTACACCAAAGTCGCATACGGGTTGTAATTCGGCATCATATTCGGCGATTGGGTCTCGATAATGATGATATCGGCTTTCTTGCCGACTTCCAGCGAACCGATTTGGTCTTCCATGTGAAGTGCCCTTGCGCCACCGATGGTGGACAGCTCAATCACTTGCTCTGGGATCATAATGGTGCGGTCGTTATGCTTGAGGCGCTGCATGTTGGCGGTGTAACTCAAGGTGCGCCACAGATCGACCTGGTTCGAGCTCATCGGCCCGTCGGTGCCCAGTCCCAAGCGCAATCCCTGGCGATACATTTCCCATGCCGGGGCAATGCCGGTCGCTCCCTTGGCATTGGCCATCGGGTTGTGCGCTACGCTGGCTCCTGCTTCTTTGATGAGATCAATGTCATTTTGATCAAGGTGGATACCGTGGGCCAGCACCATGCGGTTATCCAGTACGCCGATTTCCTTCAGCCAGGCCACCGGACTGAGTTGCTGGTCATTGCCTTCGATACGCTCGGCCTCATTGCCGAATTCGGCAACGTGGATCAGCACAGGTGCATCCAGCTTGGCAGACAGACGGTTGATTTCCTGCAGCTTCTCTTTCGAGACGGTATAGACCGCATGTGGCGCGAAGGCTGGGGTGATCAGCGGATCGTTCTGGTACTCTTCGATAAATTGGGTGGCGTACTCAATACCGCCATATGGTTCGGGGGCATCGACCACCGGGAATTTAATCACAGTTTCACCGAGTACCGCACGGAGGCCGACTTCTTTGGTGGCACGGGCCATGTCATCAACGTGGTAGTACATGTCGGCATAGGTGGTTACACCGCTCTGGGCCAGATCAACCGCCCCCAGTTTGGTCGCCTGATAAATCAAATCGCGGCTTAGCTTCTCTTTTTCCAGTGGGAAGAAATAGGCAAACAGACGGTTTTCGATCCCTTCTTCACCCAAGCCGCGGAACGCGATCATAGGCAGGTGGTTATGGGTGTTGATCATCCCCGGCATGACAATGCCGTCTTCGGCATCGATAACCTTGGGAGCCTGATATCGGCTCAGTAAGCTTGCATCACCGACAGCGACGATGGTGTCGTTTTCGATGACGATAACACCATTTTCTATCACATCTTTTTCATCGTTGATGGTTAACACCTGGCCATTGGTAATGATCAGGCTGGCATTATACTGAGATTCGGCTTGGGGTTCGGCAACGGTTGAACAGCCTGCCAGTAGCAGGGCGGAAGTAATGATCGATATTCTGGTTTTCATTGTGACTTAGCGGACTGTTGAGAGAAGGCGCATGCATTCTAGGTATCAACATGCCGCGTGGCAATCGTTTGCTGTTTGTAGTGGGAGCCGATTCACGCGCAGAGATCGGTTCGTCATACTCGCACGTATAGTCTTATACCGAAGCTAAAGAGATAACTATGTTAATCGTATTTTATGATGGTTCGTGCCCATTATGTGCAAGAGAAATGGCGGCGCTGAAACGGTATGATGCTGACAGTGCGATTCTGCTTGAAGACATCCATCAGCCCGGTTTTATCGAGCGATTTCCGCAGATAGACCCAACAGCCGCGATGAAAATCCTTCATGGCGAGCTTGATGGCAAGCCATTATATGGCCTGGATGTCACTTATCATGCTTGGCGTTTGGTGGGAAAAAAGTGGCGGGTTGCGTTTCTGCGCTGGTGGTGGGTCAAGCCCATTGCCGACAGGGCCTACCTGTTCTTTGCCAAGCATCGGCAGGCGATCTCTAAGCTGTTTGTCCGCAGGTCTCGTTGCGATAATAACGTTTGCTACAAATAATTTTTGGCTTGTGAGCCCTTATTATCCAGTCCCAAGCAAGTTGGGTAATGCTCCGCTATAGGGAAATAAGTCATTGTATCTAGAAAAATTAGGAGCCATGATCATAGTGCTGGCTACACAGTAATAACCCCACCGGATGAAAATCTGGTGGGGTTTTCTCTTTGTGTAAACTAAACCTTAGCCAACCGCGACTTTCTCCTCAGCTTGTTGGATATTCACACTGTCGTTATTGAAGTCGATGATAATGGTGTCTTCTCTGGTGAATATTGTCAGCGTTTGGTTGCTACCGAGCTGATGGGCGATAGGCTGCTTCTCACAGCAAGAAATAATCAGGTGCTCTTTTTGCTCTTGTAACGTCCACTCTAGGTGGTACATGTGCTTACTGGCATCGGAGATCACTTTTTCATCGTGGGAGGTATCATTGTTATAGCCAAAAGATAGCTGTGGGCTGATTTGGTCATGGCTTGGCAAGCTAACTTGATAATTACGGCCTTGTCCTGCGAGGTTAACGTGCTGGCCATCAGCGAATACATCGAGTGGGGAATGCAACCGCCATTGGACTGTCTGCGCCTCGTGCAGCGAGATCTGATCGCAGATCAGTACTCCCTTGCCGTCCACCATCACAAGGGTACGGGTGAAGCGGCGGGTGCCCTCGTAGGCAAGTGCCAGCTCGAGCTGAACTAGGCTCCAACCCATGCCTTGCTCCTGGCGCAGTACCTTGGCAGTCGCAGCCTCGTTATCAAGGATTTGGCCTTTACCCATATCCTCGCCAAAAAGCGGTAAGTTGTGGGCCTGGGTGGTGCGGGTCCACTGGCTGTGGTGGCCGCTGCCAAATCGATAGCCGTAGCTGCCGCTTGGGGTCAGGATGCTTTCTCCGTCATCAAACAAGGCAATATTTCCCTGGTCGGCATGACGGTGGGAGCTGTTGCCAAATTGGCTAGCCCGGTAGTAAAGCGCCAGTTCATTGGTTTGCATTTTGCCAAGCCCGGCAAAGGCATAGTATTGGCTATAGACCGTATCGTAATGGGCTGTGGTTTGTACCTGAGGCTGAGTTGTTGGCGTTTTATTCTCTGCAAAGGCCAGCTGCTTAACCGTTGGGACGACATCCAGCAAATGCAGGTGGAACACCTCGATTTTCGCTTCTAGTTCCTTGCAGGTTTTACGGGCGTGTTCGTCACCGAAACGCTCGGCGTAGATCCGCAGCGGGTTCTGGGCAAAAAAGCCCGGCCACTCGCGGCCATCGCGCTTGCACCAGAAGCCATCACCGAACGGGTGGATATCTTGTTCGGGTGCCACAAAGTCCATCGCAAACTGGCAGTAGTTTTTGTAAAACGGGTGGTCATAGAAAGAGAACCCGCTTAGCCGTTCAACCGAAAGGAAGAAAGGGTGGTGCCACTTGCTGTAAGACGATGAGTAGAATGGCCCTTCAGCCCAGCTGCCGTCTTCGCCGCCATAAAATGGCAATACACTCTGGTAGATCATCAGGGCGTAGTTGAGCCAGCGCTCGCACACCTGCTCATCATATTCTTTATGGAGTGCCAGTGCTGCAACCCCAAGATAAGCAGGCAAACGGGAAGTGTGTGAATGGCCCGGGAACTGCTTGAATTGATCTTGCTCTAGGCGTTGTTCCATTTGATAGGCAATACGAACCAGCATCGGTTTGATAAAGTCTTTTTCGCTGTCGGTCAGCAGCGGCGCCAGCCAGTGATAAGCGAGATACAGGTTGCGGGCTAGGGATAGGCCGACCTCGTCGCCCCAGGTGCAAGGGCGCAATAGTGAAGCCGGGCCTTCCGGGCTCCATTCCGCCAGTCGTAACAACAGCTGTACCGCCAACTCACCATTTTCTTCCTCACCCCAGATTTTGTAGAGCAGGGTCAGGGCCATCAAATCGCGATCAATCCAGTTGCGCACGTTGGCAATGGCGGTGCGCTTTCCTTCTTCCTGGCCACGGCGGTAATGTGTCGGGTAGCTGATGGCATCAATATCAACTAGCTTCGCAGTGTTTTGGAATTTCTGATAAGACTGGGCTGAAAAATCACGAACGCTCGGGATATCCTGGTCAAAATACATTAAAAACTGCTGGTGCTTGCTGCACAACTCGAACAGCTCCTTGGCACTTGGCGGCAGGTATTTTTCGGTCTGGCTATCAATGGCAAACGTCATCCACTGCGAGGTGTTGTTGCAGGTATCCTGTACCCGCCAGCGGTATTGGCCAGAGGACAATAGGAACGGCAGGCGAAATGGCGAGCTGACATTCTCCCAGCGCCATTGCAGCTGCTTTTCGACATGCTCCAGTTCGATATTGTAGGTGGCTTGGTAGTCCGATTGCGGCCAGTTGAAGCTTGGTGGGTTAACCCGGGTTGGTTTGTTTTGCTCCGGGGTCACAAACTTTTGAAAATCATGGGTTCGGCGTAGAGACAACATATTACACCTCCTTGTTGTACCAAATATATTCGCCGCTTTGCGGATTTATCTCACCGATCTGTTTGGCAGGAGAGCCAGCCACAATCGCATGAGGGGCGACATCACGGGTAACGACTGCGTTGGCGCAGACCAAGGCTGACTTGCCAACGGTGACACCAGGCGTGATCACCACACCGGATGTCAGCCAAACGCCGTCTTCGATAATAACTTTGCCTTTTTCCAGGCAGGTGCGGTCGCTGAAGTGGCCGGAAGCGGGGTCGAATAAGTGATTGGATGCCACGATAGAGACATGCGGGCCAATCAACACGTTCTCGCCGATGGAGACGTCGCCGTTGATGTAGCTATACAGGCCGATATAACTGTTCTTGGCAATTTGGTTGTCGCCGATGCGGACGATAGCGCCCGGGGCAATGCGTACCCCTTCGTTTTGGAAGCCGAGGATTTGGGCACGGGTATTGTCATCCTCGAAGTTGTTGCTTTGGGTGGTGTAGAGCGTGAATTTTTTGAATTCTTCTTCGCTGAGCTCGCCCCCAAAACGTTGTTGTACTGACATGTTTGTCTCCCGAAAAGAGATAGGAGCAAGGTGCTCCTATCTCAAGTAGTTCAAAATAAATGGTTGTTCAAGCTATTGGCTTTTCGAAAATAATTTGGCGAGCCGTTTAGTTGGTTGCCAGCTTGGCATTGGTTGCTTCATCTAGCTTGCGCTTGGAGCGCAGTAGCAGGAAGCCGATAAAGCCGACAATCGAGGCAACCAATAGGAACAGTGCGCGGCCCCAAAATGGGTTAGGCACAAGGGCCAGTGAGGCAAGGAATACCGCTGCCGTTAGCAGCATCTTGCCCAGCATGTCGTGCTGTTTGTTATCCATGCGGATGCTCGCTTCTGTATCTTCAACTACCACTTCAGTATCGATGTTGTTGAAGAACTTGTTGATTTCCGCTGCACGCTCTGGTGATGGCTCCTTGTAGAAGAAGCGCGATAGGACAAAGAATGGCAGGGTAATAGACATGTGGCCGATCACTCCCAGGGTGACAGACTTCATTTCGGCAAACTCACGGGCGCTGATTGGTGCATTTAGGCCCAGAACCGCTTCAATGGCTTGTGGTGTGATACCGAAGGCGATGATGGCTGACACGCCCATACCGACAAGGATTGTGCCCCAGCCTGACCAGTCCGGTGTCTTGCGGATAAAGAAACACATGATGGAAGGAATAAGCACCGGGAAGCCAACCAATGTACCGACCAGCATCATCAGGTCAAACAGGCCGAACTCTTTTAGCGAGGTCAGGAACAGACCGGTTACGATGATCACCACACCAAATACCGCAGTTAGGACTTTACTTGCCATCATCAGGTGCTTTTCAGAGAAGTCTTTACAGAAGTAAGGCTCGTAAACACTTTTCAGGATGATACCGGCGTTACGGTTCAGGGCAGAGTCCATTGAAGACATGGTAGCTGCGAACATGGCCGCCAGCATTAGGCCAACCATACCGACTGGCATTTCACGGCTGACAAAGATGTAGTAAGTCGCATCGGCTACCTTGTCGCCCAGACCCTCCAAGCCCCAAGTCGCCACATCCGGGTAGTTGCCGGCAACAAACCAGGCTGGCAGGAACCAGATCATTGGGCCGAGGATCATCAGCGAGCAGGCAAGAAGGGCTGCCTTACGGGCGTTCTTGGTATCTTTCGAGGCAATGAAGCGGTAAGAGTCAACCATGTTGTTGGTGCTGAAGAACTGCTTGATGAAGATACAGACAAACCAGCCAACGAACAGGTAGGTGTAGCTGTAGCCGTCACCGATAAGCTGCTGGGTTGGTAGACCGACTTCCATCAGGTTACCAACACCGCCCGATTTCCAAATCGCCACCATAGCCGCTACGAAGGTCATCACGGTAATAATGATCATCTGCATAAAGTCTGATGCGATAACCGCCCAGCTGCCGCCAACCAGTGACATGAACAGCACAACCAGGCCGGCACCGATGATGGTTTGCTCAAGCGGTACCCCGACAACGGCACTGGTAAATACGGCTAGACCGTTTAGCCAGATAGCCGCCTGCAGGACGCTGAGTGGCACGTTGGCCCAGGTGAAAACCTGCTCGTTCACTTTACCCAGGCGCAGTCTCACACCTTGCAGTGGGCTTATCACACGCATTTGGCGCGCTTTGGCGGCAAAGAAGAGGTAGTTACAGAAATAGCCGAGGGCGTTGGCAATAAAGACCACACCCACTGACATGCCGCTAGTTAACGCTTTGCCCATCAGGCCGGTAAAGGTCATGGCGCTCAGGGCCATCATGAACGCGCTGGAGCCAACCATCCACCATAGCATCCGGCCGCCTCCGCGGAAGTATTCACTGGTATTGGCGGCTGCAGAGCGGAAGACCCAGCCAAGGCTCATCAAAAAGACGAAGTACACGAGTACGACAAGAATATCGATATCCATATTTGTAGGTTCCTATTGTGATAGGGCAAAGGTGTTATAAGGCAACATTGAGATGTCTCATCCCTTTTGTAGTTGTTTTGGAGCAAGTAACCATGCGGGTAAAAAGCATGAGACCTGATACACGTTTCACTATAGAGACCCTTACTAATTCGTGGAAATAATATTAATGTATAACAATAATACAAATGACGAATGGGCAGTTGGATGGATATAAAAACACTCAGAACTTTCATAACCGTTGCGAAATTAAAGAATTTTTCCGCTGCTGCACGGGAGTTGCATACGGTACAGCCAACGGTGTCGCGCCATGTGTCCGAGCTGGAAAATGAACTGGGTGTGAAGCTGTTTCAACGCACAACCCA
The DNA here is from genome assembly GCF_003025515.1 of Photobacterium gaetbulicola. Classification (NCBI taxonomy): domain Bacteria; kingdom Pseudomonadati; phylum Pseudomonadota; class Gammaproteobacteria; order Vibrionales; family Vibrionaceae; genus Photobacterium; species Photobacterium gaetbulicola. Next base: position 126,862 of record NZ_PYME01000016.1, on the reverse strand, counting down.
TCAGGTTGAGCTCACGAAGGCTGGTGAAGCACTGCTACCTGAAGCGCTGAATATTATTGCCAATGACCAGAGGGTAAAATCGCTGGTGGGACAGACCACCGAACAAGGGGAGTGCCAGATCAATATCGGCTATTTGGCGACGGCTTGCTCATTTTTCCTACCGCACTTGCTGAGCAGCTTTATGGCCTCAAACCCCAACATTCAGACTAACCTGTTTGAAATGACTGCTGATGAGCAGTATCAGGCATTAACCGAGCACAAGATTGATATCGCCTTTTCCCGCCGCCAGCCAAAGCTGGACGGTAAGCAGTTTATGGTAGAGAAGATCTACTTCGACCGGCTAATGGCGATTTTGCCGCTCAACCACCCGCTGGCCGAGCGCAAGACGTTGACGCTGAGTGAGCTTCGTAACGAGCGGTTTATCCTGTTTAGGCCCAATGAGTGGACCGAGATGTATGAGCATATCTTGTTGCTTTGCCAGGAAAATGGCTTCTCGCCTAATATCAACTGCCACCCGGATAACATGCGCCATCTGGTGACCTCTGTCTCTTCGGGGTTGGGGATCTCCATTGCTCCTAAGTGCATCAAGTTTATTGCCCAGGATAACTGTGTCTGTGTGCCGATTGATGAAGTGAACTTGGTCTTGCCGCTCTACATGTATTACAAGCGGGAAGGGCTGGCACCGCAGCTGTCGGAGCTGGTCAAAGCGTGCCTCAACAAAGCGCCGGATATTCAAGTGATGCTGCAAAGCTAAATCCTTGCAAAAAGCTCCCCCCTGCAAACTGAAGCTCCCGCAATAAAAAAACAGGCTTACCTCTCGGTAAGCCTGTTTGTCATCCAAATGTGGAGCAATTGGAATCGGGTGGAGCGAGTGGACTAGGCGTTGGCGTTGGCCTCGGCTCCAGTAGTCGCAGTGACTTTCTTGCCAAGTTTCTTCGCCATGGCTTCTTCCATTTTCTCCAAGCTGACGCCTTTGGTTTCCGGTACATATTTGACCACCACAAACATACAGATTAGCGACAGCACTGCGAACAACCAGAAGCTGAAGGCGCCGTTGAAGTGCTCTTTCAGGAAGGCATTTTCGTTCAGCATTGGGAACGACTGGGTTACCAGGAAGCCGGTGAACCACTGGGCACCTACCGCGATAGCCATCGCACGGGAGCGGATGCTGTTCGGGAAGATTTCAGAAATCATGGTCCAGCACGCACAACCCCAAGAGGTCGCGTACGATACAACGTACAGACACAGCGCAAACAGGGCTGCGTAGCCTTCAGTGCCGGTGTAAAGGACAAAACCAACTACCGTCATACCTACCGCACAGCCAAAGGTACCGTACTTCATCAGTGGCAGGCGGCCGACTTTGTCAATCAGGTACATCCCCAAGGCGTTACCCAGAATGAAGACAACACCGACGAAGGTAGTCTGGAACAGGGCATTCTCCGTACTTCCCGTGATTGGGCGTAGGATTTCCGGCGTGTAGTACATGATGACGTTGATACCGGTTAGCTGCTGGGCGGCAGCGACAAAGGTACCGATCACCAAGATAGCGAACAGAAGCGGTGAGCGCAGGCTAACTTGTTTTTTGCCCGGCTGATTGGAATCAGCCAGTGACGCTTGGATCTCGCCGATCAGCTGGTCAGCATGTTTCGGGTTGGAGATACGCGACAGGGTGTCTTTGGCTTGATCGATTTTGCCTTTAAGTACCAACCAACGTGGCGACTCAGGGATCAGGAACAACAGGCCGGCAAACAGCGCAGCAGGGATCACCTCTGAGCCCAGCATCCAGCGCCAGCCCATATCAACCAGCCAGGCTTCACTCATGCCTTTGGCAATCAAGTAGTTAACATAGAACACACCGGTCTGGCCGACTACCGCAGACTGCTGGAACATACTCACGGCACGGCCACGGAAATCTTTCGGTGCCACTTCCGACATATACATAGGTGAAACCACACAGGCCAAGCCTACTGCGACACCACCAACGATGCGAAGTATGACGTAGAACGAGAAGGTGGTTGCCAGTGCAGAACCAATGGCGGAGATCATAAAGAGGATGGCGGCGATGAAGAGGGTGTTACGACGTCCGTATTTTAAAGCGGACCAACCGGCGCTGACAGCACCGATAATACTACCTAGAACAACACTTGATACTGCCCAACCGGTTTGTGCCGGGGTTAAGCCAAAGTGTTCTCTGATAGGACCAATAGCGCCTGAAATAACAGCGGTATCATAACCTAATAAAATTCCCCCTAGGGCTGCGATACAACAAATTCGAATAATGTAAGCAAAATTATGTTTTCGGGCCTCGGCCGCGGTTGTGGGTGACATGTGTTGCTCCTTGATTTATTCCCCCTTCTCTCACTCAACCATCGAATAAGCATGAGCTGGGTAGCGGTCCGATACGCTGATCACTGTAGGGTATGGGTATCGGCTGGTTTATTTCACCCTTTTATCTGTAGTAGTTATATGTCGCTTTGAAAATATTTTTTCATAAGGTGATGGTTTTATCATATTGAGTTCATCTTGATTCGACCAGACCCAAAGAGGGTTTTTATTCGTAAATGATATCTTGATCAAATTAAGAAAAATATTTTCCAAAAACATAATTGCGTATAAGATTCTGTTTTAATTGGATATTATTGGTTTGTGATCTTGCTCATAAAACCGCCAAAGGCCGCGTTATTACTGGGTTCTTTCCGATTTTTTCAAAAAAATTAAATGCTTTTCAATGATCGAAAAATATTTTTCATTTTGTTTTTTTTGGTTATAGTGATTTCCAAGTTGAGCGAACGGTGAAGGGCACGAGGCTCTTTATCTGGATGTGAAAAAAGCATAATCCAAAGCGTTCGCAAATTATCTCATCACGTTTAATTTTTTATTTAAGTTATTGTTGGAGAACAAACATGAGCAATGTGCAATACGGAATCAGCCCACTGACTTGGACTAACGATGATATGCCTGAACTGGGTGGCGAGATCCCATTGGAAACATGTTTGAGTGAAATGGCTGAAGCGGGCTTTACTGGTACTGAGCTAGGTACCAAATACCCACGTGAGCCAGAAGTGCTTATTCCTCTTCTAGAAAAACACGGCCTGGTTCTGGCTTCAGGCTGGTACAGCGGTAACTTGATGACGCTGACGGCGGAAGAAGAAATTGCGGCGATGCAAGATCACATCAAGCTGCTCAAAGCGGCAGGCTGTAAAGCGATGGTATTCGGTGAAGTGAGCAACACGGTTCACGGCGACATCAATACTCCTCTTTCTCAGCGCGTCATCCTGACTATGGATGAGTGGAAAACATACTGTGAGAAGCTAACGACTGTTGCTGAGTACCTGCTTAACGAGCACGACATCAAGCTGTCTTTCCACCACCACGTGGGCACCATCTGTGAAACCGAAGATGACATCAACATCATGATGGAGCTAACTGGCGACGCGGTTCACCTAACGCTAGACACTGGCCACATCACATACGGCGGCGGCAATCCTGTCACTATGATCAAGCGCTGGGGCCACCGCATCGGCCACATGCACTTTAAAGACCTACGTCTAGACGTTATGAAGGCCGCTCGCGATGCAGACAAATCATTCCTTAACGCAGTTCTTGATGGTGTATTCACCGTTCCTGGCACTGGCGATGTTGATTACGACGACGTTTTCGCTGCACTGAAAGAGCGTGACTACAAAGGCTGGCTACTGGTTGAAGCGGAGCAGGATCCGGCGAAAGCGCACCCACTGACTTACGCAAAAACTGCCTACGAGAATATCACTGGCTACGCGAACAAGTACGGCCTGTAACCAAGAACCCCTAGGGGGCTACTAGCCCCCTAATGTATCCCCGGCCGAACCAACTGGGAGGTGTGGTCGGGGTAGGGATGCCCCATCGGGTACTGAATATCGAGGAAGACAATGAAAACTGTACGCCTGACTGTTGCTGAAGCGCTTGCTAAGTACCTTGCAGCACAAATGATTGAAATTGATGGAAAGAAAGAACAACTTTTTGGTGCCGCCTTTGCGATTTTCGGTCACGGTAACGTGACGTGCTTTGGCCAGCAGCTAAAGAATATTGAAGATAAAATCCCAACCTGGCGCGGTCAGAACGAACAGTCGATGGCAACAGCGGCCATTGCGTACGCGAAAGCTAACCAACGTCGCCGAATCGGTATTGCAACCAGCTCTATCGGCCCAGGTGCGACCAACATGGTAACGGCTGCCGGTATCGCGCACACTAACCGTCTACCTCTTCTACTTATCTCTGGTGACGCCTATGTTAGCCGCCTGCCAGATCCAGTTTTGCAGCAGCCGGAGAACTTCGAAGATCCGTCTGTGACATCTAACGATGCCTTCAAGCCGCTAACGCGCTACTGGGACCGCGTTCTGTCGCCATCCCAGCTAATGCACACACTGCCTCAAGCGCTTGATACCATGCTAGACCCTGCTACTTGTGGCCCTGTATTCCTTGGCCTGCCGCAAGATATCCAGGGTGTGGCTTACGATTTCCCTGAAGTATTCTTTGCCGAAAAAGTACACCGTATCCGCCGTCCAGAGCCTGAAATGGTTGTTCTGGAAGAAGCGAAAGAAATCCTGATGCAAGCCAAGAAGCCACTGATCATCTCTGGTGGCGGTGTTCACTACTCACTGGCGACTGACGAGTTGGCTGACTTTGCAGGTAAGCACAACATTCCGGTGGTCGAGACCATTGCCGGTCGCGCCACTATGCTGCAGGACAACCCGCTGAACGCCGGCCCAATCGGTGTTACCGGTTCTGATTCTGCCAACCACATGGCTAACGAAGCAGACGTGGTGCTGGCAATTGGTACCCGCCTGCAAGATTTCACCACCGGTTCTTGGACGGTCTTCAAGAACCCAGAGATGAAACTGGTCAGTATCAACGTAGCGAAATTCGATGCCATCAAGCACATGTCTTACCCAGTGCTGGGCGATGCCAAAACATCCATGACCAAGCTGTCAGCCCTACTTGGCGACTGGCGCTCAGGCGATGAGTGGTCGGCCAAAGCCAAAGCCGAAGCGGATGAGTGGAAAGAGTTGGTTCACCGCCGTACCCACCCTCAAGAAGGCGACCTGCTACCGGGCATGTCCTCTTACGCGGAAGTGATCGGCAAGCTCAACAAGTCGATGGAAAAGGGCGACACCGTACTGACTGCTGCGGGTGGCCTACCTGCCGAGCTATCGATGAACTGGCAGAACTACCAGATCGGTAAGTTTGATATCGACTTCGGTTACTCATGCATGGGTTATGAGATTGCCGGCGGCTGGGGCGCGAAAATTGCCAACCCAGACAACGACGTTGTAGTGCTAGTGGGTGACGGTTCATACCTTATCCAGAACTCAGATATCTACTCATCGGTTTTGACTGGCCACAAGATGATTGTGGTGGTGTGCGACAACGGCGGTTTCGCGGTTATCAACAAACTGCAGAACAACACCGGTAACGAGTCATTCAACAACCTGCTTGAAGACTGCCGCCGCCCAGATGGCGAGTTGGCCCGCGTCGATTTTGCCAAGCACGCAGAAGCACAAGGGGCGATTTCCGAGAAGCTGACCTCTGTCGACGAGTTCGATGCAGCATTCGCCCGCGCCAAAGAAGCTGACCGCACCTACGTGATTGTGGTGGATATCGACCCGGTATCACCAGCGGCATGGTCTAAGTGTGACTGCTGGTGGGAAGTAGGGCTACCTGAAGTGACTCGCAACGAGCACACCGCGAAGAAAGTCGCGGATTGGGAAGAAGGCCGAGCGACCCAGAGACGCGGTGTATAGAGGCGCGGTGTATAGGGTAGCGGTATTTAAGACCGGTGCCTAACATAAACGAATTCCGAACATTTAAATCTTAATATTTCCAATAATTTACCCGCAGGTATCACAGTGTGAAGTCGTGATACCTGCCAAGGAGTGAACCATGTTTAATGAAGAACGTCATTTTGACCAACCAATCCGCTGGGCAATGGTAGGCGGCGGCCGTGGTAGCCAGATCGGTTACTCACACCGTAATGCCGCACAGCGTGATGGTCTGTTCAAGCTGGTAGCGGGTGCTTTCGATCTAGATCCTGCACGTTGCCGTGACTTCGGTGAAAACCTAGGCCTTGACGGCGACCGTTGCTACGCCAACTACAAAGAGATGTTTGAGCAAGAAGCCCAACGCGAAGACGGTATCCAGGCGGTCTCTATCGCCACACCGAACTCTACCCACTACGAAATCTGTAAGGCAGCGCTGGAAGCAAACCTACACGTGGTGTGTGAAAAGCCAATCACCTTCACTACTGAAGAAGCGGAAGAGCTAAAAACAATCGCGGCACAGAATAACCGTGTTATCGGTGTGATGTACGGCTATAGCGGTTTCCCAATGGTTCAGCAGGCGCGTGAAATGGTTCAGCGTGGCGACCTAGGTGAAGTTCGCGTGATCAACATGCAGTTCGCCCACGGCTTCCATAACGAAGAGTACGAGCTAAACGATCCAGGCCTTAAGTGGCGTGTAAGCCCAGAAGTCTCTGGCCCAACTTACGTGCTAGGCGATATCGGCACCCACGCCTTCTACCTGTGTGAAGTGATGACAGGGCTAGAAGTCGACCGCCTGTCTTGCATGCGCCAGAGCTTCATCAAGTCGCGTACACCGCTAGAAGATAACGCCCATGTGATGATGGAATTCAAAGGCGGTGCTGTGGGTACGCTTTGGGCATCTGCAGTCAATGCTGGCTCTATGCACCAGCAGAAGATCCGCATCGTGGGTTCTAAAGCCTCTCTCGAGTGGTGGGACGAGCAGCCAAACCAGCTGCGTTACGAAATTCAGGGCGAGCCACCACGCATTCTAGAGCGCGGCATGGGCTACCTACACCAGGATGCACCGGGTGTTGCCGCTAACCGTGTTGGCGGTGGCCACGCAGAAGGTTACTTCGAGTCTTGGGCAAACCTATACCACCGCTTTGCATTGGCATTCGACGCGGCAGACCGCGACGATCAGGCAGCGCTAGCGGATATTTGGTTCCCAGGTATCGATGCCGGTATCGAAGGCGTACGCCTATGTGAGAAGTGCGTTGAGTCAGCAGACCAAAACGCAGCTTGGGTTGATTACGAGTAATAGGAACGGACCATGACAAAGATTGCACTTCAGCAAGACCGCAAGCTGGATGCCATCGTGTTGGGACGTGCGGGCGTAGACCTCTACGCCCGTGAATCAAACACGGACATGGCAGACATTTCAGGCTTCAACAAATTCGTCGGCGGCTCGGCGGCTAACATCGCAGTGGCTGTGAGCAAACTTGGCGGCAAAGTCGGGTTTATCGGTTGTGTCGCTGATGATGCATTCGGCGGCTACGTGAAGCAGTACATGTCAGGCCAGGGTATCAACCTAGACGGCATGATGACCGACAATTCGGGCTCGCGCACTTCAGTGGCGTTTACCGAGATGAAGCCGAGTGACTGTACCGTATTGATTTACCGTAACAAAGCCTCTGATTTGACCATCAAGCCAGAGCAGGTCGACCCAGCGTACATCGCCAGCTCGAAAGTGTTGGTGGTCACGGGAACGGCGCTGTCTGAAAGCCCAAGCCGCGAAGCTACATTGATTGCGATGGAGCATGCACGCCGCAGCAACACGCTCGTGGTACTGGATGTCGACTACCGCCCTTACTCATGGCGTACCGATGTCGATGCGTCTATCTATTACGGCATCGCAGCAGGCTTGTCCGATATCGTTATCGGCAACCGCGAAGAATTCGACATGATGGAAACCGTGCTGGCCCCGGGCAACAAGGATGACGATGCAACGGCAGAGCGCTTCCTGCGTGCCAATACCCAGGTGGTGGTGATCAAGGCAGGTGAGTTCGGCTCTAAAGTCTACTGCCGTGACGGCCATAAATTCCAGCAGGGGATCTTCCGCGTTGAGGTTCAAAAACCATTTGGTTCGGGCGACTCATTTGCCGGCGGCCTGATTTGGACCCTGGTTAACGGCGGCGAGTTGGAAGACGGCGTCAAGCATGGCTCGGCAGCAGCAGCGATTAACGTCAGCGGCAACAGCTGCACCGAAGCGATGCCGACCAAGGAACAATTATTCGATTTTATTGAGACCAGAGAACAAAGCCTTTAACAGTCACCTCCGGACGAAGTGATTAAAGGCATTTTGGTCAGCCGGGTCAGTGCAGCGCAGTAACCTTCAGTCCTCTGCCTGTACACACCATCGAGGCCCGGCTTTTTTATCCCCTTTATATAGAACCAATTATTACATGGCTGTGCTGATTACATCCCGAGGTTAATCAGGCAGTGAGGAGAGAGTCATGGGTAAGCATATCCCACCGTTTGATAATAAAAACCAACCTATCATCGATGTGAACGATGAAGTCACACCGCTGTGTTATTTCAATCAGGTCCGTTTGTCGCAGGGCGAGCAGCACCAGCACGTTGTTGAAGGTTACGAGTCCGTGATCGTTTTGGCGGGCGGTACCTGTTCGATCATTGTGACCAATGGTGAGAAGACCGAAGTCTACGACAACATCGGTAAGCGTAAATCGGTATGGGATGGCAACCCGGAAGCGGTCTATGTGCCGCTTGGCTACAGCGCAACCATTGACTGTGTCAGCGATACGGCGGATGTGATGATTGCCGGTGGTAAGTTCGAACAGTCTCTGGAGCCATTTTGCATCCGCGAAGAGAATGTCGACATTGTACAGTACGGCTCGGATGACACTAAAACTCACCGTAAAATCAAACATGTGCTGGGCCAGTCAAACTCTGACAACCGTGGCCGCCTACTGGTGAGCGAGCTGTTTACCGTCGGTGCCGGTGGTTGGTCGGGTTTCCCTCCTCACAAGCATGATGAGGATCGTGTTAAGCCTGACGGCAGCAAAGAGACATTGTACGAAGAAGTATACCAGTTCCGCTTCAACCCAGACTTTGGCTTCGGTGCCCAGTTCCTCTACGAGCACGAAGACGACTTCGGTCCGGTTTATCACGTTCGTACCGGTTCGGTGATTGCCATCGATAAAGGCTACCACCCAAGCGTGGCGGCACCGGGCTACGAGATGTACTACTTCACCATTATCGTAGGCAAAACCGAGAAGTCATTGATCCAGCACTTTGACCCGCACCACGAATATCAAGTTGAAACAATCCCTGGCATCAAGGACATGATCGCCAAGTTCAAATAACACGGAGGTTTTCTACTATGCTCGTCAATTTAAAAGATCTTTTGCCTGAAGCCGCGGCTTCCGACTATGCGGTTCCTTGCTTCAACGTATTCGGCTACGAAGATGCCCGTGCCGTGGTAGAAGCGGCAGAAGAAGTGAACAAGCCAGTGATCCTCGCTTGCAACAAAGATGTGGCTGATTTCTACGGTGTTGAGACCGCAGCGGCGATGTTCCTGACCTTGGCGAAAAACAGCACGGTGCCAGTATGTTTGCACCTAGATCATACCTACGAGGAAGAGATCGTTTACCGTGCCCTGAAAGCAGGTTTCAGCTCAGTGATGTTTGATGGCTCTCAGCTATCACTGGAAGAAAACATTGCCCGTACCCGTGCGGTGGCAGAGGTTGCCCACGCTATGGGCGCTTCAGTTGAAGGCGAGATAGGCTCAGTGCCTTACGATGAAGGCCGTGACCACATCAAATCTATCTATACCGAAGCAGAAGAAGCGGCCCGTTTTGCCAAAGAAAGTGGTGCCGACTGTGTGGCCGTTTCAGTAGGTAACGTACACCGCCTGACTGAGCCAACTTGCACCATCGATTTTGGCCGCCTGGACAAGATCGCCAGCATGGTCGATGTCCCGTTGGTTATCCATGGCACCAGCGGTATCCGCAACGAAGATATGGAAGTGCTTAAGCGCACCCGCGTATCGAAATTCAACATCGGTACTTGCCTGCGCCAAGCGCTGGGCCATGGCTTGCGTGATTTCATGAATGAAGAGCCAGAGAAGTTTGACCGCATTTACTTCATGAAGAAGGCCATGCCGGCGGTGAAAGAAGAAGCGATTCGTAATTTCAAACTGCTGTCGTAATAAATGTCGTGACCATTTGCCCTGTTAATACAGGGCATTTTTTTCGCAGGAGATCATCAATATATGGAAGTAGCCGAGCTTGTCCCCACCGATTTAGACACCCTCAAAGATCATATTGTCCGTCGCTACGACGATCTAAGTCCGCGCCTGCAGCAGGTGGCTGACTTTGCCATGGCCCAGCCAATGCTGGTAGCGGTTGAAACCATGGTGACGATTGCCGAGCAGGCCAATGTGCCGCTGTCTACTCTCAGCCGCTTTTCTAATGCGATGGGTTTCTCTGGGTTCAGTTCGATGCAAGCTGTCTTCCGCGATCACTACTTCAACCGCCCGCGGGATTATAAAGAGCGGGTGCGCAAGGCGAGAAACGAGGCTGAATTTGGCCCGGATTCTGCGGCGGCGATTTTCCATGATTTCGGCGCGGCAAATATTGAGGCCATGGAGCAGCTGCAAATCACGGTGTCGCCACAGAAGCTGGACAGGGCGGTTAGCTTGCTTGAAGGGGCCGAGACGATTTACATCCAGGGTATGCGGCGGGCGTATCCCGTGGCTTTCTACCTTTGGTATGCCTTGATGAAATCCAATAACAATGTTGTATTGATTGATGATAACGGTGGGATGCTATCGCCGCTGACCCGCCTGATGGGTGAGAGAGACGTATTGGTTACCTTCACTTTCAGCCCTTATGCGCCGGAAACCACCGACGTTATCGACCTTGCTTACCAAAAGAAGGTGCCGATTATTGCCATCACCGATAACCAAATGATGGAGCAGGGCAACAAGATGGATGTCTGCTTCGAGGTGCAGGAAGGGGATAATTTGGGCTTCCGCTCACTCAGTTGCTCGGTCTATCTGGCCCAGACCTTGGCGGTGAGTTTAATGTGCCAGGACAGTGTTTAGTGACTGACGATTGATGCAGAAAGAGCCTCGATTGAGGCTCTTTTTTGTCCTTAAGGAAAGCGGCACTATAGGGAAACGACTTGTATTTGCGGTTCCCGAAAGGATTTTCAATATACAGAGAATCCACTTGTTATAGAGCTAAGAGAGCGAATGGAAGCTACTTCAAAGTCTTAGCTCCCACACTTCTAAACAGGCTTCTTTTGCTTGCTTAGTACTGAGTGTCTTGGTTAAAATTCCCCCATCATTTCTTTAGGAGCTAACGCCGACATGAACAACTAACTTCCTGATAGCCAGTTTTTATTATCTTGGACTCTCGGGGTTAGTGGGCGTTACTTCGTCATATCTTCTCTATCTAAAATATCTATTTGCGCTTGTTGCTAAGGCTTTTTGCTGACATCTGAATGTTTGTCCGAGCGCACAGTGGGATCAAAGTAACTGCCTGGTCATTCTATTGGCGTAGAAAGACGTAACCCCTTGTTTAATAACAATCACATTAGAAATTTAGTGTGATTGATAAATAGGGAGGTATTTATGCCTGCATTAATCGCCCATCAATTAGCTTTTCAGTTAGACACTGGGGAGTGGCTATTTCAACACCTCAACATCAGCTTGAATGACAAGCTGACCGGCTTGGTCGGCCGCAACGGCGTGGGCAAGTCGGTGTTATTATCATTGCTGCTTGGAAAATTAACGCCGACAACAGGGGGCGTGTCTTGCCAGGGGCAGATCGGCCTCTATTCCCAGCAACCTTCAAAATTACTGACAAGTACGCAGACGGTTGCTGAATTTATTGGGGTTAGCAATAAGCTGGCCGCTATCAAAGCGGTAGAGCAAGGCCAATGCGATGCCCATTATTTTGACATCATTGCCGATGACTGGGAGGTTACGACGCGAACCCAGCAGTTGTTGGCGGAACTTGGGTTACCGGCTTCGCCAGAGGCCCTGTGCCGTGACTTGAGCGGCGGGCAACTGGCACTGTTGCAGCTGCACCAGCTGTTTCAATCACAGGTTGATATCTTGCTGCTCGATGAGCCCTCCAACCACCTTGATGCCCGAGGCCGCCAGTGGCTCATCGGCCAACTCCAGCAGTTTTCCGGAAAAGCCCTAGTGGTCAGCCATGACAGGGAATTGCTCCGTCATGTTGAGGGTATTTACCACCTAACCAGCTTGGGATTGCAGTATTACCAGGGAAACTACGATGCCTTCTTTAGCCAGCATACCATCAAGGAAAATGCACTCGATAGGCAGATCACCCAGCTTAAGTCAGAGCAAAAGAAAATCGAGCGTCAGCAGCAAGCGAGCAAGGAAAAAGCCCAGCAGCGCCAGGCGCAAGGGAACCGGCTGAGGAAAACCGGCAGCCAGCCCAAAATCTTGCTTGATGCGATGAAAGACAAGGCGGAGCAGAGCCAATCTGCCGCCGCAACGAACCACCAGAACCAGCTTAAACGCAGCCAGCAAAAGCTTTCTGCGTTGCAACAGCAGCAGGAAGCCATAAAGCCACGCCATTTGTATTTGGCAGAGTTCGGCCAGGCAAAAAAGACCACCGTACTTAGAGTTGAAGGCTATCTGTTGCCCTATGGCGCCCCTGAACCCGTAAACTTGGTGCTGATGCAATCAGAGCGTTGCTATCTGACGGGGGGCAATGGCAGTGGCAAATCCACCCTGCTCAAGGCGATTCACCATCAAGCTGAAATGCCATCGAGAACAATGACTGTCAATACAACAACAGAGTATCTCGATCAGCACTTCAGCCTGCTCAGAGACGACAGCACCATGCTGGAGTGCCTGATGGACTACTGCGATGGGCTTAGTGAGAGTGATGCCAGAACCTTGCTGGCCGGTATTGGCTTTCGCCGAGACAGTGTCTACCGCCAGGTCATGCACTTAAGTGGCGGGGAAAAAATGAAGCTGGCGATATTGATGGTCAGCCATCTTTCCGAGCAGCCTGTGCTACTGCTTGATGAGCCTGACAACCATTTGGATATCGACGCCAAACAACAACTGGCGCAGGCGCTAAGCCAGTATCGGGGGGCATTTATCTTGGTGAGCCATGACCGGGACTTTGCCAAGGCGATCCGGTTTGACAAGGAGTGTGCACTGACGAGTTGACGCAAAGGAATGGTCAACATGCTGTTTGCAAAAATAGAAATGCCGACATTGCGTCGGCATTTCAACGTCCCAATATGTCGATCCTAATTAATACAAACCGGCGAATTCGGTGATTTCTGGTTTGCCGCGCAGCAGCAGGAAGTTGAGAAAGCGGCTAGTCGATGTCGTCAGGATTTGCTCTTCACTGACACCATGCTTTTCCAGCAGGGCGATAGCAAGATCGAGCCGGGCAATTTCTTCGCAGAAGTGGGCATCGGAGCCGGTGGTGAAATACACCCCGATCTCTTTGCCGATCTCGACGATATTGCTGCAGCGCACGTCGCTGCCTTTGCGGCTTTTGCCGGTCAGTGAGGTGTTGTTGACCTCGATGGCCACGTTATGCGCCTTGGCACAACTGAGTACCTGCTCGATATCGAACGGGTAGTTGGGGTTGCCCAGGTGGCCTAGCACATCCACCCGGCCACTCTTGATGACATTGACGAGGGCGGCAGTATGCTCGGCCTCAGTCGCCGGTTTGAAGACCGGCTCATGGAAGCTGGCGATAACCCAGTCCAGGTGCTGGTCTGTTGATGCGGGCAGGTCGATCTCGCCCTTCACATTGAGCGTATTGGCCTCTACCCCGCGAAGGATCCCCACATCATGTAAGAAGCGGGGCAAAATCCGCTGGTTATTGAAATGCCAATAGTGAGGAGCACCTGGCATTTCAGGCGCATGGTCGGTAGTGCAAAGCAGCTTCAGCTTCTTGTTTTTCGCGGCTTGGGCATTTTCAATGATGGTGCTGTAAGCATGTCCACTGGCGATGGTATGGGTGTGGCTATCAATCACGATATTCATAGTGATCTCCTTGTTCTGCTCCTACAATGGTGGACAGCTTATTGGATTTCAAATGAACCGTCTCGGTTCATAAACAAATTCAAATCAGCCTTGATGGAGTGGTTAAGGACTTTCTCGACATTCACGGCATCCGATTTTTGGTAAAAAGCCAAGGCCTCCTCTGGCGAACTGCCGCCTCTGATTTTCCGGTTGACCAAGCGCTCTTGCAGAAACTCGGGTTGGGTATCGATGAAGACCGTGAAGTCCGCCAGGTTGTAAAGCCCTTGCCATACCGGCTCATCCAGCAATAGCCAGTTACCCTCGACCACAACGATGTTACGCGTGACGTCAATGGCATCATCGACAGGGTCGTGCAGGTTTCTGTCGTAATAAGGCCACTTAGGATCCTTGACTTTGAGCTGTTTCAGCTTGTCGATAAGTTCGGTTAAATTGAAGGTTTCGTATGAGCCTTTGATACTGCGTAGGGAAATGGTTTCACCATTTCGTTCAGTGGTGTTGCTGTCGAGGATGTCGTTGGGGTAATGAAAGCCATCAAAAGGCAAAACTTGCAAGGGTTCCAGGTGTTCATCTTGTTCTGATAAATATTCCCAAAAGGCGGCAAGTGTTGATTTTCCACTGCCTGGAGGTGCGCTGAGGAATATAACGATGCGCTGCTGAGTTTCTTGGTAAAGGCGAGTAAATTTCTCCACCAGGGGTTTATGAATAGTCTTGATATCTTTATCGGGAAATACCGCTTCGGTATCGAATCCACTGATGTTCAAATTCACTTTCATCGCGAGGCCTCATTGGTTGATCTCTCTTTCGATGTTTTCTAATAACAGTTCACAGGACAGGTCTAGCACGGTTTTGATCAGCGCTTCATATCTCATCTGTGAAAAAGCTTCGAAAGAGGAAAACTTTAATTTGTTGATGGACTCAAGATAAAAGCCATCTTGCTGTGACGAGAGTACCGATTGGTTTTTAATGAAGTCGTAAACCACATCATCACCGTAAGAGATTTTGTCTGAAAGAGACGCAGCATACTCCAAGGTTTGGTTGTACAAGCCAATATCTGCATAGGTTTTTAATGAAATTTTACCCATTGCAAACATCAGCTTAGAGACGACATCAGTGGTTACCAGCGGGCCATCTTCCCTCAGCAAGGGTTCCACAGCATACTCCATGACCAATTCGTCCTGGACGAAGACCTTAGGGAGTAATGCTTTTAACTTGAGGTTTATTATTTTGTTAGAAACCTGAAGAAACGAAGTGGCATTATCGCACTCTTCCAGTTTCTTCAGTAATTCATGTTCACGTGACAACGTTTGTGACCTCTTCATTATGTGGCAGCGCAAAGGCTACCACATAATTTCGTTGTAACTAAACCGCCAAGCTCACGTCATAAAACTCGAGTAACGCTTTTTCTGCGTCTACGTTCCACACATAGTTGTTGGCTTTCAAAATAGCGTCCAACTCGGCGAAGAACGGGTCTTGATCGGCAAGTGACATAAAGTCATCAATAGCGGTTAGCGGAAGATCTATGTGCGGGTAAATAAGTTTTTTACCACCCGGGATTTCCAATTGATTTAAAATCGTATGCGGCGCTGCCTGCAATCCACCCACGTGGGTGATCATAAACGATGGGTTGATGAGATGATCAGAAGATAAATCGAGTGATTCGATCATATCGCCTGTCGAGCCGCCCGAGGTGCCCACAATATGGGTGGCTTCGTAGTGCACATTGTAGAAGTTGAATGGGACTTTGAACTTCTTGTCGGTCGGGCCGGCAAAGAAGTTCAGGCAGCCATCATTGCCTAGAAGATCATCGGCCTGTTCCAGTACCTGGGAAACGGCAGCGTATACCATCACATCATCGTAGCCCTGACCGTCGTTGAGTGATTTCAGATACTCAACCGGAGAGTCCACTTTCGCGGTATTCACATAGTGCAGTGCGATGCCTTTTTCTTGCGCAGTGCTCACCGGGATCAGGCTTTCAGCGCGGTCAAGACGGGCTTGGTCAATGTCGGTCACGACAATGATGCGTGGTTTAACCGGGCCATTGATGGCGTAATCAATCGCACCGATACCCATAGGGCCAGCGCAGGCTAGCAGGGCAAGTGAACCGCCTTCTTTGATACCCATCTCGTGCTCGTAAACATACGGCGTGGTGTGGTAGCTGGCATGGTAAGCACCGATGATGCAAGACATAGGTTCAGCCAGTGAGGCATCGGCAAAGTACTCGCCTTTGTATGGCAGGACACAGCCTAGGTCGATAGCGATCTTTGGAATGATAGAGTAGGTGGCGTTACCGCCGAAGGTTTCGTAGCTGTAACCGGCAGAGTAGCCAGATGGCAGGCCCATCGCAGGCTGCAGAACAAAGGAATCACCAGCAGTAAACTTGTCTTTCAGGTTCTCACCCACTTCAACAATGATGCCCGCGTATTCGTGGCCAGTCATCACGGGTACTTCTGCGATATTTTCTGGTACACGTTTGTGCTTAGTACCCAGTAGCGCCGCTTTGTAAGTGGACAAACAGATGCTGTTTGAGATGTTTTTTACCAGTAGTTCGTCTGGTGAAATGGTTGGCAGTTCGAACGTTCTTAGTTGAACATCTTTTTCGCCACAGATAACCGCTGCCGTTGTTTGTACCATGATTTCTCTCCAAAGTAGGGCGGCGGACCGCCCTATAATGCAATTGTTAAGCTTGTTGTTCGATAGTTACCATCAGCTCATCAAGAGCAGGGTCGTTCAGGAAGTTTTTGATAGTGATGACCGGTAGCCCTGTCGCGTTAACCGCTCGGTTTTCGAGGCTCTCGTGGGTGACCACAATGTCGGCGTCACCTGGGACTTTCTCGATGGCGAAGTTCTTCACTTCAATATCAATCCCCGCCTTGGTCAGCTTGCGCTTGAAGGTTGAGGCACCCATCGCACTGGAGCCCATACCCGCATCACAAGCGAAGGCGACAAACTGGATTGGTTTTGCTGGCGCTTCGGTTGCTGCCGCGGCAGGTTTCACCGCGCCTTCGGCTTTCATGTCTTTCATGTCAGAGACCGACTGTTCGAACTCGTTCTCTTTGTCTTCTGACTTGCTCATCTTCAGAATCGCACTGGCGACAAGGAAGGATACGACTGTTGCTGATACCACACCGGCAATCGTTGCGATGAAGCTGCCTTTCGGTGTCAGTGCCAAGTAAGAGAAGATAGAGCCTGGGCTCGGGCCCGCTACCAGACCAGCGTCTAGCAGGTTGAAGGTGGCGATACCGGTTGCTGCACCGGCAATCATTGCCACAATCATGATTGGTTTCATCAGCACGTACGGGAAGTAAAGCTCGTGGATACCGCCGAAGAAGTGGATGATGATGGCACTTGGTGCAGAGCGCTTGCTCAGACCCTGGCCGAATTTTGCGTAAGCCAGCAGCATACCGAGACCCGGACCCGGGTTAGAGGCCACCATGAAGAAGATGGACTTGCCAGTTTCTGCTGCTGCCTGCAGGCCCAGTGGGTAGTAGATCCCCTGGTCGATAGCGTTGTTCAGGAACAGTACCTTGGCAGGTTCGTTGATAATCGCCAGCAGCGGCAGGAAGCCGGTTGCAACCAGCGCCTCGATGCCTGACTTGACGAACAGGTTCGCGGCTGTGACGGCCGGGCCAACAATCTCGTAGGCAAACAGGCACAGGATCATGCCGACGATACCCAGCGAGAAGTTGTTCACCACCATCTCGAAGCCTGATGGAATGCGGTGCTGGATACGCTTATCCATTTGCACCACCACCCAGGCACTCAGTGGGCCCATGATCATCGCGCCGACAAACATTGGGATATCCGCGCCGACGATAACACCCATGGTACCGATAGCACCGGCAACGGCTCCGCGCTTGTCGCCGACAATCTGGCCGCCGGTGTAACCGATCAGCAGTGGCAGTAGGTAAGTGATCATTGGGCCAACTAGCTCACCAAAGGCTTCGTTTGGTACCCAACCGGTAGGGATGAAGAGTGCGGTTATAAAGCCCCAGGCAATAAAGGCCCCGATATTCGGCAATACCATGGCAGTCAAATGACCGCCAAAGGCTTGCACATTAGCTCGCATGTTTGGTTTCACGTTATGTTCCCTCTTAGTATGCTTTTATAATTTCAAGCACTTGTTCTTTAGAAGATGCTTGGGCTAGCTTCTCAATGTTCTCTTCATCCACAAACATCTCGCTCAAGGCTTGAATCACTTCTATGTGGGTATCAGAGTCTTTTGCTGCTAAAGTAATAAGGACATTGGCCGGACCGAGATCAGAGCCAAAATCAACAGGGGACGGGAAGACATGGATACCAAGCCCAGTTTTCAATACCCCTGTTTCAGGTCGTGCGTGAGGCATTGCGAGGCCAGGGCATAATACGTAGTAAGGACCATTCTCTTGTGTCGATTGGATAATGGCATCGGCATACTGATTCGACACGTAGCCACGTTGCTCAAGGTAGTGAGTTGTTTTCCTTACAGCTTCTTGCCATTGGTATGTACCGTCGTTGATGACATCCACTAATTCGTGATCAATTAACTCGTATAGCATGTCTTTAACCCTGTTGTTCGTTGTTGGGGTTATTATCAATACAAGCGGATTAAAGAAGCAAACGGTCAAATTTTGTGATCAGGGTCTAATTAAAATTACTGTCAAGCGAGCATTTAGCTGTTGGATCTCAATTTAATCACGTAATTTATTTTCATTATTTTTCTGAATTACAAATCAATAGGTGAAATTAGAAGTTGATCAAATTAATGGAAATTTAATTTATTTTGCCAAATGTGATTGGTGTCTGTTTTTACTGATTGCACGAGTTAAAAGTTTGAGTTAGATCGGTTTGTGTTTTTACTCGATTTTACGGTTTTCAACGGCTTTCATATGGCGTTTAGCTCTGGTTCAGCGAGGAAATTATCGCCTGTAATTGAATTACGGTGCGGGTGAAAGTTATTGAGTTGCAGGCGCTTTTCAGCGGCCTTTATTTATAGGCAGGGCTGTGGGCCATAATATACAATCGGCCCACTATTGAGGGGGAGAATAGAGAGGTTTTTACCGAGTAAAGCTGTCTAATAATGATTTTTTGGATAAAGACTTCTTGAGTTCTGCCAGCCATTCGGCCCCTTCGCCCGAGAAGTAATCCCGTGTGGTTTCGTAGCCCAAGTTATAGAGTGTGGTCAGGCTGCCATTGTTGACGTTGAACGCGCCCCACTTATCAATGCCTTCCGGAGCAAGGTTGATATCGGGTAACTTGATGCTTTTCAGAAGGTGCGCCGAGCTGTAGATTTCAAATACCCGGTCGATGACATCAAAGGCATCGGTAAACTCATGGCTGGCTTTATGCTCCAACGGGCTCAAATACATCCCGAGATGAGCGCGGCATAAACCGTGGATCAGATCGGTCGGGTAGTTATTGGTGATACCGCCGTCGGCAAACAGCTTGTCGCCGATTTTTACCGGCGTGAACATGCCAGGATAAGCCGCCGAGGCCAGTAGCGCCTGAATCAGCTCTCCCTCATGGAACACCACTTGTTGCGCGTTATTGAGATCGGTTGCCGCGACATAGAGTGGAATGTCGAGCGCATCGAAGTTATCCCGTTTGATCCAGCCGTGGAAATGGCGGTTGAGCTTTTCGGCGTTGATCAAGCCCAGCTTGTTGAAAGAGAAACTGCTGGCTTTGAACATCTGGCTTTCGATAAAGAACGATAGGATATTCTCCGGGCTATGGCCAGCCGCATACAACGCCCCGACAAGTGCGCCGCCGCTAGCCCCGGAAATCACATCCGGTTTCACGCCTTGCTCGTCGAGGTACTGCAACATACCGATTTGCGCCATGCATTTAGCGCCACCACCAGAGAGGGTGAGCCCGAATTTATAGGGTTTGGGGTTAAAGAGTGATGCCGGCAAAATCTCTGTCCTGTACTAGCCCGATTGATGAGATCAATATACCACTAAGTTAACAAGATGAATGCTAAATAGCCGTTACAGAAATTTCTCGATAAGTACTTCGCCAATATCTTGCGGCGACAAGTTGTTCGGTGCCTGTTACAGCAAGCCGTTGTGTTTTTGCATGCTGAGAATCGAGGGGGGAAATTTGGCAGTCGTCATGATGGCTTATGACCGAGATACTGCTTTGTAGATCAATATCTTGTCTTTGTGAAAATTCCATGGATACTGACAGAATATTCGGCGGTTGCCTTACTTGATAGGGATGGTTGGTAATGGAAGTGTTATTGGTGCTTGCTCATGTGGCATTGATTTGGATACTCGCTGTAGCGACGCCAGGAGCCAATGTACTCCTAACGATTAATACCGCACTGCAATACAACCGCACTCTCGCCATGTTCTCTGCCTTTGGGGTCAGTACCGCGATATTGCTCTGGGCGTTTTTAGGTGGCTCTGGACTGGTCATCTTGCTGACGACGTTTCCTCAGCTGTTTAGCGTGATGAAAGTGGTGGGCGGTAGCTACTTATTGTATCTGGGGCTTCGCCAGATTTACCAAACCCGCAAAACAAAAAGGCTTGGCCAGTTACCTCGAGGCCAACAGATTATATCGCCATCGAACAAAAAGGTCTTTATCACGGCGTTTATCACCAGCATCCTCAATCCGAAAACCGGCTTTTTCGTGGTCAGTTTATTCAGTGTGGCTATGCCACAGAGCATGCCTGGCAGTGTGTCCGGAGCAATGACAACGACGATGATCTTAGCCATCATGCTCACCATGTCTTCAATCACCCTATGTTGGCACTCACTGCTCGCGACGGCCTTCTCACATCAATCTGCGAAAAGTGTCTATGCCCGTATTTCGGGTGTGATTGATTATATAACCGGTGGGTTGTTTACCGTTTTCGGTATCAAAGTCATGGCCTCATCGTGAGGTTTTAAGCACTTCACCGCGATTAAGCGATTCGCCTCAGTTTGCTCTTGGCCTTGTCGAACAAAAAAGGGATAAGGAAAATCGCCAGACAGGCCAGCCATGGCCGCATATCGTCTTTGATGTAAAGCGCATACCCTCCTGCCGCCAGCAGGTATATAAAGGGAATGGTTTTGCTATGGGTTCTGAGCAGCCTCAAGGCCAGAAAATACCCCGCCACCGCATTCAAACCTAGCCACAGTAATGATTCCGTTGCCCCAATCGATGCCTTGAACGGCGCAGGCAGGTAGATTTGCGAATACCCGCCCATTGGCGACAGGGCATCCGCCGCCAAGTGGATGCTGATCCCCGCACTCAGCCCGGCGGCAATCGGTTTGGCATACTTTGAGCGCAGCAATACCAGCACCAACACTGGCAACAGTGGGCTATGGGTGATCATAGAGCGGTGATGCAGCAGGGACATCAGCTGCTTGTCCATATCAGGCCAGAACAGGCCCAAGTACAGAAACAGTGCAAAAATCACCAAGTGTAAGTGCTTCATT
Source organism: Photobacterium gaetbulicola (assembly GCF_003025515.1). Taxonomy (NCBI): domain Bacteria; kingdom Pseudomonadati; phylum Pseudomonadota; class Gammaproteobacteria; order Vibrionales; family Vibrionaceae; genus Photobacterium; species Photobacterium gaetbulicola. The sequence goes on along the minus strand of NZ_PYME01000016.1, from coordinate 105,619 downwards.
AAATGTCCCTTTCAAAAAGGAAATCATAACCTAGCAAGGCGGGAGGGGGTAGAGGAGGAAACCTGCTTTGTCGACTGCAATGGACTTGTTCACTTTGAGGTTAACAACATCAGGATAAGTCGTAGCCGTAGCAGCTGTGGGGTTACAGTGAGTGAACACGCTCAGACAAAATATTTGCACAGTGAGTATTGGGATCAAGATCACTGAATAAAAGCACTTATGCGCTTAGTTTTGTATGGGTTATCTCTTGTAGGCATAGAATGATAGGAGGATTTTTATGCATACTAACTGTCCAAGCTGCTCTCAATATGTGTTCTTGAACCAGATACACAGAACCTGGCTAGAGAAGATAACGCATCGGCATGCGTTCAAGTACCTGTGCCCAAACTGCTCGGCGATCTTGTTTTCCCATTGCCACAAACATCAAATGTGGGTCGCCAAAAAAGGTAGCTGCGAGCATGACGTAACGTAATCATGGCTTGGTAGCCAGCGGCTTTGCTTGAGTGTGTTCGGTATAATTTGCGTGGTTTAATTTTCTACCTTTTTATCTGGTATGTTTTGCTGTGACAGCAGTTTGCTATATTTTGCATATTCGTTTGATTTAAAGTATTGATAAATAGATGAATAAAGATGTTGGCGCAGGCCAAGCCGTCTACTCGAAGAAAGTCCTCTCAATTTATGATCTATGGGTATTAGGTTTTTCCAATCACTACCTATGGAAATGTCCGACACGTCTAATCAGCCAGCAGTTTGCCGATTTAGTTACAGCTAACCACCTTGATGTCGGGGTGGGGACGGGGTATTACCTCAAGCAAAACTTGCCGGCCGGGGGCCAACGAATTGCTTTGGTAGACCTTAATGAAAACAGCTTGGAGTCAACGGCCAAAGCTATCGAGCACCTAAAGCCGGAGATCTACTGCCGCAATGTGCTCGAGCCGTTTGGACTGGGTTGCGAGGCGTTCGATTCGGTAAGCATTAACTACCTGCTGCACTGCCTGCCGGGAAGCATGTCTGAAAAAAGCATCGTGTTCTCGCACATTAGAGAGGTGATGAGCGCCGGAGGCGTGGTGTTTGGCAGTACGATTCTGGGCCAGGGGACGGAGAAAAATGCCTTCGCCCAGAAACTGATGTCGCTCTACAACAAGAAAGGCATTTTCTGTAATGATCACGACGAACTCGGCGCTTTAGAAGAGGCCCTGCATCAGTACTTTTTGAATGTGAAGGTGGAAGTGATTGGCTGTGTCGCCCTGTTCTCGGCAACCAAAGCATAACCAACACCTCGGAATATTTGAGAGTAGATCAACAGCCCTCTGGACTAAAGAGGGCCTTAATGGCCTCATTGTGCCGTTGTTTGCTTTGACTTCTTCACGACGAACAGAAACAGTGGATACGATATTTCCACACCCTCGAAGTTTTCCTGCCAAATTTCATAATACTGCTCTATGTGCTGAACGATAAAACCTGCGTTCTCCGCAATAGCTGATAATGCTGAAACATTAAAGCCATTGTGGCCATCAAAGCTCGGGTTATGCTTATGAAAGGAACCATCCTCTTCGTATAAATCGGCAATGATCAACATGCCATTATCTTCAAGCGCACTATGAGCATCCGTGAAAAATTCATTTACATCAGGGATGTGATGAAGTGTCATCAATGTCGCTATCGCTGAATGTTTTGATGTTAATTCAGACAGCCTGTCAATTTGATGGGTTTCAATGTTATTGATATTCGCTGCAGCTATTTTGGCTTGAGCAACTTGAAGCATTTTCTCCGATGCATCGGCGAGGTGAACATGAGAAAACGTATCCTTGAGCTGAAAGCCCAATAAACCCGTGCCACTGCCAAAATCAACAATGCTATGTTTTGATTCAAAATGAATCTCTTTGATTTTTGCTGCTGTAATTTCAGCGCGCTCGACCTTAGCAGGGCATGTATCCCAAACGCTAGCCACGCTATCAAAGTACTGACTCAAATCCCTTTCCTTGTATTGATAGGCTGATAAAAATACATAATACCTTGTTATTTATCAGCTTTCCGTGATTGATGCCCGTACTGCAAACCCATCAACTTATCGTGTCGTCCTGAAACCATCGCGCCAAACCAGCGCCCGATAACAGGGTCCAATGTCATCGCTGCATTCAGAAGAATGAACCGCAAGCAGGAGGACTGATTGCCCATCAAAATCGACAATTTTCCATTTATTGGCAAGAAATTCGTATGATTTTCCATCAACAACGACCCATAGGAATGTGCCACCAGAGCCACCCCACATGGAAGCCGAGGTTGAGCAGGAGAACTGCGACGCGTCCACGATTTCTTCTGGTTGGCCATCACCGGTAAAGTCATGCAATGAAATGGCCTGCTCAGTCGCGTGGAATTCGCCATTCTCAAAACGAGCGCATTCTTCCTTAGCATCTTGAACAACCGCGCTCGCATCTTCGGGCTGATCTGCGCCAAAAGCAAATCGGGGCAAACAAAGAGATATCAGGATGACAGATAGAAGGGTCTTCATTCAAACTTTCCTATATTCAGTACACAGCACATTAAATGTAGCAATGAAGAAGGAAAAAGCCGCTTATCAGATAAAGAGATCTTGCCGCGATTAATGACGACTGGAGAGGGTGGCAATGTTGCATGCACGTTAGCGGGGTAAAGCCCTCTAGGAGAGGGCTTTAAACGGCTTTAACTTTCAGGCTCAACGCCAGCAATAAGGTGCACGACACTGAACTAACAAAGCCCACCGAACTTCATACCAAAACCGCCGAGTGTAACTGGTCACCTTGATTGCTTTGTTGAACCAAGCCGCTGCGCGGCAGAGTCCTTTGATTCCATACACTGACCTCTGAGACCTTACCTTCCCGGTAAGACTTGGAGGCGAACCATGAACACCCAACAACAGCGCCATTTCGAGGCGCTATACCAGCAACACCTTGATAATCTTATCCTACAAGGCAAGCGCCCGGCGACCATCGATGCCTACAGCCGTGCGGTACGTCGTATTTCTGCCTTCTTTGACTGCCCGCCAGATCACCTGACAACCGAACAGTTACGTGCCTACTTCCGCCAACTCATCCGCACCCACTCATGGAGTACCGTCAAACTCGACCGCAACGGCTTGCAATTCTTCTACCGCTATACCCTCAGTAAACAATGGATCTGGCTCAATATCGTCAAACCGCCGCAGGTCAAACGACTGCCAGACCTTTTGACGCCTGATGAAGTAGGACTGCTCATCACCATGACTCGCCAGTCACGTTACCAAGCCTTTTTCTTTACCCTCTACAGCCTCGGGCTCCGGCTCGGCGAGGGACTGAACCTGACGACAGCCGATATTGATGCCCGCACCATGCAGGTTCATATCCGGGAAGGAAAAGGCGGCAAAGACAGGCGGGTGCCGCTTCCAGAACGAACCCTGGCAGTAATGCGCCAACACTGGCGTTCACACCACCACCCTCAGTGGATCTTCCCGGGTGTTGGCACCACCGAACCGATGGATCGCGGGGGTGTACAAAAGGCGATGAAACAAGTCTGCCGGGACTGTGGGATCAATAAACGGATCAGCCCGCACTCATTACGCCACTGTTATGCCACCCACTTATTAGAAGCAGGGCTGGACTTACGGTCACTGCAGGTGCTGCTCGGCCATGCCAGCCTCAATACGACCGCCCGCTATACCCAATTCACCAAGGTCAAGTCGGCCTCTGCCGCCTTGGCGGTTAATGCACTGGCCAATAAGCTGGCGGTAATATGGGAGGCAGCATGAGTACGTTTACTTCCCTGCTCACCACACACTATGCCGAATTTATCCATCACTACGGCGATAGGATCACGCCTGATATACACCGGGCAATATCAGCAATGCGACGCTGCCGGACAGAGCAAGCGGGCTGCTCTCAGTGGTATTGTCCGCATTGCCACCATGACGACCGGTTGCCGTTAGGCTGCGGCCACCGTTCATGCCCGCAGTGTCAACAACGTACCGCCTCAGAATGGCTCGCCCGCCAGGAAGCGAAGCTGTTGCCGGCAGAGTATTTTATGCTGACCTTCACGGTACCAGCGCCACTGCGGGGCCTCGCCCGTTATCAGCCCGGGGCGTTCTACGCTGTGATGTTCCAGGTGGCAGCATCGGTATTGAAGGACTTTGCACACCGTCAACATCACGGTCTAAGTGGTTTTACCATGGTGCTGCATACCCATAACCGACGACGAGATATCCATCCCCATCTACATGTCGTGATGCCGTCTGGGTTCTACCACCCACAACGCAGGCAGTGGCACAAGGGTAAGAAGGGCTTCCTCTATCATCATAAAGCCTTGGCAAAAGTCTGGCGGGCACGACTGCTCGACACCCTTGCCCATCACCCTACACTTAGGCTTCCTCCGGCACCGCTCCCCACCGAATGGGTAGTCGACTGTCGCAACGTCGGCCGGGGCCTGCCGGCGCTGCAATACCTATCACGCTACCTATACCGGGGCGTTTTACCCGACAAAGATATTATCAAGTTCAATGACCACCAGGTGACATTCCGCTATACCGATAGCCAGACCCAGCGACCGGCAACGCGCACCTTGCCGGTTGTGCAGTTCTTGTGGCTTATCTTGCAGCATGTGCTGCCAAAAGGATTACAGCGGGTACGGGATTATGGCTTGCTACATGGCAGTACGAAGACGCTAAGGCTGACCATCCAGCTGATGTTGCTCAACTTGCCGACATGGCAGTTACCTGAACAAACCAAGCCCCAGAAAGCAAAGCGGGGCTGCCCATGTTGCCAGCATGCTATGTGCTGTGTCGGCTCCACCCGACCGAGATAGCCGCAAGGCAGACTGAATAAGGATAATGGCACTCAACACCTAAGAGGAGAACGCCAACGTAACACCGAACTCAGGCAGTAAGCCACTGAAGTGAGTAGCATTGTTATCACTTCTAGGCTGCGCTCGTCTTGAGCAAAGTCACGGGCGTAACGCCTATCAAACTCCCTCCGAGCAATTTACTTAATAAGGTTATACGGGCTTGTCCAACAACCGGATAGAAGTGTCGGCTGCGCGACACGTATCCTTATTTGTTATGTTCGTAGCCTCGTATGCCACCTAGTTACTTCCGAAAACCTACTTTCATAGACCTTATTCACAGTTGCTACATGAGCTGTGCAGTCAAAATTAAACAACACTACACGTTTTTTAATGGTTTTTACTCTATCCGTATCTACTTCAACTGTTAAACAGGCTTTCAATAACTTTGATAAGTCGATATTTTCCTTTATAGCTTCGCTTCTAAACCAAGCTGATAGCTCATTGGAAATATACAGTTCTAGTTCACCAACAATCGAATGTGAAACTGTTCCATCGAGCAAGTTAATACACAAGACACCATTGGGCAGCTCAGACAATGTTTCGAGGTCTTCCCCCATCCGCCAACCGACAAACATTTTGGGTAGAACTTCAACGTAGTGATTAATCCTTTTTAGTCCCATATTCCCTCTAGAACATAACATTTTATTCTGCGATCTTGTTTCGCATATCCACCCTTAAGCTATCCGGTAGACATTATGGATGTTATGTTAAACGCCTGACTTAGCTCACATTTCCTACCAACTCAGTCACATAACCCATTAAAGCCCACATTTTTGCACATGGATGCCTGTAAAACTATGCTTGAGTGACTTGAAAGTTAGTTACTTATCAAGAAGGCGATTTAGGTCAAATAAAGTGGCCTCTTGGTAGCGCCTTCTTTGGGTATGGACCTTGTGTTTTAGTGTTTTTGCGTTTTGTGATGGCCCGGTTGTCTTTTGCATCAGGCAACGCCGTAAAATGATCCCTATCTTCCCAGGAGCGATGTAGAGCAGATGGATCTGGTGTACGAATGGTTTAAACCCGCCGCATTAACCGACCTGCAATTTACTATCTTGGTCTCGCTGAGCTTTGTCACATCGGCGGTCACGGCTTTGATGGGGGCGGGTGGGGGCGCGCTCTTGATAGCGGTGATGGCTAGCTTTATGCCTGCGGCGGCCATTATTCCGGTTCATGCGGTGGTGCAGCTTGGCAGCAATGGCGGCCGACTACTGCTGATGCGAAAGGATGTCGATCGGTATCTGGTGTGGTGGTTTGTCGTCGGCACGGTGATTGGAGCTTTGGTTGGCGGTAATATTGCCGTGTCGCTAGAGCCTGCCTACCTCCAACTAATATTGGGGGGCTTTATCCTCCTAAGTTGCTGGGTACCTATCACTGCGGCCTTGAAAGGCAAGAAAAGCCTGACAGTGCTGGGCGTTCTGACATCATTTCTGACCATGTTTGTCGGGGCGACGGGGCCGTTTGTGATTGCCTCCATGCGCCACATTATTGCCGATAAGCTAAAACTCGTCGGTACCATGGCGGCCTTGATGTCGGCACAGCATCTGATTAAGGCGGTTGTGTTCGGTGGGCTGGGTTTTGCTTTTGCCGATTGGGCAGGAGTTATCGTGCTGATGATCCTCACCGGCTTCTTCGGCACCATGACCGGCCAGGCCCTGCTTCAGCGGGTGTCCAACGAGAAGTTCCAGCTGGCTCTTCGGATCATGCTGACCTTTTTGGCGCTGCGGCTGATTGGCTCAGCGTTGGGGTTCTGAGTTCGGCGCGTGCTCGCCGAAAAGCAGGACGTCGGGTTATTCCTGCAAAAACTGCTTGGCCACTTCGACTTCTTGCACTTTCATCAGTTCGTGGGCAGTTTGCATATGCTGCGACATTACCTGCTTGGCCTGCTCGGCATCGCCGCTACGCAGCGCGGCAACAAGCTGTTTCTGGCTCTGCACCCCGGTTAACCACAACTGGTGGTTCTCTGGGGCGTAGAGTTTCTTGTAGATAGTGAGATCGGTCAGCATCTGGGCGGTGAAACGGACGATGAATTTCAGCAGTTCATTGTTTGAGTAACTGGCCAGCAGGCTGTGGAACTCAATCGAAGCGATATGGTGCGCCTGCTCTTGGTAGATATCGGCGGGTGGGGTGGCGTATTTCTCGATTTGCGCTTCAAGACGTTGTAGCTGCTGTTCCGACAGCTTTCCTGCCAGCGAGGCGGCAACATCCGGCTCCAGCGATTGGCGGATCTGGTAAATGTCGGAAATGGAAATATCTTTGAAGAACAGGTAATTGCTCAGCAAAGATTGCGCTTTGCTCTCGCCCATTTCGGCAACGAATGCGCCCCCTTTCGGCCCGGTCTTGGTGGCCAGGATCCCCTGTGCTTCGAGAATTCGCATGCTTTCACGGACGGTACTTTTCGAGGCATCGAAAAGCTCCATGATCTGCTGCTCATTGGGAAGGCGGTCGCCAGGCGCTAAGCTTTGTTCGACAATCCATGCCTTGATTGACTCAGCAAGTTGTTGAGTGCGTCTACCTTTCGTGCTGCCTGCCACAATTACCTCGAAGTGCTGTGTGTCTATTTAATCGACTTGCTGTTAGCGGTTGATTCTTACCAATAATTTTTCTCTTGTCATCATTTTTTCTTATCGTTTTGCCAATCAAAAAGTATGCCTATAGTGGATTATTTTCGGACAAATATAATAATTTATCATGATAAATAGCTTTATTTTGATATTTATCATGATAAATTAGCTGCAAGTTTGATTGAAAAAAGAACGATTTTGACATGACGGGACTAAAGGAGTCTGCCAGCCTGACTTGGGAATGGTTGGAAGAAATAGCACGTTGTTCGCAAACTGCCGATCCGGATCGTGAGGGGGTTACCCGATTGTGTGCCTCTGACGAGCACCGCCAGGCGAACGACAAACTGCGCCAATGGATGCTGGCTGCCGGCATGCAAGTACGAATGGACAACGCGGCGAACCTGATTGGCCGCTATCCGAGCGCTGCGCCGGATGCCAAGACGCTGATTTTTGGCTCGCACCAGGACACGGTGCCCAACGGCGGCAAATACGACGGTATCCTCGGTGTGATTGCCCCTCTGGCTCTGGTTCATTACTTCAACCAGAACCAAATAGCTTTTCCCTACCATATCGATGTCATCGCGTTCAGCGATGAAGAGGGCACCCGCTTCCAGTCGACCTTGCTGGGATCGAAGGCGATTTCCGGTACGTTCGAACCGGCGATGCTTGATGCCGTGGATGCGCAGGGTACGACCATGCGCCAGGCCCTGGAGCAATTTGGCTGCCGCCCCGAGCTAATCAGCCATGATGCCTACCAGCCAGAAGAGGTATTGGGTTTTGTCGAGCTGCATATCGAGCAGGGCCCACAGCTGGAACAAGCCGATTTACCCGTTGGCGTAGTGAGTGCCATCACCGGCATCGAACGCCATACCCTGAGTATCAAGGGCAAGGCGGGTCATGCCGGCACGGTGCCGATGAACATGCGCCAGGACGCCCTGGTGGGGGCGGCACAGGTCATCCATTATTTCGATCAGCTCTGCAAAGGGCAGGACGACTTGGTCGGCGTGGTCGGCAAGATTGAGAACTTCCCCAACGGGGTCAATGTGATCCCGCAGCAGACGGATATCACCATCGAGCTGCGCTCACCCAATGATGCCTCACGGTTGGCTGCCCGCAGCACGCTGCTGGCAAAGATTGCCCAGATCATGGCCGACTATGATCTGGGCTACGAGCACCAGCTGATTTACCAGCAGGCGGCGGTGACCTGCTCGGAGAGTTTGTCATCGATGCTGGCACAGGCCACGTCAGCGGCAGGCATTGAGCCCATGCAGCTATTCAGTGGCGCCGGGCATGACGGCTTGGCGGTGACTCACCTGACGGATATTGCCATGCTGTTCATGCGCTGTAAGAATGGCGTGAGCCATCATCCGGATGAGGCCATTACTCAGGCTGATCTGCTGTCAGCGCTCGATGTGCTTCAGCAATTTTGTCTATTGCTCAAAGGCGATAGCACCCGTAGCTAGGAACGGCTGCGGATTTTAGGACAAGCCCTGCCTGGGTGGCAGCGGTGTTTTCGCACTGCTGGCATGGGTGGCAGGCTAATTATTAGGTACGACGGAGAAAAAATATGGATATGACGGATAAGATGGCTTCAGAGGCGAGTAAGCCTTGGTATAGAAATATGCCCGATCCTATGGTGCTGATCTTTATGATTTTGGTAGCGACCTATGTGCTGACATTCATTGTGCCAGCGGGTGAGTTTGCGCGAGTGGTGGCCGATGGCCGGACTACCGTGGTACCAGAATCCTTTGCCTATCTGACCGATACCCCGGCGCTACACTTCTTCGATATCTTCGTGGCCATTCCCAAGGGCCTGATCAGCGCAGCGCCTTACCTGTTTATCGTGTTTATCGCCGGTGGCCTGTTCCATATCTTGCAAAAAACCGGCGCGCTGGAAAATGCCATCGGTGTGGCAGTGAACAAGGTTGGGGTGAAAAACCGCAACGTTATTATCACGGTCGGTACCTTTATCTACGGCTTCTTCGGTGTTGCTGTTGGCTTTGAAAACAATATCGCCCTGGTTCCTGTTGCCGTGTTGATTTCGGCGGCGGTCGGCTACTCGTCTCTGGTCGGTACGGTCATGGCGGTCGGTGGTATCGGCATCGGCTTTGCGCTGTCACCGATCAACCCTTACACCGTGGGTGTGGCGCAGGGCATTGCTGAGTTGCCAACGTTCTCAGGGGCGTGGCTGCGTACCTTGATGGTTTTGACATCCCTAGCTGCCTTGGCGTACTTCATTTGCGCCAAAGTGACAAAAATGGACTTTAAGGAGCCGGAAGGTGTTGAAGGGCTGAAGCAAGATCTTTCCGAGTACCAACTGGGCGGCAAGGACAAAGCGACGCTGGGCGTTTTCCTGGCTGGCCTTGGCATCATGCTGTACGGCGTGTTCGCTAACGGTTGGTATATCAACGAAATTGCGGGCCTGTTCCTGCTGATGGCAATTGCGATCGGCATGGTGAACGGCTTGGGCGCTAACGGTATCGTCAAGCAGATGATGGAAGGCGCTTCCGGCGTGACGGCAGGGGCACTGGTTATCGGTGTGGCGGCCTCTATTCAGGTGATTCTGGACCAAGCCCAGATCATCGACACCATTGTTAATGCATTGAGCTCGCTGATCCAGGATATGCCTATTGCGGTATCGGCCATTGTTGCCAGTGTGGTTCAGGGGGTGATTAACCTGTTTGTTCCGTCGGGCTCCGGCCAGGCGATGGTGACCATGCCGATCCTTGTACCGGTGGCTGACTTGGTGGGCATGAGCCGCCAGTTGATGATCACCGCGTTCCAGGTCGGTGACGGCCTGACCAACCTTATTGTGCCAACCTCTGGCGGTACGCTGGCAATGCTGGCCTTGGGCCGCGTCTCCTACGAGCAGTGGTTGAAAGCGATCCTGCCGTTCATGGTGCTTGTTTACGCACTGTGCTGGGTCGCGCTATTCATCGGCCAGTTAGTTGGTTATTAATTGGCTTCACAGACTGAGAACCTATGACGATTTCACTGATTCACTTCAACCCCGAGACCGGGACAGCGGCGTCTATCACGGCAACCGGCGGCGTGTCTGTCGGGGGGTATGTTAACCATAGCTGGCGAGGGCTAGGGGGCTGTGCCACTCAGGGCTTGTTTACCAACCCTTGGTATGCCGAGAAAGCCAAACAGCTCTTGGGGGAGGGGCTCAACTGCCGCGAGGTTATCGAGCGGCTGAAAAGTGAAGATGCAGGGTTTGAGCAGCGCCAGTGTCTGGTGATGGACCGTAATGGTAATGCCGATGCTATCAATGGAGGGGAGAATATTCCTTATATTGGTGCTGTGGTATTCCAGCATATTGCCGTGGCCGGCAATATGCTGGAGAGCGAGCGGGTACTCCAGCGCTTTGCCGAGAGCTTTGTCCTGGCTACCTGTGCCAATGCCGAGCAAGTGCTCGCGGGCAGTGCGGCCCCTTGTTACTGCGAGGGCTACGAGAGCAGCCTGCCCGAAGCGCTGATCTTAGCTCTGGAAGCCGCGCTGGAAGCCGGTGGCGATAAGCGGGGCACCTACTCGGCATCGCTCCGGGTGGAGAGTATGACCCAGGCGCCGGTTGATATCCGGGTTGATTGGTCTGATGACAGCTTGATAGCGGATATGCGCAAAGTGCTCGGCCACGTCAGAGGCGATAGTTTCCAGCAGTTTCTGGCGCAATTGCCCAACCGTTAACTCCCGATGTAAAAGAGCCTGCAGAAGCAGGCTCTTTTTCTATTTATGGCCGGCAATCGTAAGCGGTGCCGAGCAGTGAGACCGAGGTGGTGAAATTGTGCGGGCTCATGGTGACCACGGTATCGGCCCCCATCTGGTAGGCATTGTTTTTCAGCTCGTTGACCGCACCCTGGATGAGGAGGTCGTTGCTGTAAAACAGATAGGAGTACCAGTGCCCTTCGTTGCCGGTTACTTCACCCACCCAGCTGCAGCTATCAAGGCTCGGCAAGCTGGTGGTAAAAACGCGGACTTGGCCGGCTTGCGGCAGAAGCTCTTCGCTTGGCGTCGTACAGCCGACGAGCAACAGGCTGACAAGACCTGCCAATACTACTTTTCTCATTGTATATTCAAATAACCTACTGATGACGCCACAATCGGCGCTAGATTAGCACCGTTCGCCTCTTATGCTAAGTGGGGATGTGTAAAGTAATTTTACCTGACCACAATCTAATAAAATCGGCCGTTGATCGACTCGGAAAGCGCTGCCGCCCGGGTTGAAATGGTGTGCCAGCTATCAAGTCGAGCCCACAGCAACTCGGTGGTCAACTCGTTGAGAAAACTAGGGATGATGGCCAACCGATCACAATAAGCGTCGCTTTCGTCGGTTAGGCCAAATTTTTGCGCTATTGCCCGTACCGAACCATCACAGCTCTGTGCTTGTAAATACTGCCTGAGTGCATGGAAAAAGACGTGATATTCGACCCTAACATGGGCAGGGTATTCCCGCCATACAGTAAGGAGCACCTTCCGATACGGGACGATAAGCTCTCCGTCCTTGTCTTTGTTGCAATCGACGAAGCCGTCTTGATCTTCGAAATAATCATCGGGCCCGTATTCGGTGGCATCGTCGGGGTTAAACCTGATGGCGAAGTAGTCATCATTGCCAACCATGCTGATCATTTCGAGGCAATATTCGGCGATTGTCTCTGGCGAGAAGCCAATATGGTCGAACACCTCAAAGCACAATTGGCGAGCGTTGTAGTCGCCATCGATAGTACAGGCGTAACAGAACGCCCCCTGTTTATGTCCGAACTTTAGCCATTGTTTGAAATCGGCAATCTCGCTCAGTTTGGACGAGTGCCGGGCGTTTTGGTACAGCTCGGCCTCGACGTCGTTAACGATGGCTAACGTGTTGTCGATGATCCGTTTAACTTCGATTGCAGACATGTCTTGGATTGGTCGCCCAGATAGAGTGGATAAACATCGGGTTGAGTATGTGTCGCCTAGTCTATCAGGCAAGGTTAACCGCTGTCCCATATCCAGATCGCGGAAATTGCCATTTTGACGGCAGGTATAGTTGGCTAACGGTTTGAGATAACTGTTGTGTATAGCGGAGGTTTTTGCTGAAGATGGTGGGAATATCACGATGGATACCCCCACGATGGCAACGGGTGGTTACAAATGTGAGTTGATATTAGCTACATAGCATCAACACAAGTTACACTCGATCTTGCCTAAAACAGGTCACATCGACTTCGACTTTTACATCAACCACCAAATCACAGACCATACAGATTCGTGCGGGTGGGTGGTCACCGAAAAACTCCTTGAACACCTTATTAAATGATTGGAAGTAGCGGGAGTCCGTGAGTACGACCTTGACGTGTACCACATCTTCTAGCGTGTAATTCGCCTCCTCCATAATATTGATGCAGTTCTGAATGGCGAGACGTGATTGCTCAACAATCCCGCCCTCAACAACTTCGCCATCGATCATGGGTGTTTGGCCCGAGACATACAAAAATCCCCCGGCTTGGGTGGCGCGGGCGAACGGCAAGTGCTGTCCGCCGGTTCCCGTACCGCCTTCGATGCCATAGCGGATAATGGTCATTGTACTCTCCTGTATAGGTCGACAAACTCTTTGGCCAAATCCTTCATCAATACGGCATTCATCAGGTGATCCTGGGCATGTACCATCACCAAAGTCACCGGTACCTTACCTTCGCCCTCATCAAGGCCGATCAGAGACGTTTGTACATCGTGAGCCATCTTCAGGTACTTAGCACACTCTTCCAAGGCCAGATCACAAGCCGCGAAATCATTTGTTTTGGCATATTGTATTGCGGCCATCGCTTCACTCTTTGACTGACCGGCATTGGTGATCAGGTTCATTACCGTCAGTTCGTAATCATCTTTGTTCACAATAGATCTCAACTTATCGTTGTTAGATTGAATTTCTGCCAGGGCTTTAACTGGTCCAGAAAGCGGATATTTTCGTGACTGATACGGCCAACGACATTGGAGCACCCGGTGTTTTCGAAGTCCTGCAAAGCGATATGCAATTCACCGGTATACTTGTTGTAGGCATCGTTTTCGACAATGACATCCCCACGCCGGATCATCGGGTTTGTTCCTTTCGGCTTAATACTTTTTCCTTTGTAGAGGTTACGGGTATGGCTAGAACGTATTGTCCTCTCGTTGATGTCACCGCGGACCCAATGTATTTGGTCCAAGACAATGGCACGTTCAACGTCGGTGATGTCTTGGTGTAATTCCACATCCAGCTCTAACAGCGCACGGTTAACGCTCGCGAGGGCGGCAAGCTCTTGGTCTGAGGCAAAGGCGTTTGCGATGAGTACATCATCAACTACGCCCGAGTTGAACAGCTCTTTGGCCTGAGTGGTAATGGAAAGGTCGCGGTGTGCTTCGATAGTGCAAAGGCCTTCCGAGACCGGCCACGGTCCGAGTTCGGCACTGGGTGCATTGACAAAGGCTGCCACCCTGATCCCTTCCTGGCGGAAGCTCTCTGAACGCTCCATGAAGTAGTACCACCCCAACCCCGAGTATTTCTTGGGGTAGAAGTTATGGCAGCCAATCAGCTTGTCGCGGTTTGGCTGGTAGTTAAGAATATTTTCGAGATAACGCTGCTCCGGGCTGATGTTGATTTCGATCAGCAACTCTTGCGGGTTGAACGTCATCATTGCTTCTTCAAAGCCGGTAAAGCCTTCGTCGAGCCTGATCCCAGTCAACCCCATTTCTTTGAAGAATGAGAGATCGTCGTGGCTTAGTTGGAGCTCACGAAAGACGCGGGGATCAACATCGGCGACCACGATCATTCCGTGCGCAACGGCATGCTGTACTACCGCTTTGAATTTATCAAAGACCGCTTCCTTGTCCCCATCGGCACATAAAAGACAAGTAAATAGTCGGCTGTAGCCATAGTTGCTCGCTTTATCGATATACGCTTTGATTTCATCCAGATCACTATGCTGGGGGTATACCGAAATACCTATACGTTTAGTTTTCATCAAACTTTCCTTTATGCGGCTTGCTCTTCAAGGGTTTTTTCGTACATGCGGACAAAGGGTAGGTACATCAGTACCGATGTGATGATCAGCGTGATGCTCAGCAGCAGCGCTGTGGTCCCCAGGTTCGTTGCCAGGAATGCCCCTAGCGGTGCAGGTGTGGTCCACGGTAGCAGCGTGACTACGTTGCCGACCAAGCCACTTGTTGTCGCAAACCATGCAATGGTGGCGTTAATCATTGGGATAAAGATAAACGGTATGAATAACACGGGGTTCATTACCATCGGCGTGCCGAAGATCAGTGGCTCATTGATATTGAACATGCCCGGTACGATACTCAGCCTACCGATGGTGCGCAGGTGGGAGTTCTTGGACCAAAATGCCATTACGCAGGCCAGTGAGAAGGTACAGCCCGCGCCACCCATGAAGATAAAGTAATCCCAGAAGCCCGCGACGAAGATACGCGAGGCTTCTTCGCCAGCAAGGATGGCATCCTGGTTGACTTGCAAGTTAGCAAACAAGAAGGGGGTCAACACACTGAGCACAATCGTGCCGCCATTGATCCCGGCCACCCACAATACCTGGACGAAGAAGACAGCCATCAGCAATGCAGGCAATGAATCCGAGACCACAACCAACGGCTGGAGTACGGTGATGATGAGCTCTGGCAATAATGTGACGGCTCCATCAGTCGCGGCATCGATCATCAGGTTGATGGGATGTAGCAGCACAATCACGATGGCAACAGGGACAATCAGCTCAAATGATTTCGCAATCGCCGGCGGCACCGAAGGCGGCAGCTTAATCGTTATCCCCTTTTGAACACAAATTCGTAGTACGTGAACAGAGATAATTGCGGTGAGGATAGCCGTGAAAATGCCTTTGGCATCGAGATAGCTAACCGACATGGCTCCCTGCTCTACCGGTGCGGCAACCAGTAGGAATGAGAACATAGCCAGAAAGCCACCGGTAATATTATGGAGGCCATAACTTGCCGACAGGCTACTGCCTATCCCGAAGGCGATAAATAGCGTCATGATCCCCATACTGACATAAAAGGGCTGCATGTATTTAGCTCGGGCTTCGACAACCCAGTCGGTGTACCACTCCATGTAGAGGAAGTTGCTGGGATCGGTTAGCGGCAGATTCAGTAGCAATAGAACGAATGAGCCGGTCAGCAAAAATGGGATGGCATAGGCAAAGCCATCTTTCATTGCGTTCAAGTATCGGGATTGGCTTACTTTGCCTGCAACGGGCATGGCATAGCGTTCAATCCAGTGCATCATTTTTTCCATCTAGATGCCCTCAACCAATTAACTCTAATGCATGGGATAGGACTTTCTGACCATTCATCACGGCATAGTCCATTGGGTTAATGACTTCGACAATTTTTCCATAGGGCTCTGCACGATTTTTGAATTCGTTATGCATATATTTCAATTGAGGACCAAGTAAAACAATATCGTACTCAGGAATCAGATCATTAAATCGCTCTGAGCCATAAGCTTCAATTTTAACTTCTAGATTCTGCTCGGAAGCACTTTCCTGCATCTTCTGAACCATCATGCTTGTCGACATACCCGCGGTACACATCAATAGGATTTTTTTCATTGTGTTACTCCATGAGATAGTTGTAATTATATGCTTTTATTTGCTTGGTTATTTTTGTTTTGCCTCGATGATAATAATTTTCATGAAATTTATTTTAAACCCCGTCTTTCTGTAATTATTACGAGGGTCACAGCAAACAAGGGTGAAACTTATTATAAAAACCAACCGCTTACTCATGGTTTTATTGGCGGCTTTTCCAATTGACGCATAAAAACAGTGGGTTAATTAAATTCGTGCTTCAAAATAAATTGACGCGTGAAAATAATTTACATAGCTTTTGTAAAAAAGAAATTCGGACGTTAAGGGAAGCGTAAAATAGCATGGAAAATAAAGTCGATGTAGTGTCTCAAATATTCAAAAGTCATGATAACTTCAGCGATGTAGAGCTTAAGATCGCTCAGTTTATATCTGAGAATCCTCGGTTGGTTGCTATTTCTAGCATTAGCAAACTGTCGAAAATGATAGGGGTCAGCACAGCGTCAGTTAGTCGGTTTGCTAAAGTTTTGGGACTGGAGAATATTCGCGAGTTGAAGTTTCACTTGGCTCAGTCCTTTAATTCGGTAGAGATGCCCGTTGTGGATCAGCGGCTGGCAACAAGTGGATATAATTTGATTTACGAGTCGCTGAGCACAATATTGCTTAATAACGTTACGACGCTATCAGGAAGCCATATCACTATTTTCAGCAATTTTATCGAAGAGGCGGAGACCATATATATATTCGGCTCCGACGCTATCACCCGGCACTGCGCAGAGGATGCAAAATTCAGGTTAACCCTGCTTGGCAATGTTGTTTTGACGGCTGACTCACCAGAGCTCATGCGGGCATATAGCAATAACTTCAGGCCCAATGATCTCGTTATTTCACTCGACATTAGCCAACAGCCAGAGCAACTCATCGAGGTGACCGCCAAAGCCAAGCAAGTGGGCTGCCGCGCCGCGGCGATCACCTCGCAGCTTTCTGATCTAACCAATCTCTCGGATATGGTGCTGGCGATCAATACCCAGGATATCAATGGCAAGTTCAAGTCCAACGCTCTGCGCCATCTGTTATTGACCTATATTGATGCCATCGAGTTAGAATTGCTCAGCCGGCAAGCAACCATATAAAAGGCTGGTCAGGATCAAGCGGGATAAGTTCCTCGGGAATACCCTGCCCACCATTGAAGACATGCTTAATTAGGGTATCGACTTCGTGTTGGTAATTAGTGTTTAGCCTTTCCACTTGGACCCGGAAGCGATTGGGCTGGAAATTGAGTTTGAATGCGTTCAAGTGAAGGGGGCGCAGACCACTTCCTATGTAATCGAGCAGTCCCAGTTGCTCACCTTCATTTTTGCATCCGGATAGCGTTAATAGATGCGCTTGGCCAAAGCGGGCGATCAAGAAGGTGGTGCTGCTGCCAGCCTGACCGCCCAGCAGCGAGGCAAAAATAAAGATGGTTGCGCCGGTCATGGCAACTGGCTTGCGGCCGATGGAATCAGACAGCTTACCTGCAAAGAACATGGTGGTCGCCATGCCCGCGAGATACACCGAGAAGGCGATATGGAGCTGCGATTCTATTGCACCTAGGTCACTGGCAATTTGGGGCAGGCCAACCAGATACAAGTCAATCGCCGTTGGATAGAGCAGAACGAGTGCAAAGCTGCACAGAAGAAACCGGATCATAAATACCTCATAGTTGTGTCGCGAGAAGTGTAGTGATGATCCGGCTGGCTAACGAGTTGCCATTTTGACAACAGGTATTTCCATTGGCGACATATAAAGGTTTTATGTATAAAAGTAAACAGCCGGCCTCTTTCGAGACCGGCTTGGTTGGTTGAATGGTCAGGGCTGGTTGTGCAGTTACTCAGCCAAACAGGTAGGTGTACATGTAACCTGCGCCGATGGCCATACCGAGGATCACGGTTAGGAAGGCGGCGATCATCTGGTTCTTGAAGATAGACTTGAGCAGGATAACTTCGGTCAGACTCGCCCCGGCACTGCCGATGATCAAGGCCATTACCGAGCCCATTGCCATACCTTTTTTCACCAGGGCTGCGCTCAATGGGATCACCGCTTCGGCTCGGATGTAGAGCGGGATCCCAATCACTGCCGCGACTGGGATCGCATACCACATCCCTTCGCCCGCATACTTGGCAATCAGGTCGGTCGGAATAAAGCCGTAGATGAAAGATCCAATTAAAATGCCCAGCATCAAGTAAGGAAGTACTTGCTTGAAGTCTTTCCAGGTTGAGTGCCAGATGCGTACCCAGCGGCTCTCTTCTTTCACTGTCAGTACGGCTTCACCACAGCTGCTGATTTCCACATCCACTTCTGCTTTGCTGCCGCAGCATGAGCTGGCAACAGGTTCTGGCTTAGGTTCCGCGGTACAGCATGAAGCTGCTGCTGGCTCGGGTTTGGCGCCACAAGTAGATACAGCTTTTGGTGCTGTTTTTGGTGAAGAATCACCACAAGAAGTACCACAGCTAGAGCCGCTGTCGGCAACTTGGTATGCCTCTTCACGGACATAGCGTTCGAAGCCCAGTTTTTCCAATACATAACCTGCAATGACCGATACCGCCAAAGCCACAGCGAAGTAGAACACTGCCACCTGGATCCCGAAGGTCACCACAAACAGGCCGATGATCAATGGGTTAAGCAGTGGGCTGGCGAACAAGAACACCATCATCGGGCCAAAACCGGCACGGGCACGCAGCAGACCTTTTAGGAAAGGAATCGTCGAGCACGAGCAGAATGGCGTGATGGAACCCAGTAGCGCAGCAATGACATACCCCTTGCCGTTGCGCGAGCTCAAGATCGACTGGATCTTCTCGGGTGTCAGGAACTCCTGCAGGACACCCACTAGGTAGCTAATGACGAGAAAGAGAACGGTTAGCTCTGCGGCGAGGAAGAGGAACATCCCAGCGGCTTCTTTGAACATGGTAACGAATTCAGGACTCATGGTTACTGCCTCACTTGGTACTATATTTCGACATGTGTCGAAATATAGATTCACAGCAGGTTGGTGTCAATTATTTATTTCTAGTTTTATCGAAATAATGAGGGCCGTGATTCTGGCTAACTCCTATTCATGGCTCTATAACGTGTATCCACCAATAGAAAAGCCAGTCATATGACTGGCTTGGTGTTCAGTGGTTATTGGAGTGTTGTTTGGTTTATTGGCAGGTGGCCGGACTTATCTCCTCCCACACTCCCCATGTGCCGGTCGTTCCGGGCTCTTCGCCTTGGGTCCACCACTTAGCCTGCCACAATGTGCCGTTATGCGTCACTTCGTCATTGGTGGAATAGGCGGTGGCGCTGTCCCAGGCATTTGGGCATACAGGCTGGTTGTCGTCATAGACAGTGACTTTCCTTGGCTGGTTGGCACTGTTGCCAGCGTTGTCACTGACAGAGTAGCTGAGGCTGTAAACACCGACAATATCGGTATCTACCGTCCCTGTCACTTGGATACTGGTCGAAATATCAATGTTGTTGGTGTCGGTTGCCCTCACCCCTGCCAGCGGATCAAACGCTGTTCCGCGAACGACTCGGGTATCGGCAATACCAGAAAATACCGGTGATTTATCTGGCTCAGGTGGCTGCTGGTTGTGGACATAGCTACCGTAGTCCTTGATGAACTGTTCGTTGTAGGGTTGCCCGGCGCTGTTGGTGCCCATGTCCCAGTTGACCGACCAGGTCATGACACCACGCAGGGGTTGGCCTTGCGCCTTCAAGCGATCGAAGGCGGCATATAAGGCGTTTGGATCTTCAACAAAGCCGTTGTTGGCCCCATCAATATTTGCTGGGATGCCAAATACCAGTTTGTCGTTGGTGATGGTGGTGTAACCTCGGGTACCGTTGATCAGTGAGTCGGAAATGTAATAGATGAACTCTTCTTTTCTGGCATCATTTTGCGATAACCAGCCAACCCCTTCGACATAAACACCGTCGCCGCCCTGATTGTAGAATTGCGGGTTGATGAAGTCATAGTCACCTTCCAGCCCCTGAATGTATGGTAGGTATTTGCCGTTGGCAGTCGTGAGATAGGGGAATTCAGGAGCCATGGTGATCATGAAATTCTTGCCCTGGGCCCGGTAGTGCTCTTTTACCATGCGAAGTGCAGCAGGGATCACGGTTTGGTTATCGGCTGCCGTAATGGCATTTTGTTCAAGGTCGATATCCAGGCCGTCGAAGCCGAATTTGTCGGTCAGACGGATCACTTCATCGGCAAAAGCTTGTTCGTCACCTGCCTTTAGCTCGACGTGGGCATCCGCGCCGCCAAGGGCCAGAAGCACACTGCGGCCCTGGCTGTTGAGGGTATGGATTTGATCGATGAAGGCCGATTCGGTGAGGCCAATGGCAGGGTCGAGCTGGAAGGTTGGGATGCGGCCCGCATTGAGATCATACACTTTCATGAAGGATACATTAACTACGTTGTAGTCGGGATGTACTTCCGTTAGATCAACGCAGGGGGCAAGTCCTCCGCGATAACCTGCGCCATCACACCAGTTGTGCCAGTAACCGACCACCACGTTGCCGGCTTGGGCCACCATGTCATTGGCCTGTACTGAGAGGGAAACCGTACTTGTTGCCATCAGCATTGTGGAAGCGAGGAGAGGCAGTGGTAATAGTTTCATGTTCACTCCTTTGATTGTTATTGGATACGCCTGCTTTGTTGTTATGGTTGTAAGTTAAAGCATGCATGCGTCAGGCTAAATAATTTTAGACACAAAAAAAGAACTGGATTCCGAATATTTCCTGCAAGATTTTTCTTACTTTGTTGAATACCGACGGGCATCTAAAGATACACCTCGCCTCAGGGAGCCATTTCCTTGCGGCGTTAAATTTTACCGAATAACGATAAATAGACTTCAACGTTATTTTTGTATTATTCGGACTTTATCTATCAGGCTGATAATTAGCACTTTATGAGTGAAATGCGCGGTAGCAGCTTGTAGATATTTGCCGAAATTGAAAATGTTTATGGCCTTAATTTGCTGCCATGCTGACAAAAATACACCTAACTTGCTGCTGTGATTGGATTTTTCTCACTTGTCAGAAACAAGAAGAAGCGCGTCTTTTAGGCTTTTAGTTAAGAGCAGGGAATGGCATTGCCTTTCCCGCAAATAATAGGCAGTAACAATAAAAAATAAACTGCCCATATAAAAATAACGTTGGTTTGGCTAGGTTTGGAGTGGTGTATGAATACCTCCCGTTATTTATTGGCTGTCGCATTGATTGCGACAGTTTCCGCTTGTCGAGAAGACTCGGACAATACTGGTTCACTTGATTT
This sequence comes from Photobacterium gaetbulicola, assembly GCF_003025515.1. Classification (NCBI taxonomy): domain Bacteria; kingdom Pseudomonadati; phylum Pseudomonadota; class Gammaproteobacteria; order Vibrionales; family Vibrionaceae; genus Photobacterium; species Photobacterium gaetbulicola. The sequence goes on along the minus strand of NZ_PYME01000016.1, from coordinate 84,353 downwards.
AGGCACGACAGGGTCTGAAGGGGCCGAAACTGTCCAGCAGCCTGTTCAAACTCCGCCTTCGGATGATGATCCGGCGCAAGAGTCTCCTGAGACTCCGCCGTCTGGTGGTGATGATGGCCAGGTCAGTGAGCCACCACCGCCTCCCCCCGAGGCGAAGTTGGACATTGATGGACTGCCGTTGCCTGATTTGTCGGTGACCCATGACTATGAAGCTTATTTATCGGCGCAACCGAAGCACTATACCCGCATTACGTCGCCATTTGGCAATGTGGATTCGCAGAACAATACCCCGTTTGACAACAAGGTTACGAATGCCGGGGCCAATTTGGGGCGGGTGATTTTCTATGACGTCCGCTTATCGGCCAATAACACGGTTTCCTGTGCATCTTGTCATATTCAAAAGCATGGCTTTACCGATCCGAAGACCTTCAGTGATGGGTTCGATGGCGGTAAAACCGGCCGTCATTCCATGAGCCTGACCAACGCGACCTACTACAGCAACGGAAAGTTCTTTTGGGATGAGCGGGCCGATACCCTCGAAGATCAGGTGCTGATGCCAATTCAGGACGCGGTCGAAATGGGAATGAATTTGTTTGATCTGGAAGTGAAAATGGCCGGAACAAGTTTCTATGCGGACTTGTTCACCCAAGCCTTTGGCGATGAGGCGATCACCAGTGACAGGATCTCCAGAGCCTTGGCGCAGTTTATTCGCACTATGGTTTCCTATGAATCAAAATACGATCAGGCTTTCTCTATCGGCGAATGGGATGAACCAGATTTTGCTGCGGTCTTCAGTGAGCAGGAATTGTTAGGCCTGAAGCTATTTTCTGGATTTCCGGGATCGGAACGGGATTCACTTGGCTGTATCGCTTGTCACCAAACCAGTGCGCATTCGATGGATCAGGCCCATGTCAATGGCTTGGATGCTGATACCAGCAGCGACCAAGGGGCGGGGAATGGTTTCTTTAAGTCGCCGTCTTTGCGCAATATTGGTGTGGGTGCACCTTATATGCACGATGGCCGGTTTGAAACCTTGATGGATGTGGTGGAGTTCTACAACAGTGGTGTTCAGCGCCACCGGATCTTGAGTCCTGATCTTACCAGCAACGGTCGAGTGGGTGGTACGCCTATCCGGATGAACCTGAGCCAGGCAGAGAAAGAAGCGCTGGTGGCCTTCTTGGAGGCATTGACGGATGAGACGTTCCTCAACAACCCGATCTATCACGATCCTTTCTTCCCCAATACTGTTGAAGGTCAATTACAAGCTGCGTTGGAAAAAATGGCTGAGCAGCAGGAAAGCGAGCAAGGGGGCAGTGAACAGTAGAACAGGGCGGCGGTATACGGTATACCCTGTTGCCGTAAACGGTAAGTTGAGGTTGTGCTCTTGCCAAAAAAAACCTGCAACAAGGATGTGCAGGTTGTTATGAAAGGAACAAATTGACGAGATATGAACTTGTCGTAGTTAGTTACGCAGGCAGTGTGCCTGTCGATCAAATCTGATGAATTTTTTTGGCCGGAAGGGTTCAGCCTCCCCATCCCTTGCTGCCTCCTGAGGATCGGCTGCTACTCCAGCCCGATTTGGCAGAGACGGTTGAGCCGAAGCCCCCGCGAGAAATCGTGCGGCTGACGGTTGGCTTGGGTTTCATGTGATCTTTACTGACCCGCACTGTGGTTTTTTTGTAGCCGCTGCGGCCGTAGTCATAGCCGTCAGCCGTGGTCCAGCGGTCATAGAAAATACTCCCTGGATAATAGGAGCGAAACATAGGCTGCGAATAATAACCACCGCGGTCTCTGTCGATCATCCGGGCAAACATAAATCCGGCCATGGCTGGCATAAACCAGTTGTTGCCCTGTGGCTGCATACAGGCGTTGGTGCCGAACTCGGCCTCGCAATCGTAGCGCGAGTTATACTTGGGCGCGGTGCGGGAGGCCTCCTGTAAGGCAAATTGGTAGGCGGCCTGACACTCCTCGGTGTAAGTGGGGTTATCATCGATACAGTCGTTGAGCGATTGATAGATGACGGCGTCTTCAGTGCTGTCGCTGCAACCTGAGAGTGCGGCGGTTGCCAAGACGGCGGTCATCGGTGCCATCGACACCGGACGCCAGTTTTTTTTCATACTGGCGAGAACGACATGCTTACTGCGTTTCATGTTGTCCCCCTTAGTATGTCATGCAGGCGGCGTTGAGCAGGCCGACGGACACAGAGGTTGCCGCCATGACAATACCGGCCGGGATCTCGCCAGCTTCGATACGCTCGACAATCTTCGGCATAAAGCCAAAACGTAAAATTGCAAAGGCAATTAACTGGGCAAACAAGGCCACCACGCCCCAAATGGCAAAGTCGATCAGGTTGACCGAGTTACTCGCCGCGCCAGCAATGGCCAGGCAGTAACCGATGATAGAACCCGACAGGCCGATGGCTGCCGCGATATTTTGCTCCTCCTTGACCAGCTTCCACTCGTCGTGCGGGGTGAAGCGGACGTAGACAAACTTGAACAACAGCAGAAATGCCAGCGATAAGGCAAAGTAGAGCAGAAATGCGCCGAGGCCGGCGAGTGAGTTGGTCAGTACTTCCATGTTAATCCTATCTCTTAGGTCATCTATTGAATGTTAGCCGATGAGCTTGAAATCCGTCGGCGATAAGTCAATCCCGGTGCTGATAGCCATACAGCGTTCGGCTTGGTTGCGGTAAATCTTCTCCTCGCCAGCGACGAGCAGGGACTCGAACAGCCCATTGCCGAGATCTCGCTCGTATATCATTACGAACTGATCGGTGTCACTGCTAGTGCCGTTTTCGAGCCAGGTCTTTTCTGTCATCGCAACCGGACGAATGTTGTCCCATACCTTAGTAAATTGAAAGCCTTCCAATTCCCAGCTGGGTTTGACGATTTCATGATCCAGCAAGTGTTGCCACTGGCTCTGGGTATCGATTGGGCGTGACTCGTAAAAGTAATACAGTTTGACTTCGCTGACGTCCGCCTCGGTGGGGCCGTGGGTGAGTACCTGGATGAATCCATCGTCATCGGTGTAATAGCGCAGTAGCCGAGTTTGCTCGTCGAGACGGACTTCGCCGACGGCTTTGATCAGCTGGGTACGGGAAGCGCCCTCAATGATCAGATCCGGCTCTATTAGCCGCAGTTTCAAATCATCAAGCTCAAAGGCTCCGCCGAGCCGCAAGCCCAGAATTTCAGGGCTACTGGGCGGGGGCGTTTGGGGTTGCTTTTTCTTGAACCAGTCGAACATAAACATTCCTGCGATGTTAGGTGCATTTAGACCAATTGATTTGCTCGACACGCTCGTCGGCAATATAGAACAGTTTGGCACCGGGAGGGACTTCCCGATCCAGCGGTGGATTCAGCTCGACGCCTTGGCCTGCGTCTATGGCAATAAGGATAGCCTCGTATTGCTGCTTGAAGCCGCTAAACAGTGGGGCAACGGTGCTAGGGCTGGCACTGGCAGGGTATTGGACCGCATACTGGGTCATCCCCTTGTGGGTACTGAGCAGTTCGTGGTGCAACTCGCTGGATCCCGGATCGATAGCCGCTTTGGCCAGCATTTCGACCGCCACTGAAGGGATGCACTCTACGTTGGGGCAATGCATCTTGAGAAGATCACTCAATGATTCGTCATTGAAGTAGGCCAGGATATGGGCATTGGGGTTTTGGTTGGCGCAGAACAAGGCGGCGGACAGGGTCACGTCGTCTTCGCTGTTGTCGATCACGATGCAGCTTGCGGTTTCGATCCCGGCTTTTGCCATGGCGTGGCTGTCGGTGAAGCTGGGCGTACGGACGAACTCAATCTCGCCGGGAAGCGGGTTTTCAATATCTGGTCGAACACACAGTACAATGGCGCGGTGGCCTTTCTCTTCGTATTGCAGCATTTTGATCAGGTGCAGGGTACGCTGCTCGTTCCACCCCAGCACTAAAATGTGGTTTTCCACCGAGACTCTCCTCCGGCCTAACAGTCCTTGTTTCCAATAATCAATAAAGGCGCTGGCGACCCTGCCGACGGCTAAGGCAAACAGCCCAAGCCCGCCGGGGATCACAAACAGCATCACGACCCACTTTCCGGCCACGGTTGTCGGTGACATATCGCCGTAGCCTACGGTGGAAGCGCTGACGACCAAGTAGTACAGGAAGTCGGTTGGGCTCTGGACTAGCGCAGACTCCCCAACCGCTGACAGCAGGGCATAACTGATAATGGTATAGCCGATCACCAGTAGGAGGAGGTTTCTGCCACTTAGCGCATGGAACTGGTGAGCCGCCCAGCGGCGAAATAAAAGCCATAATGACATACTGCCTCCTTGAACAAACGGCGACTACTTGCCCAAAATACGCTTGAGCTCATCTTCGGCTGACGACTGCTTGCCCGAGGTGATCCCGGCTTCGGACAATTTCTTGTCCAGGCTGCTGCCGGACTGTTCCTCGGCCATTTCGGCGGCCGCTTCGAGCTGGGCGGACTTTTCGGCCTGGCGCTGCTTGATGCGCTCTAGCGATTCAACCGCGGTGTGCATCTTGGCGTTGGCCCCGACATTGGTGGCCGATACCGCCGATTGGGCTTTCTGTACCGCTTCGTTGGCCTTGACCACGTCTACCTGCTGCTCCAGCTGACGCAGCTTGTCCTTGGCCTGGCTGATATTGGTGCGCATCTTCTGCTCTGAGGCGACGAACTGATCGAGGTAGGCTTGCTCGGCCTGCTGGTCGTTGCGAAGCTCGGCGACTTTCTGTGCACACTCAAGGGCGAGATCCTGCTGGCCTTTTTCCATCGCACTGCGGGCATGCCCCTCGTACTCTTCGATGCCCTGCTGGAAGCCATCGACTTTCTGCTGGGAGAGCTTACGCTTGGCAACAATGCTAACCAAGGCCTCGTCGGAGCGGCGAAGCTCTTGTTTGGCCTCGCGGATCTCTTGATCCAGGATCCTTAGTGCCTGGTTATCGGCGACGGCTTCGGCGGTTTCGTTGACACCGCCCTTGATGGCAGTAAACAGCTTTTTCCAGACACTCATTATGCAACCTCCTTGAGGTGATCTTGGTACAGCTCGATGAACGCTTCGACATTGCGGAACAGGGTGGCAACCTCAATCACAATGCTTTCTGCTTTGGATTGGGAAGACAGCGAACCAAAGGCTACGTAGTAGTCTCTGCCGCCAATCTCATTGATCCCGATAGTCGAGAGCGGGAACATCTTGTGGGTCCGTAATATGTCGTTGTTAAGGCTGACCGGGTCAATCACCTGATCGGCACTGAAAAGCAGGACTTCGACCAGGATTTGCTCGCCGGAAACGGCCAGGAAAGCTTCGATGTTGTCTTCGTTGCGCACAATGAGCGTTTGCTCGCTGGCTTCTATAGCCCAGCCGTCGTGTTCACTGAGCAGTGGGATCAGTTCGGATACTTGCCACGTCATGGTTGCTACCTTTTGGTTTAGGTTTCAGCGGATTGAACGAAAAATCTACTCTTATTATGAGGTTAAATTGTTCAATTGCCATGAAATGCTGTTTTTTTGTTGTGTTTTTGTGAGCTGTTTTATGCCGCTTGAGTACATTCGATGTTGTGTGAATGGTTGATAAAGGAGGGCTTGGGATAAATGGGGGAGGCGTATCTGGTGATGGGAGGATAAAAAGCCCCCTGACCGTCCGAATGAATCAGGGGGAACCTTGGGTCTTTCCTTGGGGAAAGTGCTGTTACAAAGCGAGTTCTTGTTCTAGCAGTTGGATCATCGCCGCTTCGTCACCGCAGTTTTGCAACTTGTCGCGGAAATCCTGGTGGATCAACTTGCGGGCCAAGCCGGAGAAGATCCGCATATGCTGATCACCTTGCTCCTTATTGAGTGTCAGCATGATGATGAAGTCCACATCACCCGAGTCGGACTGCCAATCAATAGGCGTTTTCAGCTGGGCAATACTGATGCTTGAATGGCGGATGTTGCCGGACTTGGTGTGCGGTATGGCAAAACCGTGTCCGAGCCCGGTAGAGAATACTGCCTCGCGCGCCCAGATATCGTCTTCCAGGGCATAGGCATTGTCGGTTCGCCCTTGCACGGCCAAGTTGCCGACCAGCGTCTGTATCGCCTCTTCTTTGTTGGCGAAATCAGCGTGCTTGAACACACAATCGATGCCCAGCAACGGCTTCTCCGGTCCAGTAGCAGAGGCATTCTCCAGTAGGGTAGTGACATCGTCGATGGTCGGGCACTGGCAAGCTTGCTCGAACAGTTGCTGGCAGTGTGTAAGCGCCAAATCATTGAGAGCCGCTTTGGTTGCGGTGATTTTTGGTGCGCTCATACTGAGCTCATCCAGTCCTGAACCCACCAGTAAAGACAATACTTTGTTATCAGCACCTAATTCACCGCACAATCCAACCCAACGGTTGTGCTCGTGTGCCGTTTTGACTACGTGTCCTAGCATACGCAAAAAAGCAGGGGCTAGGCTGTTGTATAGGTGCGAGACTTGTCCATTATCCCGGTCTACTGCCAACAGGTACTGGGTCATGTCGTTGGAGCCGATGCTGAAAAAGTCTACTTCCTGGCAGAACTGGTCGATGATAAAAGCCACAGCAGGCACCTCTACCATGATCCCCAGTTGTACCTGTCCTGAATTAGCAATGTCGCAGCTATCGAGTTCGGCTTTGACCTCGGCAAGCTGCTGTTTAACCCAGCGGATCTCCTCTATGCTCTGGATCATCGGGATCATGATTTTGGTGCTGCCGTATACCGACGCACGTAGGATCGCACGCAGTTGGGTGCGGAACAGTTGCTCGAATTTCGGGTAGATGCGCACGGCCCGGTAACCGAGAAACGGGTTGTTTTCTTCTGGAAGGTTGAGGTAATCGATAGGCTTATCACCGCCAATATCCATGGTACGGATGATCACTGGCTTGCCGACTGCCGCCTTGAGTACTTTGCAGTAGTGCTCGAATTGCTCGTCTTCCCCCGGTGCCGACTGACGGTCCATAAACAGCATTTCGGTGCGGAACAAGCCAATGCCCTCTGCACCATTGGCAAAGGCCGATGATGCTTCAGCTGAGCATGCAATGTTTGCCGCAATTTCAATTTGGTGACCATCGCTTGTGACGGCTGGCTGGTAGATGAACTGCTCTTTCTGTTTCTTTTCTTGTTGGCTGAGTATCAAGGCGCGCTGGAAGTAACGTTGGACAGGCTCGGTACAATCGGTTGCCAGCACACCGAGATGGGCGTCAATATAAACAGAGGTATTCAAAGCAGCCCGACATTGCTCGGCAGTAATGCCTGATAGGGTAGGAATACCAAACGCCCTAGCTAGGATCACGGTGTGAGAGGTATTGCCGGCGTGAGTGAGTACCAACCCCTGCAATAAGTGTTTATCTAAACCAATAAACTGGCTTGGCGTTAGGTCTTTGGCAAGGACGATGCTGGGCTCTGCCAGTTGAAATTCACGCTGACATTGTACCTCTGGATAAGCCGCTATCAGCAATTGCTCTGCCACATCTCTTATATCCAAAGCTCGTTCGCGTAAGTAGGCACTTGCAGACTGCTCTAACTGCTTAGTTAGCTTTTCGAAGGTAGCCAATATCGCGTTGGCAGTAGAGTGTTCGCGTAACAGGTCGGAAATACTGCCGGTAAAGCTGCTGTCGTTTAGGATAGCCAGGTGAGCTGTAATAATATCTTTCTCTTGCTGTGTTGCCTTTATTACGGTTTCAGAAAGACTGTTAATGACTTGCTGGTGAGCGTTGTGGAATCGAGCGTGCTCGTTATCGCAATGCTCTGTGGCAAACAGGTTCAGGTTGGTGTAGCTAAACTCAATTAATTTGCCGTGGCCAATCCCTGTGGCTAGTCGCTTACCGTGCAGCAAGGTTGGCTGGTGCCTCATCAGTGATTGAGGTAGCGGAAATGCTTCGGCATTGTCTTCGGTTGCGAGTGCTTCATCGCAATGGGGAAATTCATTATGGATGAAGCTTTCAAGAGATTGGCAGGCTTGTTCACTGTCATGGCCCTCGAAGATCAGCGAACAGTTGTCATTGAGCAAGGTATCTGTGCCGACTAGAGACAGTACACTTTTGGCATCACCTTGGTGATTGTTGCGGTGGTTCACTAGTGTGATTTGGCAATCAAACTGGCCGCAGGCTTTTTCGAGGTGCGTCGCCGGGCGGGCATGGATTCCATTGGGTAGTTCACAACGGAAAGCAAATTGGTGTTTCATGGGTACTACTGCCTTGTAATTAATGCGCTAACAGCTGCTGACATTGAGAGAACACCCGGCGAGGACGCTGCAGGGCATCTTGGATTGTGACTTCGAGGCAACGTTGGTTTTTGAATCGGGCACTCTGCTCGATATTGATATCGGCGGCGAGGACAACGACATCTGCCCGTGCGATATCTTGCTCGCTGAGGCGGTTCTCGATCCCCATGGCTCCTTGGGTTTCGACTTTGATGCTAATACCGAGCTTCTTGGCGGTATCCATCAGTTTGTCGGCGGCCATATAGGTATGGGCGATACCGGTTGGACAGGCTGTGATTGCGACGACTCTCATCATTTTCTCCAATCGTTTGAATTCTAGTACCCAGTCACTTGGGTATATTCACTACTATATGGAGAGGCAAGCAATGGCGGTAGAAGAGAAAACAACCCTTTACTGGACTTTTGTAGCACTCACATATAAGCGTGATAAGTCTCTCATATTGCAGCAAACTTCTTCTGTTTACTGTGCAACATCGGTTGAGGGTAGCTTGTAGAACGGAATAAGTGCGGTATTTTTTGTTAAGCCTCTTAGTCGGATTAGCATTTTTAAGGCTGCCTATTCATCCGGCCAGTGCCATGACGGTGTGGTTAGAATGTCCTGTCCAGGGATCACGGTTTGGCCCATTTCCTTCTCCAACTTGATCGCATTGCAGTCAGGGTGTTGCTCCAAGGCGGCAATCAAGCGCGGTGAATGGGAGACCACCCAAAGCTGGCTGTGTTTGGTCGCATGGAGGATCAGTCTTGCCAATGCTGGCAGTAGGTCGGGATGCAAACTGGTTTCTGGTTCGTTGAGTACCATTAGGCTTGGCGGGCGAGGCGTCAATAGTGCTGCCACCCAGAGAAGAAAACGCAATGTGCCGTCGGAAAGCTCGGCACCAGTTAATGGGCGGAGCAGTCCCTGCTGGGAAAACTCGAGAGAAAATCGGCTATCGGCATGGTGTATTATGCGAATGGATGCGCCGGGAAAGGCGTAGTCAATAGCTTTGAACAAGGTCTCTTTATCGCCGATCTCGATGATAGTTTGCAGGGCCGCGGCCAGATCCCTACCGTCGTGATGCAGAACCGGTGTGCGAGTTGCCAATTGCGCTTGACGAGCAGGTGCGTCGCGATCGGTTCTGAAGTGATCGTAGAAGCGCCAGCCACGGATGGTCTCTCGAAGCTGAAAAGCCTCTGGTGTGGCAACTGGATCGGCCATTTGATCAAACAGGCTATGGTAGCTGGCGATATGTTGTGAGATGACCTGCCACTGCCGCCCGCTGCGGGCTTTGATCATTGCCCCTTTGCGGTCGATTAGGCTGCTGGATGGCCGGTAGACCTGGCCGTTCCAGATGCATTCTCGCTTGATTTCGGGATCTTGGCCGAACATGGTTTGTGAAGAGGGAACCGGCAAACCCAGAGAGATGGCATAGCTGAACTGCTCGGTGGCAAAACCCAGCTTCATCCGCTTGGTGCGTTGGCGTACCGTGTATTCAACAGCCTGCTCACCCTGTTTCATTGCCCTTGAAAGGGTTTCAGGCCCCGCCCAGAAAGTCGAATCCAGTCCGCCTTCTTTGGCGATGGCTGGAACTACGCCACCCTGTGCCGTTTCGGCCAGCAAACGTAACGCTTTGTAGAGGTTGGATTTACCAGTGCCATTTTCGCCGGTAATGACATTGAGCGGCCCCAACGGCACCTTGAGATCCAAAATTGAGCGGTAGTTATTGATAGACAGAGCTGTGAGCATAATGGCGGCAGCCTTTAAAAAACACAGTTCACAATAACAGGTGATGCCGCAGAGGGTAAAGTAGGTTTCGGCTTTTGATGTGTTGCTTGGTTTAACGGCTGCGGTATTCGGTCGGGGTTTTCCCTGTCTTTCGCTTGAATACCCGACAGAAATAATTGGGGTCATGATAGCCGCAGCGTTGAGCCACTTCCTCTAGGCGGAAGTTGTAGCGCTTAAGCATGAACTTGGCGCGCTCAAGCCGCACCCAGGAGATATAGTCGGCAAAGCGCATGTGCCCTTCTTGGCGAAACAGCCGCGACAAGTGGTTCGGTGAGATATTAAAGCGGGCAGCAACGGTATTGCGGTTGATGTTGCGGTGGAAGTTTTCCTGCACGTAAATACAGATCCCTTTGAACATGTCCTCACCGCGACGGCTGGTATCTTCTGTCGGCAGGGTCAGCATATCCTTGCAATAACTGAGCAGCGCTAGCAACAGGAATTTATCGGCTGGCTGCTTTTGCTTTTCGTAGGCGAGGGTCGATAGTGCTGTCAGAATGTGATCGATGGCCCGGCCAGTCCGCTGCGGCACGCTGTACTTGACCACATCATAGAAGCCTTCCTCATTGTCGTGCTTGCTGACCAGGCTGAACCCGAGCTGGCTTTTGCCAAACAGTAAGCTGAGCACCGAGCACTCTTTGTCCCAACTCGGCTTGTTCCAGGCATTGGGCGGAATAAACAGGGCATCGCCAGGCCGGAGTAGAATATTCTCAATTTGGTGCTGCGGGCTTTCTAGTAAGTTTTCGTATTGGCCATTGAATACCAGTTCAAGGCGCGGAAAGTTGACCTGGTAACTGGCTTCGGGAGGCGGGACATCATCACCGGCAAACCAGATGGTATTGAAGGCGCTGCTGTCAGAAATCACATTATCAAGAAGATCAGTGAAGGTTTGCTTCATGTCATTACATCTACTCAACCACTCGCCACAGGCGCAGTGTTATCAAAAAGAAAGGCTAGCTCTGAATATGCATTACCTGAAGACGCATAACATACTGAAGACTAACCGTTTATATGATACCACTCTAATATCCGCCACTTCGAAATGATATTCTGCAAACTGTAGAGTAGGTATCATTTTTCAGAGTAATAATGTGCCAATGCCTTGGCCATTTAAAGCCAGGGCATTGGGGTGAGGTTTTAAGCCGAAGCGAGATGCGCTTCGATTTTATCCATGATTTGCGGGGCTTTCTTCACTGCATCTGCTACCCCGACACGAACGATTTTCTTGCCCTTGAAGCGCTCTTCGTTTTTGATTGCGATATCTTTGGTCAGGATGACAATATCGGCATTTTCTACTTCGGCTGACAGGATTTCATTTTCAATCCCGATAGAGCCCTGAGTTTCGATTTTGACTTCCCAGCCTTTGGCTTTGGCCGCTGTTTCCAATGCTTCTGCTGCCATATAGGTATGGGCAACGCCGGATGGGCAAGAAGTTACGCCTAGTAGTTTCATGTTGTTTTCTCCCGAAAAATTGTTAGTCGAAATCTAATTCAAGGGTGTCTTCCGCCGAGTCATTTTCAACTTTGGCGTCTTGACGTTGTTCGATAGGTTTTTTCAATGCATTGACCATCAGTGCAGTAGTTAGAGCACCGGCGGCGATACCGACGATGTAGAACAAGCGTCCGTCCACCACTGGTAGCACAATCAGGCCGCCCCATGGCGCATGGTTGAGGACGTTGAACATGAAGCCGACAACGTTACCGACCATGCCGCCTACCACGATAGAAGGCAGTACGCGCATCGGGTCGGCGGCAGCAAAAGGAATTGCTCCTTCAGTGATACCGATACAGCCCATGATGCCAGCGGCTTTCCCCGCTTCACGCTCTTCGTCGGTGTAACGTTTTGGTGAAAGCAAAGTCGCTAGGAACATACCCAGAGGAGGAACACAGATAGCGATGCCAACACCGCCCATTAGCCATGGTTGTGTACCGACTTGGGTTTGGGCGAACAAGGTGGCGACTTTGTTGATAGGGCCACCCATGTCGAAGGCGGTCATGCCACCGAGTACCATACCCAAGAAGGCTTTAGAGGCGCCAGCCATCCCCTGTAACCACAGGTTCATGCTTTCCATGGCCATGGCTATCGGCGTACCGATGACCCAGATCACCAAGCCAGAGACAATAAAAGTGCCGCCGATAGGCAGGATAAAGTAGGTTGAAATGGCTTTGAGTTTATTGGATAGCGGAATACGCTTGAGCTGCAGGACAACGTAGCCCGCGATGAAGCCGACCACGATCGCGCCAAGGAAACCGGCTTGGACTTGGTTAGCCAGGTAGGCACCAATCATACCTGGTGCAAGTGCTGGTCGGTCGGCAATCGAGTAGGCAATGTAGCCACCAAGTACTGGCACAAACAGGGTAAAACCAGCAATACCCATGTCCCACAGACCTTCCAGGAATACGCCTTCCGGTACCGCACCTTTCCCCCCCAGCATGACTGACAGGGCAAGTAATACCCCACCGGCAACAACGAAGGGGAGCATGTGGCTGGTACCCGTCAATAAGTGTCTTTTTAACACTGACAGTTGGCTTTTCATTTCGAATTACTCCATGTTTTTATGGTTTATTTTTTCAGTTGGCTTGGCCGCCAACGCAACAGGGTTGAGCGATGTTCTAAGACAGAATGCTGTCTGGATGGCTGTAATTATGGGACGGGAGATCAGATGAAACTATTGGATAAATAGGCCATTAGCTGGACTTTTGTACCCTGCGAAATGAGATGTGATTTAGCTCTCAGGCCAATAGTGAAGGGGGGGACTAATTTGCTGACGATGCATAAGCGTTTGGAGCAAAGAGGTATTAAAAGTCCAGTTGGTGAGGGAAAATCCAGTCTGCTCTTTGAAAATCTCTCTATTTGGTACGAAGCAGAAAAAATAACGGTCAATTGCTTTATTTTTAACACATAAAGCAGGCTGCTGGTGGATATGTAAGCACTTGGTTATTGGGTGGGTTTACAAGGCGGATCGTTATGATTATCATACGCCGCACTTACGGAGAGATGGCTGAGTGGTTGAAAGCACCGGTCTTGAAAACCGGCATACGTTAATAGCGTATCTAGGGTTCAAATCCCTATCTCTCCGCCACATTCAGAGGCCTTGTCATAAGACAAGGCCTTTTTCGTACGCATTGAGTTCTGAGTAAGGGATTTGAATCAAATCCACCATACTTAAAGCGCTCCGCCATATTCAAAAAGCCAGCTTAACTGCTGGCTTTTTTACATCTGTTACTTGGCAACAGGCTTCACAGGATTCTGTGCCTGCTTCTTTTTGAGCTTCATGGTGGAATAGACCGAGAAGATTGCCAGAACAATGAATGCTAGTGCGATAGGGCGTTCATACAGGAATGACCAGCTACCGTCGTACATTAGCAGTGATTTGCGCAGGTTGGTTTCGGCCATTGGCCCTAGGATGATCGCCAGCAGGATAGGAGAGGATGGGATTTCCATCTTATTGAGGATAAAGCCAAGCAAGCCAAAGCTGATCGCAATACCCACATCGAACATCGAGTTGTTGATAGCATAGGCACCGATCACCGACAGGAAGATGATAATAGGGATCATGATGATCTTAGGTACCTCAATAATGCGGCAGAAGAAGCGGATACCGAGCAAGCCGATAATCAACATGACAATATTGGCAACCAGCATTGAACTGAATACCCCATAGACGACTTCAGGACTTTGGCTGAACAGCAATGGTCCTGGCGTCAGGCCCTGCACAATCAATGCGCCAAGTAAAACAGCAGCTACCGCATCACCCGGGACACCCAGCGTCAATAGCGGAACCAGTGAACCACCGGTAACGCCATTGTTACCTGCTTCTGCTGCCGCTAAGCCTTGTACCGAACCTTTGCCAAATTCATCCGGATTTTTGGCCGAGCGCTTGGCTTCGTTATAGCAAACAAACGCTGAGATATCGGCACCTGCCCCCGGTACCGAGCCGATAGAGGTACCCATCAAACCACTTTTCACCGCAGTTGGCAGCATGGTTTTCAGATCTCTCTTGCTCAGTAACTTATGGTCAAATTTCGGTGGTGCGCTTTTCTTCTGTGTATGCAACTTTTCAAGCTGGTTGAGACCCTCAGAGATAGCAAATAAACCAATTAGTACCGGTATCACATTGATGCCGCTGTACAAATCCATCACATCAAACGTAAAGCGAGGCACACTGCTGATCGGGTCTAGACCTACAGTGGATACTAGCAAGCCGATACTGCCTGCAAGTAATCCCTTGAGGATGTTTTTCGACGACACACTGGCAATGATGGTAAGGCCGAACAAGGCCAGCGCGAAATATTCAGGCGCATTGAACTTGAGGGCAAAGTCAGCCAGTAGTGGTGCAATCGCAATTAGTACAATGGTACTGATAAGGCCCCCGATAAACGAGGCAACCGCCGAGATACTCAGTGCCCGAGCAGCTTGGCCTTTTGCTGCAAGGGTATGGCCGTCAAGCACGGTCGCCGCAGAGGCCGGGGTACCGGGCGTTTTGAGCAAAATCGCGGCAATCGAGCCACCATAGATACCACCGATATAAACACCGATGAGCATGACCAGTGCAGCCGTTGGCTCCATCCCAAAGGTAAAAGGCAGCAAAATGGCAACACCCATGGTTGCGGTGAGGCCGGGTAGGGCACCGAGGATGATCCCGCCCAGTACGCCGAAGATCAGTACGGGGAAAACACTAGGGCTAAAAGCGGTTAGGATGCCTGAAAATAAATGTTCTAACATATGCGGCCTCTACAGAATGATGCCGTCAGGAAGTGCGATCACAAACACTTCGCCAAACAGGAAATACACAGATACAACGAATACTGCTGCAATAACGTAATAAAGGGTTTTCTTCACCTTGAAATAAAATAGGTATAAGGCGAAGGCAATAAGACTGGCAAACAGGTAGCCAAGAAGGTGAATCAAGAAGGTATAACCAATTAAGTAGGCGACACCAAAAATAGACAGCTTTGAAAATATTGGTGCTTCTTTCTCTTGTTTTTTTTCCTTCTTGTAACGGTGGGCTTTTTGCCAATGCTGGAAGGCTAACACCGCCGAAATAAACATCATAGCGATAGTGACAACGGTTGGGAAAAAGGCGGCATCGACACTGGCATCTTGGAATATCGGCTTGTCGAATTGGCTGATAACGAAAAGGGAAGCGGCACCTAATAAAATGATCAGGGACGGGAAAAGAAAGTTTCTATTCAACATAGAATCCATCCTTGTGTTGAGCGTGTTTATAATAAGAGCCAGCAGGGTGTGCTGGCTCCTGAGTATGGTTAGTTAATTAGAGAGCCTAGTGCTTGCGTATCTTCGTAGACAAACTTGGTAAACTCTTCGGCATTCAGGTTGTGAATCGACATTGCGCCTGTTGCCATGAATGATTTGAATTCCTCGCTCGCCATAGCTTTGTCAAAAGCCGCACCCAGCTTTTCAATAATGTGATCAGGGGTGTTTTTTGGCGCACCGATGCCACGCCAAGTCCCCGTCACCACATCTACTCCTTGCTCTTTCAGGGTTGGAACATCTTCAATAAACGCGATACGTTTTTCAGACATTACGCCGAGGGCCTTTAGCTGTCCTGAGCGAAGCTGTGCGATGGCTTCGCCCGGTGTCACCATGGTGACATCCGTGTGGTTGCCCAGGACTGCTGGAATCGCTTCTGAAGCACCGTTGTAAGGAATGGCATTTAGTTTGATATCTTGATCTTGTTCTAGTGCCATCAGGTAGAAGTTTGGTGCTGCGGTAGAAGCAAACTTCACTTTGCCGGGCTCTTTTTTGGCATCAGCAATTAAGTCATTGATACTGTTGTATGGGCTGTCAGCAGCGACTAATACAACGGCTGGATCGAGGTTTACCATACGGATCAAGCGGAAATCATCGGCAGAGTGGCGCATCAGGCCCATTTGAGGAAGTGAGGTAATCTCGCGGGTGACTACTGTCAGGGTATAACCATCAGCGCGCTGCTGGGCACCAAAGCTCATCCCTACAGCACCTGCACCACCGGTACGGTTCATAATAGAAATATTCTGACCTAGAACATCTTTAGCACTATTAGCCAACGTACGGCCAACAGCATCGGTACCGCCACCGGCACCAAAAGGGACAACCAAGCGAATGTTTTTGGTTGGGTAATCAGCAGCAACAGCGGTGGCTGAAACTAGTACACCTGCGGAGATCATGACTGCTTTTAGTAATTTATTCATATTTTAGATACCTATTTTATTGTTCACGTCGGTAGGTTTGAGTCGGGTTATTCGTTTTTTGGAGTTGGTAGTCGTTGATTGTGAGTTGCTCGATGGCCAGGGCAATCCAGCCACTGATCAGCATGTCATACCATTGCTGCACCCCGCTGCAGGCGACGACGACATTGCCGTAGACAAAGGAGCCGTAATACAGCACATCATCATCTCGTAGCGACGATGGGTGAGCCGTTTGGTGATTAATATTGGCCTGGGAGTCACGCCAAGCTTGTTGGGCTTTCTTTCGGGCGAGTTGATCAAAAGGGATTGTCCATGCATCAGGTTGGCCGATAGAGGTTTCAACTAAAACGGCTTCTTCAAAGCTGGATTCCCATGGCTTGAGGCGGGGATCCATCACTACTATATGCAGTTCTTGACGGTTGGTTCGTGAGAATAGGCGCTCGATAGCAGGCCTAACAAGCTCGATTGCATCTAGGGCAATTTGTTTTTGTGTGTTCATCCTTACACCTTGATATCTCCTGTGTCATTTGAGGTTATTGTATTATTTTATATCAATCAAAGTGGCTTTTGGTAAAGTGATAAACTCGTCACCTATTTGTTTTTATCTTTATGATTTTGATCGCTAAATTGGTTTTTATGCGAGGGTTGCTAGGTGAGTGCGATCACTTTTTGGTTTGTTTTATTTGTATTATTAAATTTGGTTTGATTTGAAGGTTTATTTTTAAACGTTGAGAGAAAAGAAAGAGTAGATATGTCAGATGTAGCTCAGCCTCATGGCCCACAGGAATACGCCTGGTTCAACGAGCGCCTATACTGCCTTCTACAAGGAGAGATATTGAGCTTCCTGTGTTTTTCGCGATACTTGATTTAATTTATCTTTATCATAAAAGCCAGCAAATATGCTGGCTTCCCTACCATGTAGTTAATTGATACGTTTGAAGTTTGGCAGTATGGTTTCGGGTTTCTGCTGTACAAACTCTTCGCTTGGTGAATACGCTCTAAAGTAAACGAACCAATTTTCTCCTTCGCGGGTTTGAACCCAGTTTGCTTCGTTCACACCCGCCGGCTTGGTTGGCGAAAAATGGAATGTATAGTCGCCTTGCGCATTCTTTACCGTACCGGCAATGTTTGAACCTACGTCTGCGCGTTCAAGGTCGTTATCGATAATCGCTCGGTTTTCGACGTTGTAAACCGTGATAGTCCAAAATAGATCTGCGTAGTTTACCTTTCCATCTAGGGTTAGGGTGTAGTGATTGCTGCCATTAAGGCCGTCGCCGTTGTCATCTCGGTAGTTATCGAGGTAGATTTGTCCCCAGCCGCCATTTTCGAATCCGTGCATCGCAATGTCATTGGTTACCGCTTCATAGAACCAAGCGGCACGCCCATCTAGATCGACACCGTAAGCGCGGTCTTGATTTGGCGTGGAGGCGGTGGCGATTTCCCATGTATTTCCGGTAGGTCCATAAGCGGCATGGGGAAGGCGTTCGGTTTTATTGAAGTCGATGTTTTTTACCATCGCTTCACCCATAACGACGGCCTGCTCAAGAATTTTGCGCTGTTGAGAGGTCGGCTCGAAAGGTCTGCCCTTCTCAATACCTAACGGGCGAAGCATATCGTGCATGATACGGTCTCGCTCGGCCACGGTTTCTGCTTGGATAGCCTCGTCCAAAACCTGCCAAAATGCCATGCCGCGAGGGTGTTTGGCATCTTCACCGCGCTCCGGGTAGTTGACGCCTTTAGCGCTCAGCGGCTTACCGCTTGTATCTGTGATCTTGAGTGCTGCGAGATCTTTCATTCGCTGCTCTTCGGATTTCGCCATCAGGCGCACGCCGAAGAACACATAATTGGTGTCAGACTCCAGAACTTTCGCATCTTTGGGAATATTTGCTGGGGTTGGGCTGCCCTTGGCTTTTATGACGTAGGTGCCCGGCTCGGTCATCTGGGCAATGCCTATCTGCCACATCGTGTGCACTGCCCCGCGAAGCTCATCGGTTGGGATGCTAATAACGACCGGCTGTTGTTCGACATTGAACCAAGTTAGCGCATACGGCGTGGAGGTGTTATAGGTTAAACCTCCCAATTTTGCTTGATGGGTGGCGACATAAGTGATTTGGCCATCCTCGGCCCCCATTTTCTCGTAGGCTTTTTTCCAGGCGTAGTTTGAGACGAGAGGGACAGACCAAATGTAGGCCTGTGATGCACGTTGATAATCGATCAGTTCAAATAGGCGCTCGGAGCTTTCCTGAGTTGGAATACCATGTAAAAAGCTGTTCTCGAATGTAAATTCACCAGAGCGTGTTGTGATGGTTTCCGTCGGCTCGCTATTTTGCGCAAAGGCAATACCAGAAAGTGAGGTAACGGCCAGTATTGAAGCAATGGTGTTCGTGAGAGTTTTCATGATGTTTCCTCGCTAATAATTAAAGCTGGTAGTTGAACTCAATGCGGTGGTCGCCGTCATTGAAATCGGTGTTCTGCGTCCAATTGGCGAAGTAGCGAATATTGGCTTGTGGTGTTAGTTGATAACTTGCAGCAAATTCGTGTGCCAGCACGGAGCTGTCGCCCTCAAAGCCTGTATCTTTGAATGTTGACGATCCTGAGATAGTGCCCAGGTACATGGGGTTGTAGTTAAGCCAGACGTTATCGGTAATTTGCATCTTGCTGTACATCCCTGCGACATAGAATGTGCCGTGCAGGTTGTAGCGGTCCCTTACTTGGTCGGCATCGGGGTTGCCGCCTGTGGTCCCGGGCAATTCTTCACCTGCTGCCAGCCCGACCCCAGCTAGTGGGTAGAAGTTAAACCTGCCCATTTGAGGCAGAGCTTGAATTAAGCTGTAAGATGCAGATCCTTGGTTACTGTCAAAATCCCAGGAAACATCAATTTGAGCGCCTCTGCCGTTCGTCAGGTCTACGCCGAAATTTCTGAAGCGAATGGAGTCAATGCTGTCATCGTTGTCCCGGCTACTCCAGCCAATGGATTGACCTGCAACCCCTTTTATTTCAATGATATTCATACCCATGGTCGTGTCATTACCTGTGTCATAGGTCTGACCTAATTTTAGGTTCAGGCCCTTGTCGGTATAGCCCAACCCCGCCTGCGTATATACCGCTAATGGGTCTGACATATCTTGAATATCTGCTTCGTTGGCCGCTGATGCACAGGTAAATGTAATCGTGAGGAGAGAAAGTAGTGAGCGTTGTATTAGCATATTGCCTCGTATGGTTTTTCATTACTTCCCTGTAACTTGTCGGTTTTTGGTTACTATATAAGGCAGCTTTGGTTAAGGAAATTAATATAAACTAAAGAGATCGTTAAGCTGTGGTTTATGGTGAGCGCATGAAATTAAACAAAGTGGATTTGAATCTTTTGAAGATCTTTGTGACGGTGTACCAAGAGCGGAGTCTGCGCAAAGCAAGCGAGAAACTGTTTGTGACAACGCCAGCCGTCAGTCAAAGTATTAAGAAGCTCAAAGAGTCGCTCGGAGAGGAGTTGTTTGTTCTGTCAAATAAACAATTCTTGCCGACACCGTATTCCGATAGTTTGTACCAGAAAGTGTTCCCTTTGCTTGAGGGCTTGGCAATGGCCATTGAGGAGGGAAAGCAGTTTGATCCCTGCCAGATAAACGAAGAATTCCATGTCGAGTGCAATCCGCATGTACTCCCATGGCTAACCACCGAGTTATACCTGCTGCTATCGCAACAAAGCCCAGGCTCTACCTTGGTCACTCATACTATATCCAAGCACTCGATTGAGAGACTTCAACAAGGGCTGGTGGATGTTGTGGTTCATTTTGAAGTGGAAAATTTACCGTCAGACATTATTGCAGTGCCGATTGCTACCCTCACATTTGTCTTAGCGGTTAGGAAAGACCATCCATATAAAGGGACGAATGCCAATATTGATGAACTGCTCGAATACCCATTCGCGCACGTTGATATGGCGTATCTGGATCCTAACAAGCATTCACGACTGGAAGAAGAAGTCACAAAACTGGGTAAGTCTATGGCGTTCAGTTTGAGAACGACGTCATTGAGCGGATTGATAGAGACGATTAAACAGACCGATATTATTGCCCCCTGTATGCAGCCAGTCGTGGAGCGATATAAAAACGATATACGGGCGGTCTTCGTGGACGACCTAGAGCAGCCTGCGCTAGTTGAGGTGTATGCTTTCTTGAACAAAAAGAATCAACATGCTGCCAAATTCATGTGGCTGTTGGATCTTATTGATACTGTCATGGCGAATTCAAATGCCGCAATTAAGGATGCTGCCACATAGTTTTGTAATGTACGTCACAGGCAAAGAGCCCTAGGCGTGATCATGCAGGCCTGCCGTCAGGCAGACCTGTAAACTGAAGACCAAGATAAGTATGGCTAGAGCAGCCCGGCCTCGCGGGCTTGGTGGAGTACAGCAGGTTCCACCAAGGCGTAGGCCGCATCCCACAGGGAAGCGATATAGAGCTTTTCCTTGCCTTTGGCTTGCCGCTCAAGCTGATCGAGTTGGTAGAGTTCGTCTAAGGTTAGTGGTCTGGTAAATAATTCCTTCGCTAATTTAAGTTTTTCCATCTGCCTGACTCCGCAATACTAAATTGCAAAGTCAGCTGCAGTCGTATCAGTTTGGCCAGTCGGCCTCGCAATGATGTCAGCAAGCTTTGCAATTAAGGCTTGATAAGGGCTCAATGAAGGCCCCCTAATCAAACATTGTGTAGCAGCGACAGATCTTAGTTTCTTTGCTCTAACTTTTACTTATACCCTAATAGGTGCAGCCTTTGATTAGAGTGATCGAATCCACACTTGTTGCTTTTTTAAACAGCTTTGGGTGGAGATTAGATCTAGGTTTCGTCCCCGTGATCGTCGTTGTAGGGGATTACAGAGAAAGGTTGATTGGACTAGCAAATTAATCATTTTAGTTGTGATGGATATAACGGAACGAGCGCCAAAGAAGGGAGCCGACTATTGTGAACGACATGAAGTTAATGCCAGTGTCAGCTGGGCAGATATTGACCCGGGTTAATGAGGGGATTTTGACCGTTACGATGAATCGCCCTGAAAAATTAAACGGCTGGACGATGGACATGATGAATGCCCTCAAGGAGGTCTTTGATAAGGCAAACCACGATGATGATGTCAAAGGGATCATTCTGACCGGGGCTGGGAGCTATTATTCTGCGGGGGTGAATCTGAGTGGTACCTTGAAGCTCATGGCTCCACGAAAGTTACGTGAGCTCATTGCCGAAAACAACCAAGCCTTGTTTGAGATATTTCTTGGTTGCGCCAAGCCATTGCTTGTTGCGGTAAATGGTCCTGCAATCGGTGCCAGCGTGACCTCTGCGACATTAGCCAATGGAATTATTGCTGCTGATAATGCGACATTCTCAACGCCTTTTGCCGTTTTGGGTGTGACCCCCGAGGGCTGCTCGAGTGTGCATCTACCTCGCTTGATAGGAGAAGGCAATGCTCAGCGTATGCTTGGTACTGAAGGCTGGAAACCTGATGCCCAGCAAGCACTGGCTATCGGTTTGGTTCAAGCTGTTGTTCCGCAGTCTGAGTTAATGAACAAGGCTGAACAGGTTGTGCAGCAATGGATTGAGGAAGGACAGCTGCGACAATTTTTGGCCGGCAGTGAATTAGAGGAACTCCGTGCTGTAAATGCCGGAGAGTCTGGGCAACTGGCCGATGCCTTTTTGAAAGCGGCTTTCCTCAAGCATCAAGCACAGTTCTTGTGGCGCAAGAAAAAGTTTATGCCGTCGGTAATGTTCTGGCTGCTATGGGGACTAAGGCCAGTGTGGAAGTTTGCCTTGTAGTGGTGGATGTTCACTGGAGGCAGGCTAGTGGTGCCTGCCTCCACGACTTATAGGGTTAATCTGGCGAGGTTTTCTCTGGTCTTGGCTATGGTTTCTTCAAGATAGTTTAATTCTTGTTTGTCATCATCAGAGATTGCGTTGAAATATCGCCAATGAAGATTAACAAGGTGCTCAATGTAGTATTGCTGATTTATTTTAAGATCAATACCATTATCATCTTTAATATCCATTGTACTTATATCTGGTGTGCACACCTGTAGTCTCCGCCCTTGAGTAGAATAACCTTGTCCATCGACATATGAGATAAAATGAGAGCTGAGCAGTGGCTACATTGATATTTTGCGTATTTCTTCTTAGTTAACTTCTCTAATATTGTTCTATGCAAACGGTAAAAAAACACACTTTCTTTACAAGATGGGCAATTAAAATACATATATCACAACCTTGATGTTATTTTTTGCAGTAACATTTCTTAAGAGGAGAGTGATACCCACAAATACAGATAAGAGTATTGGTTTCTGTGTTAATTAAAAAATTATCACGCTGGCCACATTTAGGGCATGTTATAAGCTGGCAGTCACAAATTTCGCTTAGCATCCGTGTGCATTGTCCTGTGTTTCTATGGAACCGGTATCACAATGATGCATAAGTGCATCATCTCTTTCTGTGATCTTGGTTCCAGTTTTTAATATTAATTTTGTTGCGCTTTGGGGTGTCTTTTTTATCAGGCATTTTTTATTTTGTAACCTACTGTTTTATATTAGTTCTTAGGAAAATAAATACATACAAGTGCCAAAAAATATTTACATCATCTTTTTTTGTGTTAAATCATGCTGTGTGCAAGTTATTACACATTATGGTTATTTCTCTTCACATTATTGTAAGATATAAAATATATTTTTTTATTCGGCGAATTAGAAAATAAAGAGCCATCTTGCCGAGCAAAACAAATATTAATTCCCGTGCAGTGAATAGAACAGGTTTGGTGTAAACACTTACGATGTATTTATCTAACAAATTCTCTCTTTAAAATCTACACGTGTTTCTTGTTTGTAGTGTGATGGTAAATAAACAGGCTCATTAAGGTACGTAGTTGGTGTGTTGTTAAGTCATCCTGCTGATGAAACCTGTTCTTTCGTGATGTCTTCATAAAAATGTTGTTTTTGATTGTATTGTGACCAGTTGGCTGTTTTTGGGGTTTACAGCTGGCCTTAAGCAACTTATCATATGCCGCACTTACGGAGAGATGGCTGAGTGGTTGAAAGCACCGGTCTTGAAAACCGGCATACGTTAATAGCGTATCTAGGGTTCAAATCCCTATCTCTCCGCCACATTCTAATAGTCAGTAGCAATACTGGTTATTTGAGCTTTTGGGTAAGCAGGGTTCAAATCCTCCATGCCCAGAGCGTCTCCACCACATTCTAGAAACTAGGTTTTAAGCTGAGTTTCACACAGAATTGGAGCGGTAGTTCAGTTGGTTAGAATACCGGCCTGTCACGCCGGGGGTCGCGGGTTCGAGTCCCGTCCGCTCCGCCACTACACTGAAGCCCTTGTCGAAAGACGAGGGCTTTTTTGTATCTAACGCTCCCGAAAGTGCTGCGCACTTTTGTCTGCGGGCCGGGGTGCCGGACCATCAAGTCCGTCCGCTCCGCCACTACACTGAAGGCTCAGTCGAAAGACTGGGCCTTTCTTGTATGCGTTGAACATAGGCGTCAGTCCTGCGGACTGATGAGTCCCGCTTGGACGCAAGCCCGGCCGCTCCGCCACTACACTGAAGCCCTTAACTAGGCATCCCCGACGAAATACGAGGCTTTTTGTGACACTAGATTATGATTGGTTATCTGAGTCAGTGCTCACCAGCCTTGCTCCTGGCTCATAGATGCCCTTGGTGTCTTCTGGGTTGTAAAGCTCACAGGTGCCAAGTGACAGGCAGCCACAGTTGATACAGCTACTCAGCTTCGATTGCAGGCTTTTTAGTGCCTGAATTCGCTCCTCGAGCGTTTTATTCCAGTCTCGTGCGAGCCTTTCCCATTCTTCCTGCTTAGGCGCTCTATGCTTGGGCAGATCTGATAGGGCCTCAGAGATCTCTTGCAGTGAAAGCCCGATATTCTGCGCGGCTTTGATCACCGCGATCCGGCGCAAGATTTGCCGATCATAGAGCCTGCGGTTTGCGTGATCCCGAGAACTCACAATCAAGCCTTTCTCTTCGTAGAAATGCAGGGTAGAAACATTAATACCAGAGCGTTTTGCTACCTGGCCGACGGTCATGCTCATGTTAATTTCTCCGCCTCATGCTGTTGCACAGACACTAGCTAAGTTGAATTAGGGGCTGTCCCATTATTTTTAATTTAGCCACAAAAAAAGCTTTACCTCAACCTAACTTGAGGTTTTATCATCCTTTCCATACCAACAAGCGACAGTAGTTAAGTGGTTAAATTTTAAGGGGTAATAATGAAAGTTTTGGCAATTGGCGCAACAAACAGTACCACATCCATCAATAAACAACTCGCGACGTACGCTGCAGGCTTGGCCGAAGGTGCAGACGTTGAAGTGTTGGATTTGAATGATTTTGATATGCCTATTTACAGTGAGCAAAGAGAAAAATCCTCGGGTGTTCATGAACATGCCAAGCGCTTTTTCAGCAAGATTGGTGAAGCAGACGCCGTGGTGATTTCATTCGCTGAATACAATGGGTCATATACAGCGGCGTATAAGAATATTTTTGACTGGGCATCACGGATTAATATGAAAGTGTATCAGGGGAAACCCGTTATTATGCTTTCTACCTCACCAGGTCCGGGCGGTGCAAAATCAGTATTGTCGACGGCTGTGGAATCAGCGCCGTTTTTTGATGCAGAAGTAAGAGGCTCATTATCGGTACCAAGCTTCTATGACAATTTTGATGTTGAAAAAGGTGAGCTATCGAACATTGAGCTAGTTGAAGAACTTAAATCGGTCATGCGCAAAATTTAATTACCGATATACCCAAGTAATTTCATGATGCTTGGGTATATTTGAAATGCCTTAACTTTTCCGCTAGCCCTGCCAGTAATGGCGGGGCTTGATGATATTAAGCCTTAGGCTGCCTTGCTTGTTGTCAGCATAAAGATACTGCGGCCGAGCAAGCGGGGAAGATCGTTTTCTTTTACCTCGGCTCCGAGCTTCTCTTCTATAAGGTCCTCAAGATCCCGCCATGCCTGCTTTGCGTACTCAATAGCCACATGGTGCGAGGCATTATTGAGCAGTAACTGCATGACTGCATTAAATGTCGGGCGAGCTAGGGCTGACTCAAACGATGAACTGAAGGCGTCTCTGCTCGACAAATCGAGTTCATTCAGTACGGTATTGAAAATCCTGCCATCAAGCGCTAATAGAAAGTGCTCTTTTTTACCAAAGTGATTGAGAATACCGCCACGCGAAATACCTGTCATGGTTTGCAAGCGGGTGTAGGTCATTTTTTCATAACCGACCTGAGGGTCTAGCAGGCACTGAATGACTGCATCCAAAATTCGCTGGCGGGTTTTCAATGCTTCTTCTGGGGTTACTTTTGCCATCAATGGGGTCCTACGTCGAAGTTAAACACCCAAAGGTGCTTGCAAGAAAAGATGCGCTATCATTTTACGGTTCATTGTACTGTAAGGTTTGAGTGGGTATCAATGTCAAAATCTTAGAGAGTGCTTACCGCTGCTTTTACCCGATAAATGATTTTGGCGAAAAGAACAATAAAAAAGGCGCTAAGTGATTCACTTAGCGCCTTTTATTTACTTAATGTTGGCTAACTTAGCTCAGCAATTCTTTAGCTGTCTCAACTGCGTTTTCAGTCGTGAAGCCGAACATCTTGAATAGCTCGCCTGCAGGTGCTGATTCGCCGAAGGTTGTCATACCGATGATACGGCCGTCGAATCCAACGTACTTGTACCAGAAGTCGGCAATACCCGCTTCAATGGCAACACGAGCCGTTACGTCTGATGGCAGAACAGCTTCACGGTATGCCGCGTCTTGCTTGTCGAATGCATCGGTAGATGGCATTGAAACAACGCGTACTTGCTTACCTTCAGCCGTTAGCTGGGCAGCCGCTTCTACCGCTAGCTCCACTTCAGAGCCAGTGGCGATAAGGATAAGCTCTGGCTTGCCTTCACTGTCTTTCAGGATGTAGCCACCCTTAGTGATGTCAGCAACCTGTGCTTCAGTACGCGCCTGCTGCGCCAGGTTCTGGCGCGAGAAGATCAGCGCTGTTGGACCGTCTTTACGCTCGATAGCCAGTTTCCAAGCTACGGCAGACTCAACCTGGTCACATGGACGCCATGTGCTCATGTTAGGAGTCAGGCGCAGAGATGCCATCTGCTCAACCGGCTGGTGAGTCGGGCCATCTTCACCCAGACCGATAGAGTCGTGAGTGTAAACCTGGATGTTCTGCACTTTCATCAGTGCTGCCATACGCATTGCGTTACGTGCGTATTCCATAAACATGAGGAAAGTCGCACCGTATGGAACGAAACCACCGTGCAGCGCGATACCGTTCATGATCGCGGTCATGCCGAACTCACGCACACCGTAGTGGATGTAGTTGCCAGAGAAGTCTTTTGCTTCCAGTGACTTAGAACCAGACCACATCGTCAGGTTAGAAGGTGCCAGGTCAGCCGAGCCGCCCATGAACTCAGGTAGCATCTGACCGAACGCTTCTAGTGCGTTCTGTGAGGCTTTACGAGATGCGATGTTTGCTGGGTTCGCCTGAAGATCTGCGATGATAGCGTTCGCTTTCTCTTCCCACTGCGCAGGTAGTTCACCGTTTACACGGCGCTTGAACTCAGCTGCTAGCTCTGGGTGAGCCGCTTCATAAGCTGCTAGTTTTTCGTTCCAAGCCGCTTCTTTCGCCGCGCCCGCTTCTTTGGCATCCCACTCAGCGTAAACGTCAGCAGGGATTTCGAATGGACCGTGGTTCCAGCCTAGGAATTCACGAGCCGCTGCGATTTCGTCGTGGCCCAGTGGTGCACCGTGACAGTCGTGAGAGCCAGACTTGTTAGGTGAACCGAAACCGATGATAGTTTTGGTACAAATCAGAGTTGGGCGAGGATCTGCTTTTGCTGCTTCGATTGCTGCGTTGATAGCGTCTGCATCGTGACCGTCTACTGCTGGGATAACGTGCCAGCCGTAGGCTTCGAAACGCTTAGGCGTATCGTCAGAGAACCAACCTTCTACGTGACCGTCGATAGAGATGCCGTTGTCATCCCAGAACGCGATCAGTTTACCAAGGCCTAGGGTACCCGCAAGCGAGCACGCTTCGTGAGAGATACCTTCCATCAGACAGCCGTCGCCCATGAAAGCGTAAGTGTAGTGGTCAACGATATCGTGACCGTCACGGTTGAACTGGGCTGCCATGGCTTTTTCAGCCATTGCCATACCCACCGCATTGGTGATGCCCTGTCCCAGTGGACCCGTTGTGGTTTCGATACCCGGTGCATAACCGTACTCAGGGTGGCCCGGGGTTTTCGAGTGTAGCTGGCGGAAGTTTTTCAGATCATCAATTGATAGCTCGTAACCTGTCAGGTGAAGCAGCGAGTAAATCAGCATTGAACCATGGCCGTTGGACAGCACGAAGCGGTCGCGATCAGCCCACTCAGGGTTTTGTGGGTTGTGGTTCATGTGGTTGCGCCACAATACCTCAGCAATATCCGCCATACCCATAGGTGCACCCGGGTGACCAGAGTTTGCCTGCTGTACACCGTCCATGCTCAGGGCACGGATTGCATTTGCCAACACTTTACGTTCCATATTTGTATCCATTATGAAATTGTCTAAATCGAAAAAGGAAGAAAGCGGCAAATGGCCGCTTTCTAAAATTATATCTGCAGGATTACAGACGCTCTGCAATCATGGCTTCTAGCTTGCCCTGGTCGGTGGCGAAGTTACGGATACCTTCCGCTAG
The DNA here is from genome assembly GCF_003025515.1 of Photobacterium gaetbulicola. NCBI lineage: Bacteria > Pseudomonadati > Pseudomonadota > Gammaproteobacteria > Vibrionales > Vibrionaceae > Photobacterium > Photobacterium gaetbulicola. Next base: position 56,467 of record NZ_PYME01000016.1, on the reverse strand, counting down.
CTTCTCAACAGCCATTGCGTCTTGGTTGTGCTCCCATAGGAACTCTGCGTGCGTCATCGCCGCTGGACGTGCTTTGATTTCAGTGGCAGGCGTTAGCTTCTGAACCACTTCGCCTTGCGCATCTTCAAGTTCTTGAAGCAGCTGCGGGCTGATAGTTAGGCGGTCACAGCCTGCAAGCTCAAGGATCTCGCCGGTATTGCGGAAGCTCGCACCCATTACCACTGTGTTGTAATCGTGCTCTTTGTAGTAGTTGTAGATCTTGCTAACAGATAGTACGCCTGGATCTTCAGCAGCTTCAAAATCACGGCCTTCTTTGGCTTTGTACCAGTCCATGATGCGACCAACGAATGGCGAAATCAGGTAAACACCGGCTTCGGCACAGGCACGTGCCTGAGCAAATGAGAATAGAAGGGTCAGGTTACAGTTGATGCCTTCTTTTTCCAGAACTTCAGCAGCGCGGATACCTTCCCAAGTAGAAGCAAGTTTGATCAGGATACGGTCATTTGGAATGCCTGCATCGTTGTACATTTTGATCAACTGGCGGGCTTTGGCAATGCTGCCTTCTGTATCGTATGAAAGACGTGCGTCAACTTCGGTAGAGATACGGCCAGGTACGACGTTCAGGATTTCTTTACCGATGTTTACAGCCAGCATGTCACAAGTGTCTTGGATTTGTTGTTCTTTGTTGTCACTCTGTGCTTTGGCGTAAGCAATGGCTTGTTCGATTAGCGGGGCATATTCGGCAATTTGAGCCGCTTTTAGGATCAGGGATGGGTTGGTGGTCGCATCTTCCGGCTTGTACTTACTGATAGCTTCAATGTCACCTGTATCAGCAACAACAGTAGTTAGCGCGCGCAGTTGTTCCAGTTTAGTACTCATATATTCCGACCTTATCCTCGTAGGGCATTGTTTCAATGCTAGCTAAAAAATCCTGCTGGCAAAGTTATAATTACGCTTTCTTAACCTTTCCGTATCAGACCAAAAACATGGCCGATGAGCGGATGGAGTGCTTAAGAACAATTGATGCTTCGATAATTAGCGTTTTGACATATTTTGTCAATCATAAAAGTGCTCAAACTGTGTTTTGATCTCAGTTTTATCTGGTCTAGGTGCTTAAAGACCAATAATTCAACAGTGCAAATAGCCTTTAAGGAATATGCAGGATGCTTTTGTGTTGAGCGCATGCTCATGAGGCGGATCATATGTTCGTTTCGGGCGTGATATTAGCTGGGTAGAGGGCCGGTGAGTTGTTGCTTAGCGATGGATATCTTTGTGTTGACGATTTACAGGCAGAAACGAGCGGCCCCGGGAGTGGCGATACTCCCGGGGCCGACTGCTGGTAGGTAGGGTTACATGGTGACGCCGATGGAGAGGATGATACAGTTTAGCGCAACAAAGAAGGCAACCAGCGGTGCGATAAATTTCAGCCAAGTTACATAAGGGATACGTGCAATGGCCAGACCGCCCATCAGTACACCGTAAGTTGGGGTAACAAACAGGACAGTACCAATTCCGCTCATAAACGCGGTAACGACTAATTCGCGGCCAGTGTTGGCAAAATCACTCAATGGCGCCAGGATAGGCATACTCATCACTGCCAAGCCGGAGGTCGACGGTACAATGAACGATAGCAGCATTTCAATTCCGTAGACGGTGTTGATAAACAGTACCGAACTCTTGCCGGCAACAAGGCCTTCGGCATAGTTAAGAATGGTATCGGTGATATTGCCCGCTTCCATTACGACAACGATACCGCGTGCAACACCGACAATTAATGCAACCCCGATAAGATCGGCTGCGCCGGCGACAAACGAGTTAATCAGGTCATCTTCGCTCAGTCGGCCGACAATCCCGCACAGGATCCCCATGAAGATAAACAGGGTTGCCATCTCAGCCATCCACCAACCGAGAACGGATACACCGTATATCATGATAGTGAATGTCAGGATAAACAGTACCAGTACCGCTTGCTGCGGACCGGTAAGTACCGGCAAGTTGCTGGTGGTGTCTTTGTTGCCAAGAAAATGCTGTTCGTGATCATCACGCAGGTGGGCAAGCAGCGATGACTCTGGATTGTTCTGTACCTTTTTGGCGTAGCGCATGACGTAGCCGATACCGACAACCAGGGCGATTGCCAGAATCGCGAAACGCAGTTCTACGCCGCTGAGGAAGTCTACGCTGGCTGCGTTAGAGGCGATCACCGTACCAAACGGGTTGATAGTTGAGCCAAGGGTACCGATCCCGGTACCGACGAATATCACGGCTACGGCCACCAGAGGGTCAAAGCGTGCAGTCATGAAAATGGGGATAAGTAGGCCGTAAAATGCCAGTGATTCCTCAGCCATACCGTAGGAAGTACCGCCGAGCGCGAATAGAATCATCAGGATCGGAATCATATAGATCTCTTTGCCTTTCAGCCGCACCATGATCCGCGCAATACCGGTATCAATTGCCCCGGTTTTGGTGACTATCCCTAAGAAGCCACCGACCATCAGGACAAAGAGGCTGACATCAATGGCCCCGATGACGCCGCTGATAGGATCATAAAAACCGGAAATGGGGGCCATTAGCGTGTCGAAAAACCCTTGTGGCGACGATTCAATGATTTGGAACGAGCCAGGTAAAGGGACTTCACGGCCGAGTTGCTCGTTCATCTCGCGAGTGTATTTCCCTGCTGGCAGTATGTAGGTCAGCATGGCAAAAAATGCTATCAAGAAGAACAGGATGGTAAATGTATTGGGAAACTTTTTAATTTTTAGCATGGTGCTTCCTTAGCAGGAGGTTGTGGTGCGATCCTGCATGAGTTGGGTCGAAATTAAATGAAGCGTTTGGTGACGTATTCGGATGTCATGCATTGCAGGACACCCCCGTAAGAGAGCTCGAATTCGACCAGGCTGCCAGTGTGGTAGTCTGTCTGGCTGTCATTGATGTCGATGATCAGGTGGTCGCTACTGCCGCCGATAACGATGATGTCCTTGTCTTTGGGGGTGATCTCGCTAATATCGACATCTTGCTTGCCGATTGCGCAAATGGCGCGTTTGCGTAATCCCCGGTCAACAAACTCAGGCTTGTTGCCAAAGGCATCAAGGGCGGTGGAATTGATCGGTACTGAAGGCTTTATTTTGAGCTCGACGATTTCGGCCGTGAGATCAAAAGTATCTTGCTGGGTATTGGGGATTGGATCATCGTTTAAGCCAATACCCATCAGAAGTGATGCCCCGAGCCTGAGCTGATTGATATCTTGTGGAAGCTGACCATTGAGCATCAAGGGCAGAGCGGCCGAGCTGGCGCCGGAGATGTACTTCAGCGTGATGCCTAGTTCAGATTCAATCTGTCTGGCGAGGCTGACTAGTTTGCTCTGGTTCTCTGCAGTGGGCTCCACGCCACCGTAGCAGGCGAGGTTGGTGCCGAGACCGACGACCTCTATGCCTGGCATCGCCATCGCTTTGTGAGAAAGCGCGATCGTCTCTTCTTCATAGAACGCTCCTTCGCGGAGATCACCCAAGTCATGCATGAGGATAATCTGATGAGTTTTATGCTGCCTGACTGCCGCGTCAGACAGTGCCTCCAATGTCGTGAGTTCTGAGTTGAGGGAGATATCGGCATAATGCACCACATCGTCGGCCTCGCTGATGGCGGGTATCCTTAACAGCATTTTTTCCGCATCAAGTCGCTGGATTTTTTTTAAATTGGCAATGCGTGAATCGGCCAGCAGGTGAATTCCGCCGTTGATAATCGCCTGTCCAACCTCCGGATAGGCGCAGGCCAGTTTGGTTACGCCAGCGGGGGAAACGCCGTAGCTGTGGCAGGCGGAAACCATATTCTGAGTATTTTTGGTGATCGTATTTAAATGAATATTAATGCAAGGGTAAGTGCTCATATTATTACCTTTAGGCAATATTGTTATTTGTTATTATTGAGCACTATTTATGGGTGAAGATAAATAATGAGTTTTGTATGGTTACTTTGAAAAATGACAATGTATTATTTTTAATGAAATAATATCCGCGGGATAAGTAATTTTATCCCACGGTAAGAATAATTGTATTTAAAACACAGTTTGTTATTTGGATAGGAGGAGCGGTGATTGTTGCTGTTGGTGCGAAATGGTGATGGCACGAATTAATTCAGCGGCGGCCTTTGATAATTCTTTTGATTCAAGGGTGGTCAAATGAAATTTGGCAAAATACTCCAGAGAAGGGGGCGTTAACTTTGACCATTTCTCCTCGCTGCGCCCAAATCGATGCGTAGTGATCTGGCAGATAACCAACAAAATTGCCGGATAGGATGAGATGGGCTGTGGCTTCCATGTTGGTACTGCAGGCAAGATGGAGCAGATCTTTGGTACCGCTAAGCGGTGTGATTTTGTGGGACAGACCACGCTCTACAACTGGAAACTGTCGGAGCTCCTGGGGAGTGATCTCCGTTGAGATAGCGAGTATTGGGTGGTCGGGTACGCAGTACAGGCACTGTCTTTCGCTAAACAAGTAGGTGTATTTTAAGCCGTCTTTGGGGACTTCGGAAGAGGTGATCCCTACTTCTGTTTTACCGTCAAGCAGCATCATCTCTATTTGGTAGGAATCCCAGATATCGGTGTTAATAGAGACTTTCGGGTGCTAATTGTTGATGGGTGCATATTTAATTTAAATTGTGCAGCGGAAAAACCACCTGAATCAACGATTGTCGTAAATAAGTGGAGGAGTTTAATGTCAACGTCATTAATTTTTCGCATCTCATATTCTCATTCTTATTATTGGTTTTAATATTCAAGCCAAATAGGTGCACAACAGAAAAATAATAATCTGTCAGGAATAAACGGGTTATTGTGCAATGCCATTAAACAGGAAGAATAATGGCATTGCGTTATCAAGTGGTGAGGGCTACCTGATAGTGAATCTCTTCAATCAGCAGCGATAATCGCTGTTCGAGCAATGAAAGAACCTCATCCGAAGGAGGGATACCGGCCTTGATATTCTTTTCGACCGCTGCTGAAGTTTGCTGTACATAGATGGCACCGATGCTGCCTGATGCCCCTTTCAGTGAGTGGCTAATCAATAGCGCTGAATCAAAATCTTGCGCAACCAGGGCTTGCTTTAACTTTTTCATATCCAGGCTATGCTCGTCGGCAAACATCTGCAGGAACAGGCATACGATATCGTGGTCGTCGTCCATCATCTCTAGCAGGCTTGTCAGGTCGATTTGCTTAAAGCCGTCTGGATTAAGGTTGCCCACGCCGTTTGTTGGCTGACTGCTGTCGTGGGGGGAAGCTGCTTCATGGGGAAGGGCCAGCCCCTCAGCTTCCAGATCCGAGCGTAGCCGAGCCATATGGGTGATCTTGCTCTTAAAACGCTGCAGGGCATCGACTAACTTTCTTTCATCCAGTGGTTTGGTAAGCATACAGTCCACGCCGGCCTTGAGCATATTGCGCTGGGTTTCGGCAAACACATCGGCGGTACAGGCAAAGATCGGCGTCTGGCTGGCCGGAGGTGGCAGTTTTCGGATCCGCTGGGTCGCCTCGATACCATCCATGACTGGCATATGGTTATCCATCAAAATCAGATCAAAGGCCTGGCTTTCGAGGATTTTCAGGGCTTCGGCACCGTTCTCGGCTGTGGATGTTATAAATCCTCGCTGCTTGAGGAAGCTTTCGATGATCAGCACATTGAGGTGGTTATCTTCCACAATCAAGACGTTTAAATTGGCAAAGTCCAGATTGTCAACGCTGATATCACTGTTCTCGTCGCTGGTGTAATGACCCGGTTGCAAAACGAGATCGACCCGGAAAGCGGAGCCAACGCCCTGCTCGCTGGAAACCGAGACATTCCCTCGCATTAGCTGGGCCAGCTGCTTAACGATACTCAGGCCCAATCCCGTTCCGCCAAAACGGCGGCTGGTTGAGGCTTCGGCTTGGGCAAACGGGTCAAAAATGAGCCCGATTCGGTCGGCTGGGATCCCTATACCAGTATCGGAGACCTGGATATGGAGGTACTGGTCGCCACTCGATTCACCTGCGGTTATGGACAAGGATACTGTCACCTTGCCTTTTTCGGTGAACTTAATGGCATTGCTAATAAGGTTAAACAACACCTGCCTGATCCGAGCCTTGTCGGCATAGAACCACTGGCGGCGGTCGAAGTCGCAATAGATATCAAATTCAATGCCTTTCTCCTTGGCAAGGGAGTGGTAGGTGCTCTCTATTGCCCCGACGAGGTCCGTAAAGCAAAAATGGGTCGGGTTGAGTTTCAACTGGCCCTGTTCAATCTTGGAGAAATCCAAAATATCATTCAGCAGTGCCATCATATGCTTGCCGGACTCCAGCAGGGTGCGCAAATGTTGCTCCTGCTCTTTGCTGAGTTCCGTTTTGAGCAGTAGCTGTGAGAGACCCAGCATCCCGTTCATCGGGGTTCGGATTTCATGGGATAGGTTAGCCAGGAACACCGATTTTGCTCTATCGGCGGATTCAGCTTTGTGCAGGGCTTGGTTTAGGCGCTGGGTATCGTGGGCGATTTTGTTGGCCCCTTGGTTGAGTGCGTCGTGCAGGACTTTGAACTCATATGGCCCCTTGAAGTTGTTCTGCCGGCTATAGTTACCGAGTTTGAACTGGGCCGCGAACCGGGTCAGGGCCGCGATGGGGGCTGTGATGTGCTTTGTTAGCATCAGGGACAACACGACGACGATACCTGCAGTGATCAGCAGGGCCAGCATGAAGTACTGCTGTAGGTAGTCGATGGTTGCCGTGACGGTGTGTTTGGGGGTGATCGAAGCGAGATACCAGTTTGTCCGACCCGGCAGTTTGACGTTGAGTGGAGCCAGGGTTGTGACCATGGCGTGGCCCTGGCGGTTGGTAAAACTGTTCATGTCGATTGAATGCTGCTGGCCAGTTGCCTTATGCTGCTGGGAAAGCGGCAACTGCTGATGGACATACGCTTTGAAGTCATCGAATATGGCCAGGTCTTGGCCTTGGTGGCGGCCGGAGAGGATGATTTCTGCCTTGTCGTTGATCAGCATGATGTAGTCGCTGTTGCTGATCTGCTCGCCGAGGAAGGTTAGCTGGGTATTGAGCTCGTTGAGTTGGTAGCGAATCAGCAGATAGTTTTCGTGCTCATCATCAGTGTGGTGCTGATGCGTTACTGAACTGATGATATAGAGGTACGCGGTGTTGTTGCTGTACTGCACCTGTGAGACCAGAAGCGATGCCCTGCCATTGCTCAGGGCCGCCAACCGGCGGTGAATATCTTCCAGTCCGGCTTGTTCCAGGGTGCGGGTTAGTTCCGCTGGCTGGGTCTTGGCAGAGCTGGCGATAATGGTTAATGTCTCTTGGTGTCTCTCTAGCAGGTCTAGTTGGCTGAAGCTCGGGTCAACTGAAGACAGCTCTTTGAGATAGTTGCTTATAAACGTCTGCTGGCCCGGTAGCCGTGTCTCATCGCGGGCAAGGAGCGGGAGCTCAAACACCGGGGAGCTGGCCAGTTTACGGATACTGAGTAGTCGCTGAGCAAGAATGTCATCGAGGTTGTGCGCAGCAAGTGCAGTGCGGCTACTCAGGCCTTTGGCTATTTGCTCGGTCGCTACCGTTATTAGCTTATCGCTGCTGAGCCAGTTATAGATAAAGGCTGGAACGATGCCAATAAATAGCATACTCCCAAGTAAGATTGGCTTAATTCTATTTGGTATCATCCGTGAAAATCCATTTCGTTACCGCTTATAAAACGCTTTGTAACGAGTGTGATATATCTTCCATGAATTGATCAACTGCAACCGTGAAGCGAGGGGGAGAAATTGGATCTCCCCGTCATTATTTGCTTGGTTGGCCTAACCGACCAAGAAAAATTAGCTAAGCAGTTGCTCGAGGGTCAGTGGGGTTGCCACCAGGCCCATGCGCTGGGCTGGGGTAATGCCGTCTTTATCTTGGTGGCACAGGTTATGCCATGCACGGTAAATATCCAACAGAGGCAAAAGACCACCTGGCCGAAGTTTACGGCGCGGCTCGTTTATGAAGTGACTGAAATGATCTTGGAAGCGCTGCTGGTAGCGAGTTATCTCTTTGTGGGTGGCAATTTCAAGCCATTTTCCTTCATCGCCTTTTGCGCCGCCTAGATGACAGATCCCTTTGCTGATCTCTTGGTGGCGTGTGAAGGCCCAGCGATCACGCCACCACCCCATCAGCACAATGTCAATCCGGCCTGCCGGTTGGCCGTGTTGCCAGTCGGGATCCGTTTCGACGTAGATCGGGTGTATGGTTTTGTCCTTGATACGGTCGGAAAAAATGGAGATGCAGGCCGAGCGTAGCAAGGTTTCCTGCGGCATATAAATGGCCAGTTCTTTGTTCTCGCTCAGCATCTGCTGCAGGTGCATATAGTGGGCATAGACCGTGTATTGCGGCCTGATCAAGCAGCCTTTAGACGGATAGTTCAGTCGAGGCTTGCTCGAAAGGGGGTCCTCAAAATTGGGGCGCGCCATGATCTGCCGGTAAACGGCATCGATGTGGGCAAGCAAGCCTTGCGGCTGCGGTGGCTGGGCTTCGATCAGTTGCGCTGGAGGGGCTGCCATAAAACGTGCCCCGTCGGTGTAGGGGTCATGCCACTCGCTGCGCTCTTCGTGCTCATCGGGCTGGTAGTTGATGTCCTGGGCCAGTACATATCCTGACTCGGCTTCGCAACTGGCTACCCAGAGTACACCGTTTTCACTATTGGGTTGTAACTCACTGATATTGGATGCGAGAGCAAGCTGGGGGGCATTTTTGACCAAACGAGCATCGAACATTGCTAGCTGGCGGCGACAGCGGCTGGCAATATGTGTCAGCTGATCGTAGAACGATTTGGGATTCATATTCAAGCGACGGCAGATATCCCTGACAGGATAGCCAGTAAATAGCATCGCCAATAATTTCTGCTGGATTTGATTCTTGCCATTGAATCCCGACCAACGATCCACAAAGGTGGCATGGCAGCATTTACAGCGATAGCGCTGGCGGTCACCACTAAAGCCAAAAGCATGGTATAGGTGGCGATGGGTCAGTACTGGCAGCCCGTGGTTTTCACACTCAGGGTTACTACATGCCGGCATCCCGCTGTTTTGCTGTTGTTTAAGACGCAGGGCTTCTTCGACCACATCATGGTTATTGATGATCGGAGGGAAAGCTCCACACTCTTTACAAACCAGCATGGGTTTGTTGGGGTTGTTACGTTGAAGGACGTAATTATGCGTGTCGATCGAACCGAAATTGCTGCAGCTGACGGTTTTACAATGATTAAGTTGATGACCGCTGCAGGCTTGCGGGAGTAATGAATCGTGGTTGTCGATACGGCGTGTATTCATCATGTCAGCCTAACCTTATCCATGGGCTTAAGCAACAAGCGCGTTATGTATAATTATTGGCAGGGGAGAGAGCCCTTTAGGGGGGTGGTACAGAGCAGGTTTCCCTACTCTGTACCATTAGTGTCTACAACAGACCTTGTCTAGCAACCTACGCCGGCCTTCTATGGAGAGTGCCATTCAAATTGTGTAAGACGCCACATTTTACAAAATTTTGAGCTGCGAGATAGCAAGGCAAAGCAATACTGTAGAGACTAATAATTCTCACTGTCTGTCATACCAATACCATCTGGTCAGATGGTATTGGTATGAGTGCATCCCCAAATAACATGAAGTTACTTGGACATACAATAAGGCGTGGCCGATGAATCGGGGGTACACCGGCCACAGGTAGGTTCGTTACAGCTTGATTGCCGTTTCCAGTGCAACGTTCATCATCTGTGCAAAGGATTTTTGGCGATCGTCTGAGCTTAGTTTTTCACCACGCTTGATATGGTCTGAAACCGTTAGGATAGTCAGGGCCTTGGCGCCTAGCTCAGCTGCCACACCGTAGATACCCGCAGCTTCCATATCAACACCCAGCATGCCCAGTTTTTCCATCTTGTCGAACAGGTCAGCTTCTGGGCTGTAGAACAGATCGGCAGAGAAAACGTTACCCACACGAACAGGAACATTCTGTGCGCGTGCTTCGTTAACAGCGGTCTCTAGCAGGCCAAAGTCAGCGATAGCGGCAAAGTCGTGGTTGTTGAAGCGAATACGGTTAACTTTAGAGTCTGTTGACGCGCCCATACCAATGATGACATCCATCAGTTTAACGTCGTCGTGTACAGCCCCACAGCTACCTACACGGATGATGTTCTTAACACCAAACTCTTTAATCAGCTCGTGTACGTAGATAGAGCATGACGGGATACCCATACCGTGACCCATTACAGAGACACGCTGGCCTTTGTATGTACCGGTGTAACCGAACATATTGCGAACGTCACAAACAAGTTGAACGTCTTCAAGGTAATTTTCAGCAATGAATTTCGCACGAAGCGGATCGCCTGGCATCAGGACTGTTTCTGCAAAATCACCAAGTTCAGCATTGATATGTGGGGTAGCCATAATTCACTCCAGGTATGTTGTTTGTACGTTATAGTTTCGTTGTGTCGTTTCTATTCAATTGCGTATCAAGAGAAGAAACGCTCAACGATGCTTTGGTAGGCAATGCCACCAAGGTAAACACCGACGATTCCCATAATGCCTGGTAGCACCGGTGGCGCAGGCAGCGGAAGTTTAATGGCCGAGAAAAATAGACCAACAATTAATCCTGCAAAAATTGCAAGCAGAATCTCATTCATGTGTTTACCCTCTATGTTCATTGTGTATTACGACGTCGTGGGCTGCTCTGTTGGCGCCTTAGTTAGCGTTGTCGTTTTGATGGCTAAAGTGTAAGCAAGGATGTCCGCAAATCTCGCGATCATGATCACACTTTATTGAGCTGTTAGTCAAAAACACACCATTGATTACCAAATCTGTTGAAAGGGTGAGGGGTATCGTTTGCGTGAATGTTGGAAGGATAACATAAAATGGAATCAAAAATGATGCTTAAGTTGTTGAAAATTGATGGTTTATGTGTGCTTGTGGTGTTTGGTGAGAAGTAAGGAAACAAGCTGAAACAGTGTGAGCAAAAATGTGATGTTGTAATGGATTTCATTGGGGCTAAAGTCAAAATCTGCTATGGATTCCCCGTTTTTTGTTTAATTCGCCCCCTATCTGACATAGTGCCAGCCCAGTTAATTAGTCGGAGGATCCCCCTTCTGGGTCTTCGAAGCCGAAGGCCGGCGATAAATTGTTTTACCTTGCTTGATTGTTGCGACAACCTCGATAGTTCTAATCAACCCGGGGGCAATTGCCATCGGGTTGTCAGAGAGGATCACGGCATCAGCTTGTTTGCCGGGCACCAGCTCTCCCTTGGTCTCTTCTTCAAAAAACTGGAAAGCCGCATGTTTGCTCATGGCAGTTAACGCTTCCAGCGCTGAGAGGCGTAATCCGCTGCCCATGATTTCTCCCTCTTTGGTTACCCGGTTGACAGCGGACCAAAGGGCAAAAGTGGTGTCGAATGGATTGGGGCCTGGAGAGCAGATGTTGCTGGCTGATAGACCCTCTTCCAAGGCTTGCTTGATCGGGCTTTGCCCGTTTGCCCGGCCAAGGCCGAGCTTATCGACATCGTCCACCCCATCTAGGTAGATGTTGCTGGTGTCAAAACAGCCGAACAGCCCCAATTTGGCATATTGCTGTATTTGGTTATTGCGCATAAAACGCGACATAACCACGACGTGACGTTGATCTTGCCCGGCATTGATTTTGAGGTCATAGCTTGCTTGGATTATGGCGTCGATAGCGGCATCGCCTACTGCGTGGATGAACAGCTGGCGTTCATATTCGACGGCCAGTTGAAAGAGAGCATGAAATTGGCTGAAGGGCATCAATGGGCTACTGCGCCAATTTGGGGCGGGTAAGTCGGGGTTCTCTTGGTAGGGATAGGCCATCCAAGCGGTAAGGTCTTTTGTGGTGCCATCTAGCTTGAGCGTGAAGCCGGCTATCTTTAGCCGGTTGCTATATTGGCCGAATTTAATCTGATCGCTGCCGGCCAAAGCCTCCAGCTCACTGGCGCTGGGGATCGCAATAATATCCAGCGTCAGCTTATTTGCGTTTGCCTGGGTGAGCAGGGTTTCAAGTGCTTTTCGATCGATATCAATATCCACCAAGGTTGTGATGCCCTGGCTGGCAAAGGCCGCTAGACTTTGTTCAATGCTGCCAGTCTGTTCGAGCAATTTAGAAAATTGGCTGTTGCCGGCAAAAAATCCTGGGAGCATGGTCTGGCCATTTAGATCAACCACCTCGGTGATATCACCTTGGTGGCGCATAACTCCAATACGTGTACCTATCGCCTGGACCTTGCCGTTCTTAAAGGCAATGGCTGTGACTTTCTGGGAATGTGGTGACAAGGTGAGAATGTTGCCATTGAAATAAATGGTATCGGCGTCTGGCGTATCGTCCATGCTGTCACAGGCAATCAGGGCAAGCAGACTTACTGCGGCAAGATAGCGCATGAGTTCTTTGGGCACGGTAGTGGGCATCAACGAGTCATCCTCCGACAAGAGGTAAATGAAAAGCCAGTTGTTTGATTATAGGCTTGGTTGAGCTGCTGCACGGAAAACAACAATGGGATTGGTAATTTGCAGCAATACGCACTACCCATAATAAGGATGTGATGGGATTATTTTCGAAGGACAGGAAGCATGAAAAGAATAGGGTTAGCGGTAACGTTATTGCTCAGCGCAGCACCCGCCTCGGCAGATTTGTTGGGTTTCTCCGTCGGTGCGACTGTTGGTGGCGCCAGGGTGGAATACCAAGGTAATGATAATACGGGCGTCGAGTATGGTATAAATGGCGCTTATCATCTTAATGATATCTTTAGTGTCCATGCCGGTGTGGTGCAGGGCAGTGCCGATGTCGACGCGCCCAATCAACGTGCCAAAAATGAAATTGACTACACGGCTTTTCCGCTTACGCTACGGGCAGATTTGCCTTTGGTGATCGGAAGCGTTTACGGCAAGCTCGGTACTAATTACTATGATTATGATGTCGACCAGTCAGGTCAGCCAAGAGAAAGTGACGATGGTTGGGGATTTGCAGGTGGCGCGGGAGTGGTTTTTACCATGCTGCCGTTTATCGATTTGTCGCTGAATTATGAATATCGCGATATGGGCGATGTAACCAACAACTCGATCCTGTTCGGGATCAGTGCCGGCTTGTAGTCAGTTGGCTTTCCACACTGGTTATGTTGCCAGTATGGAATAGGGCATCTTTTGGGCTTGGCGGGAACTTCTTAAAGTGCAGGTTTGGCATAACTGATAGATAACATGACAAAAGGGATTTGATCTTATCGCATTGTGGTGCTTTTTACCGGTTATTCAAAACAAGATTCTGATCACCATAAGGAAGAGCGTTTTTTTGTACAATAAGGTCTGTCCAGATAACCACCCGGAGGTGCCCGATGAGCAACTACGAGCATTACCAATCCACGGTTGAGCAGGTATACCGGGCGAGTATGCGAAAAGTCGCGAAACCCTGGCACATTGAATATCTTCCTTCGATGGAAAACTGCCAGCAGGCACTGAAATTTGTATCTCCGAAAGGTACTATCTGTCAACGCTTGACCTTGCCCGCTTCATCAGCCCAGCTGTGTTGGCCCAATCAAGGTAATGTCAGCCAGCATATTACCGATTTCGTGGTAAGAGGAGCGTCTCGGCTTGCTCCGCTTCGCCAGAGTGCTTTTCGCAATAATTTTCCGTATTGGTTGGAAACCTGTATTCAGCAATTGCACTCACTGTGTGATGCAAAAGAAAAGCTGCTGGATATCGTGAGCAATGCACGATTTCCTTTCCCCAGCCAGGTGAATATCGAAGGTAACTATCTGCCTTGCTGGGTGTGGAGTGAAGATCAGGGCTACATGGCTGTGTCGGTTGTCGACCGCCGTACCGGACGCTTTTCCGGAGTACGCCATGTCGAGTCGGGGCAGTTGATAGACCAAGAGCGCTGGCTAGGTGCACAAGTAATTGATTCGGTCGAAGAATCAATTGATACCATCGACCATTACGTTAACGAGCTGATTCAATCACAGAAGAAGGTGGAGTTCGAAGAGCCAACTTTGGCTGATGCCATCAATAACCCGTGTGCCGCGACGTTAGGTCCGGTGGCCAGTGTGGCGCTGACAATGGCGGTCGTCGCCGGATTCTTCATTACCTTTAAGTGGCTACTTGGCTTTTAGCTGAGCATGACGGTTGCTTGACCAAGCCCGCGTTATTCCTGGTTATCACAAGGAAGCGCGGGTTTTTTTGTTGGTATTGCCCCCCCCCTCGATCGTCGCTAAGCGATAGGCCGTGAAGTTGCTTGGGTCTGGCCGGTGTTTGCGCTAGAATCGCCAACGCAATGATCGGGGTAGGAATTTCAGCATGCATAATTTGACGTTACTTTCTGAAGCAGAAAAAAATCGGGTGGAACTGGATAAGCAGGCGGCTTATTCCGTTTGGCAAGTGAAGAACGGCAAGAAAGGCTACGAGGTATTCGTTGAGGTCGCGGGTAATATCGATGACGACGATGAACGTGAGTTTTTTGAACAAGCAGTTGCGAAGTACAAGATTAAGATGGGCGTTGCATAAGTATTAGTGGCGGGATGTTGCTACGGTTGTCATTTTTATCTATTCAGATCATGATTATTAGGCGCAGTACGCGCCTTTTTTGATTCAGTTTGATATGTTAGCGAACGGTATGTATTTGGCGCTAATATATTGCTTTTCGGCATGTTATTGCCATGAAGAGTGTATAGTCATGCTTGGGGGTTCCCTTGCTAGGGCAGAAGGAAGATGTAATGAGCACAAGCAAGAAGGTTCTTGTTGTTGATGATGATCAGGAAATTCGTGAGTTGTTGGACGAATACCTTACCAAGGCGGGGTTTACGGTTGTAACTGCTGCCGAAGGGGAGGAAATGAAGCGCCGTCTAGCGATGGGGACCCCTGATTTGATCTTGCTGGACGTGATGATGCCGGGGGATGACGGTTTTACCTTGTGCCAATACATTCGTAAAACGTCCGATGTGCCGATTATTATGCTGACTGCCGTATCAGATGAAATGGACCAAATCATTGGCCTTGAGCTTGGGGCGGATGATTATATTGCCAAGCCGTTTAGCCCTCGCCAGTTGATGGCCCGGATCAAAGCGTTACTGCGTCGCGTCAAGCCAACCGAAGCCCAGCAGATGCCGTCTGCCCCCAAAGCGATTAGGTTTGCCAACTGGCGCCTGGATACGGCCGCCCAGCGTCTGTACGATCTGGATAAAGAGAAAGATTACGAGCTTAGCGGCAGTGATTTTGCCTTGTTGATGCTGTTTTTGACGCGTCCGAACGAAGTGCTGGATCGTGATACGATCTCTTTTGCAACCCGTGGCCGTGAGGCAACCCCGTCGGCGCGCAGTATTGACGTGCAACTTAGCCGGTTGCGCCAGCGGTTGGGGGATAAGGGTACTCAGCAGCGCTTGATCAAGACAATCCGCGGCAATGGTTACTCATTCAATGCCGAGGTCACCTACGAGGAATAAACAACCTCGCACAGCTTGTGGTTTTAACTATGAATATTCGAAAGTGGTGGCCAAAGTCCCTG
The DNA here is from genome assembly GCF_003025515.1 of Photobacterium gaetbulicola. Taxonomy (NCBI): domain Bacteria; kingdom Pseudomonadati; phylum Pseudomonadota; class Gammaproteobacteria; order Vibrionales; family Vibrionaceae; genus Photobacterium; species Photobacterium gaetbulicola. The sequence goes on along the minus strand of NZ_PYME01000016.1, from coordinate 40,945 downwards.
TTGGCCCGCACGCTTTGGTTTACCCTGCTGGCAGTGTTTCTTGCCCAGGTTATCGCAACCAGTATTTGGTATGGGCAGTCGAAGCAACGTGATTTGGAAGGCCTGGAGTCGGCCTCGGCCAGCATGGCCAATATGTTTGCCTCGACAGTGACCTTCTTCCAGTCCCTGCCCCTGGAGTACCGCCATATTGTGCTCGACCAGCTGCGCAATATGGGGGGGACCCGCTTTTTCGTTTCCTTCAACCAAGAAGAAATCTTGATTGACCCCATTCCGGACTCGCTGATGAAGCGGACCGCGGTCGGGGCCTTTGAAGAAGTGCTCAGTGAAAAGCTCCCCCGGTTGGATGTGATCCGGGTGGAGTTTTCCCGTCCCGAAACCTTACATGTTTTGAAAAATGATATCTTGCTCAGCGATCTGCCTCGCTCTTGGGCGCACTATACCCTGAGCCTCGAGCCGTTCAACCCGCCGATTTTGGTGGTGCAGCTTGAGTTGGCAGAAAATGAGTGGCTGTATATCGCCGCCTTGTTGCCAGCACCTTATGTGACCTTGGAAGACGAAATTATCACAGGCCAGCAATTGGTGTTTATGGTGTTCATGACTGCATTGCTGCTGGTGTTCACTTTCCTGATGATCCGGCGTCAGACCAAGCCGCTTAAGCGCCTTGCCTATGCGGCCAATGCTATGAGCTTTGATATCTACCAGCCGCCGCTTAAAGAGGAGGGGGCGACGGAATTGGTGACGGCGACACGGGCATTCAACCGGATGCAGTCGCGGGTACAGCGCTACATCGATGATCGCGAGCACCTGTTTTCGTCTATTTCACATGATTTGAAAACACCGATCACCCGGTTGAGACTGCGTGCCGAACTGATTGATGACGATGCCAAAGTAGAGAAGTTCAACCGCGACCTCGATGAGCTGGAGATGATGGTCAAAGGGGCTTTGCAGACGGTGAAGGATACCGACTTGCATGAGAACCTGACCCAAGTCGATTTGAAGGAGATGCTTTTTAGCATCGCGGAGCGCCACAACCAGCACCAGGTCAAGGTGACCATCCCGGCAACGAAAATAGCCCCGCTGATGGGGAAGCCGCTGGCCTTGAAGCGCTGCTTTAGCAACCTGATTGACAACGGGGTCAAGTATGGCGGAGAGGTGCGGCTGATCATCGTTGATGAGAAAGACTCGCTGATCCTTATCATCAAAGATAAAGGCCCGGGTATTCCCAATGAGTCCCTTGAAGCCGTGTTCGAACCTTACGTACGGGTGGCGAAGGATGAGGAAGGGCATGGTTTGGGGCTGGGTATTGCTCGCAATATCATCCATGCCCATGGTGGTGATATGGCCATCCATAACGCGGTAGATGGCGGGCTGGAAGTGAAAGTCTATATTCCCCGCTTGTTGAAAGAAGATTAAGGCAATGAACACGAAACACACCTTGATAACGGCTTTGTTGATGCTGGCCTGTGGTGCGGCTTCTGCTGGAGAAGTGGAGGTCTTGCACTGGTGGACATCAGGGGGCGAAGCACGATCAGTCTCCCTATTGAAGGATAAGATCCAGGCTCAGGGCAACCACTGGAAAGATTTTGCCATTGCCGGTGGTGGTGGCGAAAGCGCGATGACAGTGCTGAAAACCCGTGCCGTTTCGGGCAACCCGCCTTCAGCGGCGCAGATCAAAGGTCATGATATTCAGGAGTGGGGGCGGCTCGGCTTCCTGACGGATCTGAATGATGTGGCAAGTACCGATCATTGGTCGCAGATCCTGCCGCCTGTTGCCCGCCAGATCATGATGTACGGCGACAGTTACGTCGCTGTGCCGGTCAATATTCACCGGGTAAATTGGCTATGGGCGAACCCCAAGGTGTTTGCCAAGGTGGGGGTGGATGTGCCGACATCGCTTGATGAGTTTTTTGCCGCCGCGGACAAAATCCAGCAGGCCGGATATGTCCCGCTGGCCCATGGTGGTCAGCCGTGGCAAAACGTGACCCTGTTTGAAGCCGTAGCCTTGGCGGTGCTGGGGCCTGAGGATTACCAGCGTGCGTTTGTTGAACTGGATATGTCAGTCCTTGGCGGCGATAAGATGGTCGCTGTCTTCACCCAGTTTCGCCGGATGCGAGATTATGTCGGCGCCAGTTACCGGGGCCGTGACTGGAGTACGGCGACAGCCATGGTGAGCAGCGGCGAAGCGGCGATGCAAATCATGGGGGACTGGGCCAAAGGGGAGTTCGAGGCTGACGGCAAAGAGCCGGGCCAGGATTACTTGTGTATGGCAGCGCCGGGCACACAGGGGTTATTTACCTACAATATAGACAGCTTTGCCTTCTTCAAGCTTGCCGATGCAGCCAACAGCCAAGCTCAGAAGGACTTAGCCCGGGCAATCCTGGATAAGGAGTTCCAGTCGTCGTTCAATCTCAGCAAAGGCTCGATCCCGATCAGGATGGATATGGACTTGGCCGAGTTTGACCAGTGCGCCAAAGATTCGCTGGTGGTGTTCAAGCAAAGCAGCCAGTCTGGTGGCTTGGTACCGAGTGTCTCCCAGGGGCTGGCGACAACCAGCTATGTACAGGCTGCGATATTTGATGTGGTAAGCAATTTCTTCAATGCCAAAACAGCTGATCCCGAGCAAGCGGTTGATCGCTTGGCACGGGCGGTGAAATCTGCCATGTAGTGGTTTGATGGATAGGCTGATTTCTCTCAAGGGTTGCTGTATTGGCAACCCTTTTTTGTAATCGAAACAGCCTTCCTCTTTAAGTTTTATATACTTATATCCAAGTAACTCCAAGTAGCATGACTGCGTGCGATTAGCTCGGCTGTCAGGCAAGGCCGCGATAAGTTGATCTGGCGGCGCTAATATAAAAATCGTATGAAAACATCAGGAAGGAGCCAGGATGTAGAAGGTTTGAGCAGGCCCGCGCTTGATGGGGTTTCTGAGTGTGGCCTGTTTTAACAAGGGGAGAGCAATGAAATTATTGTTTTTAGTCCGTCACGGTAAATCTCAATGGGGTGACCCCACCTTGGATGATCACGAGCGTCCTCTCAACAACCGTGGCCTGAAAAATATTCCCAAAATGATCCACCGCTTGAATGGCTGGCAGCAGGGCCCGCAGCTAATTGTCACCAGTTCTGCGCTGCGTGCCGCCCAAACGGCCTATTTGTTTGCACAGGGGCTGGAGTGTGCCCCCAAGCTCGAATCAAACCCTAAGGTTTATACCGAGTCGGCATTTGAACTGATGGATATCATCCACGAGAGCAGTGATGTGGTCGATCGCTTGATGCTGGTGGGCCATAACCCCGCCATTACCATGCTCGCGCAAATGTTCGGCTTCAAAGGTGACAACATCCCTACCTGTGGTGTGGCAGTGTTTGGTTTCGAGGTTGATTGCTGGCAGGCCATTGCCGAAGAGCAGGGGACCTTGTTCTATTATGATTACCCCAAGCGGCCCCGGCCAGATAGCACGTCGAAAGATATCGGGTGATTGATTAGTAAGTCGTTTGGCTGGATTTTGCTGAAACTATAACCATACAGTTGTTGTGGGGTTTACAGCCTTGTGAATGCTGTATATCATACGCCGCACTTACGGAGAGATGGCTGAGTGGTTGAAAGCACCGGTCTTGAAAACCGGCATACGTTAATAGCGTATCTAGGGTTCAAATCCCTATCTCTCCGCCACATTCAAAGGCCTTGTCGCAAGACAAGGCCTTTTTCGTATGCATTGAGTTCTGAGTGAGGGATTTGAATCAAATCCACCATACCTAAAGCGCTCCTCCACATTCAAAAAAGCTAGCTTAATGCACCGTTCCCTCACGCTGTAATCATCCATTTTTGAGAAGCTAGCCGACCAAAGCGGACTTTTGTCCTGAAAATTTCCTCTTCCTCCTCACTATGATGGCGCCATCAGAACGAAAGAGGAAACAATGATGACTGCTCATATCGCAGGTTCTGCAGAAGATTTTGCTTCAACCGTAATCATGCCGGGCGATCCGCTACGCGCTAAATACATAGCTGAAACTTACCTCGAAGATGCCAAGCTGGTGACGGATATCCGCAACATGCTTGGCTATACCGGCTACTACAAAGGCCAGCTTATCTCGGTCATGGGTCACGGCATGGGCATTCCCTCGATGGTGCTATACGGCCACGAGCTCATCAATGACTTCGGCGTCAAACGCATCATCCGTATCGGTAGCGTGGGCGCAACGCAGAAAGATGTACACATGCGCGATGTGATTCTGGCCCAGGCGGCAGGCACCGACTCTCCGACCAACGCCAAGCGCAGCAGCGGTTATCACATGGCGACGTCGGCAACCTTTGAACTGCTGCACAATGCCTACCTGTCAGCGACAGAGAAGGGTATTGATGTCAAAGTCGGTAACGTGTTTACTGGCGATCTTTATTACGATCCAGACGAAGATCTGATCCCGGCCCTGGAGCGCTTTGGGGTACTGGGTGTCGATATGGAAGTGGCGGGTCTGTACGGCCTTGCGCACCAGCATGGCATCGAGTCGCTGGCGATCCTCACTGTGTCTGACCATTGCATCACGGGCGAAGAGACCACGGCGGAAGAGCGCCAGCTGTCGTTCAATAACATGATTGAAATTGCGCTGGAAACCGCAATTAAGGCTTAACCCTACACTGAGGGCCGGCAGGTTCGGCTCTCCATGATTTTAAGAACATCTCCTCAATGAGCCCTTGGAGTGAGCAATGAATAATAAAATGACACTCACCGCGATCAGCTTCCTCGCCAACTTCATTATGGCAGGCTTCGCCACCCAGTTCGGTATGCTGATCCAACCTATCGCCGATGCATTCGGCGCCAATGTAAACGAAGTCGCATCGATTTTCTCGCTGCTAAACGGGGGGGCACTGGCCGGTACCATTGCGGCTTTCTTCCTGATTGAAAAGATAGGCATCAAGCGTATCACTGTCCTGTGCTACGGCGCGATTGCACTGGCCGCTTTGAGTTTATACGCAGCACCCTCGCTATTTATCGTAATGCTCTGCATGACGGTGATCGGTTTTTGTGGCGGCGTCGGTCTTTGTATTGCAGGTACTATCGTGGTGTCGGTATGGAAAGACAAAATCCAAAGCACGATCCTGGTCGTGCAGGATGCCACCTTTAACATTGCCGGTGTCGTGTTCCCGATGATCACCACCTATGCATTGACCAACGCAATGAACTGGAGCATCAGTTACCTCAGCGTCGGGGTTGTGGCTCTGGCGACCATGTTTGTTGCCCTACTGACAAACTTCAACCAATGCAGCGGTGACAGCAGCACAGAGCAAGAAGCGAAATCAGAATGGAACTTCGGCATCATCAGTGGCGGTGTGGGCCTGTTCCTTGGCATGCTGGCGCTGTATACCTTCCTGACATGGGCTCCGATGTTCGTGCAGACGAAATTCGATATCCCATTCGAGCAAGCTGGCAATATCATCACGCAATACTGGTCGGCGGCACTGATCGGTGCACTGGTTTCGACTGTGATTGTGTCCCGGGTGAAGATCCAATATTTCCTGCTGACTATCATTTCTGTCGCGATGGTGCTGACCGGCGTTATCGTTGTCACGGAGAAGCTGGAGTGGATCTCTTACCTCACATACGGCTACGGCTTTGCCTGTGCGGCGCTGTACAACGCATTTATCGCTTATGGTGTGTCTTTCGTACGTAATGCAACCAGCAAAAACGTTTCTTACATCTTGATCAGCGGCAGTGCCGGTGCAATGTTTAGCCCGGCAATCAGCTCGGTCATGGAGAGCGTGGTCGGTCTACAAACGGTAATGTACTCGATTCCGGTGATTTACGCGGTGATTGTTGCCATGCTGGTGGCTTCGGTGAAATACAAAACCGCCGACGCGAGCCAAGCGCAAGCGGCCTAACCGTCTTTAAAGATTATCAAACCGGCAAAAGGTCTGCGTGGTGCAGGCCTTTTTCTTTGCCGTTCAACTGGAATACTAGCCCTCAACGAACGCGCGCAAGCCGTCTAAATCAAGAATGCGTAGCCCTTTCTTTTCCTTGGCGATAAAGCCTCTATTTTCCAGCTCGTTGACCGCACGCCGGTACACGCGGTCAGAGGTCGCAAACCGCTCAGCCTCAAGGTAGTTCTTTTGAAAGCCGTCAACGGGAAGATCATTGAGGTACTGGTGATAGATGTCATATGCCACATTGTAAGCAATGGGATAGAGCATGCGCCGGGTCAGGATCTCTACCGTATCTTGGTAATCGATGGCGATAGCACTGGCAAAGTAGAGCGAGAGGCGGGGTTGCTCCAGCAGGCAGCGCTGCAGCTTCTGGGGATCGATGATGGCAACGTCAACCGGTTCGACAGGCACAATATCCATCTGACACCGATATCCCGTGAAGAACTCCATCTCGCCGAACAACTGTTGTTCGCACTCAAGAGTCCCGAGCTGAAAGGTCTTGCCGTTACGGGCTGTCATGCCCATCGATATTCTTCCCGAGTCGACAAGATACAGGTTTTCAACGTGTTCGCCTTGGGTTAGGAGCTTTTCGTTCTCATCGAAAATACGGCGCGTGCAGATACAATCTCGAATCGTCTGTTCGATGAGCTGTTTATCCTGACTCCATTCCGATTCAAAACGTCCTTTGCCTAGGGTTTGTAGTTGCATTGAGTTACCTTGGAAACTGACTTCAGCAGTGGACGAGCATGCTATCACAAAAAGGGGAGGCTGCATTTACTCCAAATAGAGAAGAAGATCCCGCGCCATCAATAAGCAATTAATGGCATAGTATTGGGCTCGTTAACGGTATCAGGAGAAAAGGGATGTGTTCTTCGTTGGGGGTAATGTCAGCCGGACAGTCAGTATTGGGTGTGAATTATGATTTTCAGTTTGACCATGGGATGGTGGTGATCAACCCGCGCAGGTTGCAAAAATGGAGTGAGTTACCCCAAGGTGGAGTGTTCCGCTGGCAGAGTCTCTATGGCTCTGCCACGTTAGTACAGTTTGGCTGTGAGTTGCCGAGCGGAGGGATCAATGAATCGGGGCTGAGTCTTCATCTGCTCGAGCAGCGAGATGCCGCGTATCCGCCACTGGCCGCCACGGATACTGTGCTGGGGGAGTTGCAGTGGATTCAATACCAATTAGATGTTAGCCAAAGCGTTGATGATGTCGTTGCGAGTTTGGATACTGTTAAAGTTCATAGCCAATTTATTCCGTTGCATTACGTTGTCGCGGACAGTTTTGGCCAGGGGGCCGTGATTGAGTTTGTTCGCGGCCAGGTCGAAGTGACCCGGTTCAGGGAGGGGCAACCCTTGGTGCTTACCAATCATAGCCTGTCAAGCAGCCGCCAGCACGACCAGAGCCAAGCGAGCAGGACTGATGATAACAGCTCTTTTTCCCGTTATTGCCGGTTGAGTACGTACAGCCTGTCTTATTGCAACGGTGTGGAGCCTGAGTCATTTGTTTCGATAGGTCTTGACCGGGTGGCGATAGCCGGGAGGTTCTGGGACCCGATGTTGCATTTATTTCGCGGTGCGAGCAGTTTCAGAACCTGTTGGCAGGTGCTTTTTCTTCCCGCGACAAAGGAAATGAAGTTTAGGCGCTATGAAAATGGCAAAGGCTTTAATCTAAGCCTGGAACGGTGGGATTTTTCGGCATTGGATAAGCGATTGAGTAGTGATTTCTCTTGCTTGCAAACTGGCGGCGACAAGCTGGAATTTTCGCCTTATTCGTTAAAGGACAACCGGCGCATCGTGACCAAAACGTATCGGCCATACCGGCGACATTTTCCTGCTCAGGCCGTTGAAGACATTGCCCGCTACCCGGATGAATTTATGTTATCTGCGGAGTAAAGGGAGGCCGATTGATACGCCTGTGGCCACATAATCTAATAAACAAAGTTACTTAGTTCTACACTTGTTGCAGGGGGCTTTTACGCTGTTTGGGTAAATTCATGATGCTGGATGTCAATCATGTTGAGTAATAGGATCAATCAACTTGTTGAGAGAGCGTTGTTGGAAGGGGACATTAAGGCAAAGGTCGCGATAGAGAAAATCAACCAGAAGGCGATTCCTGACGTGGAGATCCCAGCAAGCACTACCACTCAGTACGAAGAGAAGATGATGCTGGAGATCCAATTGCAGTCCGACAGGCTCAATCAAAATGCCAGAAAAACGGCAACGGTTGTCGCCAGTCTGCCTTTTATTCTTTTTCTTCTGAGCCTAGTGACAGCTTGATGTCAATCGATGGCGTCTTGGGATCCGGGCGCTCCGTGTATTTTTGCCTTATAGAGGGCAAAGCCCGCCGTTGACGTACACGGCGGGCTTTGTCGTTAGTGGGAAACGATTTTACTGAGTGACTGTTTCCTGCTCAGTAACAGCCAGCTTGCCCGCCTGCTTTTTTTCAAAGCGGGAGATCCACCACCATGCAATGGCAGAGAAGACCGCAGTCATGAATACATTGATGAAGAACGCGCGGACCAGGTTAACACCCGTTGGGAAGGCTGATGCGGTCATGCTCACCACGAAGATAACGATAAGTACCGACACAATTGCCATACCGACTTTGCGCGAGCCCATGCGGAAATCGCGAGGGGTGTCATCGTATTTCCAGCGGAACACAAAGTAGGCCGCCATGATGAAGATTGGCGGTAGCATTGCGGTACCGGCTGTCAGGTTGATGGCTTGGTTCATCATGTCCTGTACCGACTCAGAGCCGAAGCCGTTGACGATAAGCATCACAAATACGAAGGCAAACTGCCACCATGCGGCGCGCACAGGTACACCGTGTTCGTTAAGCTCAGTGGTTTTCTCGCCGTAGACGCCTTTAGGGATTTCAGAGAAGTGGATTTTTACCGGAGCTGCGGTCCACATCATCATCGAGCCGAACATGGCGATGAACAGAACGATACCGACAAAGCGGCCAACCAGAGACTGGGAAATCTCGAAGTAGTTCGCCATACCGGTAAAGATTTCGACCATACCGCCGGCGTAGGTCAGATCTTCACGGGCGACGAAGACGTTGACCAGCAATGAGCCCACAGCGTACATCGCGCCGATTGCGATACCCGCGGCAATGATGACTTTGATGAATGACTTGTGGCCGCCTTTCACGTCGTTGAGGTAGGCTGCCGCTGTTTCAGCGCCGCCTGCTGCCTGGAAGATCCAGCACATAATACCCAGCGTTGCCCAGTTGATGGTCGGGCTCATGGCTTCCATGGTGATTGGCTGGGCTGGCGTATAGTCGCCGCTCAGTGCCATTAAAGCACCAAGCACATAGATGCCGAACAACGCGAATACGCCGTAGGCCACTATCTCGGAGATTTTACCCAGCCAAGACGCCCCTTTGGTGGAGATGTGGGTAGCCGCCGCAAACAAAACGATTGATATTAGCGAGGTGACCATTGGCGAGAAGGTGTATTCGTAACCCAGCATAGCGTAGGACGCATAGGCGATAACGTTCGGTAGTAGCGATACGAACCAGAACAGGTTAACGAACCAGTAAAGGAAAGAGCCAAGGTAAGCTGCTTTGGTGCCCAGAGGTTTTTTCAGCCAGTCGTACATTCCCGACTCGGAGTTCTTATTGGCCGATACAAACTCGGCAATAATGAACACGAACGGGATAAAGTAGACCACGGTAGCCAGCAAGAAAATGGGCGCGGAGCTCAAGCCGAGCTCGATGTTGTTGTTTACGATGTTGCGCACGTTGAAAACTGCCGCAAAGGTCATCGATAGCAACGCAAATTTGCCAATCGTGCCGCGTAAGGATTCAGACATTGTGTCCTCCGTTATTTTGTGTCTGTTAGGACTGATGTTGTGTGGTTATACCCAAGTAACCTGGAGGTGTCCGACGGTTACTTGGGTATAACAGCACTTGGTTGCGAAGTCCAATTAGTTATCTGTTGCCTTTGCCTTGCTTGGCAGAGAAAGCACAATGGGCTTCCTCTGCCATTTGATTTTGGGGTTACTCCGTGGCTAATGTCGGTGCGGCTTCTTTCATCCGCTCTTCATCACCAAGGGACTTCTCGTACTGGCTGTACTTCCACCAGGCAAAGCCAAGGAAGATCACGATGCCGCCCACGTTGTAGAAAATGATGGTCATGATGTCTGCGCCGGTCGGGAAGGTAGACGCGAGGAATCCGATCGAGAAGATACCGATCAGAACCGACACCACGGCGATACCTAATTTGCGCGAGCCCATCTTGAAGTCACGCTCCAGGTGGTCGAGCTTGAGGCGCAGGTTGAGGTAGGCCAGCATGATGAATAGCGGTGGCAGCATTGAAGCCGCAGCGGTCATGTTGATCACGGTATTCATCAGGTCTTGCGCCGTATCCGAGCCCAGTGTAGGGATCACCATCAGCGGGAAGACAATGGCGTATTGCACCCATGCCGCGCGGGCAGGCACACCGTTTTCGTTCAGCTCGACGGTCTTCTTGCCGAAGATGCCTTCAGGGATTTCAGAGAAGAAGATTTTTACCGGGGTCGCCGTCCACATCAGCAGCGAGCCAAACATCGCGGTGAAGGACACCAAGCCGACAAAGCGGTTCATCAGGATTTCCGGCAGACCGAAGTAACTGGCCATACCCTCGAACACCTGCACCGAGCCGCCGGTGTATTTCAGCGCGTCGCTTGATACGAACACGTTGATCAGGATAGAAGCCACGGAATACAGGGCACCGATGATAATGCCCGCCACGATAATCACCTTGACGAAAGACTTGGAGCCGCCTTTGACGTCGTTAACGTAAACCGCGACGGATTCGGCACCACCGGCTGCCATGAAGATCCAGGTGGTAATACCGAGGAAGGCCCAGCTGAATTCCGGGATCATTGCCTCAACAGTGATAGGATCAGCAGGTTGTACCCCCCCGATCAGTGCGGCGCCCGACAGCAGGATGTAGGACATGGTCAGCAGCAGCATCAGGGAGGACGTCACAGAGGTGATGGGACCTAACATCTTCGCACCGTTGGTCGAAACGTAGGTGGCGAAGGCGAACAGGATCATACTCAGCGCCGTGGTAGTAAACGGCGTCAGGATGTATTCGTAACCGAGGAAGGCATACGACGCATAGGCGATTACCCTTGGCAGCAGCGACGTAAAGAAGAACAGGTTAACGAACCAGTAGGTATAGGCCGAGATGAACGCCCAGCGGCCACCCAGCGAGCTTTTCACCCAGGCATAGACCCCAGCCTCTGAATCTTTGTTGAGCGAAACAAATTCCGCGATGATCAGGCAGAACGGAATGAAGTAAAACAGCGTGGCCAGGAAGAACATCGGCGCTGAGGCCAAGCCAATCTCAATGTTGTTGTTGATGACATTGTTGAAGCTGAACACTGCCGCAAATGTCAGGGAGAGCAAGCCAAATTTGCCTATCGTATTACGTTTTGTATCAGACATTTTAATCTCCGAAGAGTCACGTTATATCTAGGGTATTGGAAGGGCTGCCGGCCGAGGCCGGGCCCTTCTGTTATTATTTTTTTGAATGTCTTGTTTACTTGTTAAGGAAGTAGCCATCTTCGATGGTCACTTTCAGCACGACCTTGCGTACCCGGTTGTCACCGTGGAAGCGATACGCTTTGTGGTTGTCGCAAATCGCCACTTGGCCTTCGTACAGCTCGCGGGTTTCGCCGGCACCTTGCAGGTATTCGCGGTCGGTTTCGTCGCGGTAGGCCTCCACCACGTCAAGCTCTGACTTGTCAGCGAACTCAACGGTTTCACGGCCTTCCAGGTAGTAGTGCACATCGAAGTAACGGCGGTTGCCTTCGAAGGTGCCGGTGTTGCGGGCAACACCGTCTTCAATCATGTAAACCAGCGAATCGCCGATGGAGTGCATTACGCCATCTTTGATATTGGCGATGTTTTCAATCGCTTCGACACAGCGATTCCATTTACGGCCATCGCGGTATACCTCTTTGAATTGCTCTAGGCTCTCTAGCACGATCATGATTGTCGCCTCGTTTACTGGTTGTCTTGGGTTGATGGAGCGGTGAAAAAGCCGTTGCCGAAGTCATGGCCTGCCATGGCTTGCGCGCTGCAATCACCGGCTTGCAGTGGCATCAGGGTGAGGCCGTAGCGGAACTCATCCATGTAGACACGGTAAGAGTCGAGCACTTCGCTACCCCACGAGTTGGAGCCGAGGCCCATCAACTTGTGGTCAAGGTTCAGGGTGATATAGCCGCTCTTGACCAGCTCGATAGTGTGCTGGGCTTCATGCAGGTTCTGGTTGGTGTAGAACCATGCACTGAAATTGATTTCCTGCTGCGGCTTGACCAACAGGCCGGCACCGTGACGGTTGGTCAGGGCTGCCCAGCGAACATGCTGGCGGTTACCGTTGTTTTGCGGGAACGGGTAATTCTCGAACATGTCGGCAACGGTGCTCTGGTAGATATCAATCAGGTTGGCCTGCTTGCTGTCCTGGTAGTTTTCTTCCGGGCCGCGGCCGTAGTACTTCACCTGGTCGAAGTCGCTGTTGATCCCCAAGTCGAGACCGATAACCGGAATGACATGCGGGTAGTCGCCGTAGCGCTCGCCGCTCAGTTCAATATTGAGCTGGCCTGCGGCGTTGATCTGGTAGCGGTACTGGCAGCGCATGCCGAAATCAAACACCGGCGGAGCAATGATGCTGGTGGTGGTGATGTCAACGGCGTCGGCGTTTTTAACCACGTTGATACTACGGAAGTGCTCCTGCATAATTTGCAGGTGGGCTGGCTCCCACAGGCCTTCGTGCTCTTGCTTGTGGTTGTCGATCATCGGCTTGAAGAAGTTCAGCTTAGGCTCTGACTTGATCAGCTCTTCACCGTTGACCACCCACGAGGTCAGCTTGCCGTTGATCTTCGAGAAGGTCAGCGCAAAGTTGTTGCCGGAGATCACTGTGTTCAGGCGGCTCTCTTCCACCATCAGCGGTGTGGCGTTGTGATTGATAAAGCGCGCTTCGGTCGCGGTGTTTTCTTTAAGCGGGTACTGGTAAACCGCAATTTCGTGGTTGGCAGCGCTGTACAGCGTGCGGCTGTCTTTGCGCACCGTGAAGTTGATGAACACTTCACGCTCGTCCAGCTCTGGGATAGCAATCGTGATTTCGCGGCTTGTGTTGGCAGCAAGATCTTCAACTTTGAACTGCACGGTGCGCAGGGTTTCGCCCTCGGCGCGGATATCGGCGGTGATGGTGTAGTCGTTCAGATCGGAGAACCACAGTTTGTTCTCGACCAGGAACTTGCCAGCCTGTTCGTCGATAGCACGGATCTTCACCGGTGCGATCACTTGCTTGTACTCTTTCAGGCCTGGGCCCGGGGTCTGGTCTGGGTAGATCAGGCCATCCATGCAGAAGTTGTAGTTGTTCGGGTAGTCGCCGTAGTCGCCGCCGTACTTGTAGAACTCGGTGCCGTTTTCGTCACGGGCCAGAATGCCGTGATCACACCATTCCCACACGTAATGTCCCTGGATATGGTCGTGCTGGTAGAACACGTTTTGGTATTCGGTCAGGCCGCCCGGGCCGTTACCCATGGCATGGGCATACTCACAGATGATGCGAGGCTTCTCGTGCGGGTGCTCGCCGAAGTAGTTCATCAACTGGGCGCGGGAGTACATGGTTGAAATCACATCAACCACTTCTGCGTCGCGATCTTCTTCGTAGTGCACCAAACGGGTGTCATCAATCGCCTTGGTGGCGCTATACATAGCGCGGATGTTGCAGCCGTAGCCAGACTCGTTACCCAGTGACCACATGATGATTGAAGGGTGGTTCTTCTGGGCGTGGACATGGCGCACTGCACGGTCTACGAAGACGGTCTCCCACTCGGCATCATCGGTGATTCGGCTCAGGTCGCCGACATTGGCAAAGCCATGGGTTTCGACATCGGCCTCAGCCATGACGAACAGGCCGTAAATGTCACACAGCTCGTAGAAGCGCGGGTCGTTAGGGTAGTGCGCGGTACGGACCGAGTTGATGTTGTGCTGTTTCATCAGGATCAGATCTTTTTCGATGCGATCCATACCGACAGCACGGCCTTTGAGGTGGTCGTTGTCGTGACGGTTGACGCCATGCAGCATGACGTATTGGTTGTTGATGTAGAACAGGCCGTCGCGCACTTTGATGTCACGGAAGCCGACACGCTGTGGGATGATTTCCAGGGTGTTGCCCTGATTGTCCTTAAGCGTCAGGATCAGCTGGTAAAGGTAAGGATTTTCGGCTGTCCAGTGAGTCGGGTTATCGAGCTCAATGGCAAATTGTGTCTGTGCCTGTACCTGTGAATTGGCATCGATAGTCAGCTCAGGGCATGCGCCCTCGGCAATGATCTGGCCCTTGTCATACAGCGCGTAATCCAACATAAGGCCTGATGCCTGAGTTGCAGACAGGTTTTCGAGCTCGACTGCGCAAGATAGCGTTGCTTGCTGGTAGTTCTCTGCAAAATCAGTGCGAACCGTGAAGTCCTGGACATGCACCAGCTCTTTGCCGACAAGGTACACATCGCGGAAGATCCCGGCTGTCCACCACATGTCCTGATCTTCAATGTAGGTGGAATCAGCCCACTGCATCACACGTACCGAAAGCAGGTTGTCGCCTTGCTTAACGTATTGGCTGATGTCGAACTCGGCGGTCAGGCGGCTGCCTTTGCTAAAGCCGACGTATTCGCCGTTTACGTACACTTCGAAGTAGGTTTCGACGCCGTCGAACTTGATGATGGTCTGCTTGTCTTGCCAGTTTTCGCCCAGTGTGAAGGTACGCTGGTAAGCACCGGTTGGGTTATCGGTTGGGACGAACGGGACATCGATAGGGAAAGGGAAACCCTCGTCGGTGTATTGCAGATCGCCATGGCCTTCCATCTGCCACATGTTAGGGACAGTGATGTGGCCCCAGTCAGCCATTGGCTGGGAGTAAAACGCCTCTGGCACCAACAGCGGGTGGGTAAAGTATTGGAACTGCCACTGGCCGCTGAGCAGCATGTAGTGGCTGCTTAGCTCTCGCTGGAAAGTCTGTGCGCTGGAGAGGGAGTTGTACGAGAAGAAGTATGCACGTGGTGCAAGTCGGTTCTCATGTAGGTGAAGGAAGTTTTCCCAGTTGTTCACGAAATGCCTCCGGTTCGATACCGATGTATTTTTTGCCATGACCAGGATGTTGGCCAGGTAACTTGGGAATCAGTTTAGTAAAAGTTTTACTAAATTGAATCGGTAAAACTTCGATGCTTTAACTTGATCACGGTTTTAACTGTTGGTTCGCTCAATAGTGTGATGGTGATTAAGAAAATTGACAGAGAAGCGGTTTTACCTAGCAGAGTGAGTGGGAGAGGGGACTGACTGGTGGGCAGGCTTTGAAGAGCGATACAAAAAAAGCGCTGTATATCAGCGCCTTATAAGATATTAAGCCGTAATGTAAAAGCTATAAATCACTTCGTGGTATCGCGCAACTTGAGCTTGCTTGGCACATACACTTGCAGCGGTAATGTCCTGCCGTCGCGGATTTTTTCAACCAGCAAGTTAACCCCTTGAATACCCATCATTTCAGAGTGGATACGAACCGTAGACAGTGACGGGAAGGTAAACTTCGCGGTTGGGATATCATTGACACTGATTAGGGCAATATCGTCAGGGATCTTAAGGCCGTGCTCGTGAATTGCCCGTAATACCCCGATGGCGATGGAATCTGAAGCCACAAACAAGGCCGACGGATAATCACCGGTCGCAAGCATTTTTATTGCTAACTTGTAGCCGGATGAGCTGGAGAAGTCGCCGCGGTAGATATCCTTGCTGGAGACGACGCCTTTAAGCTGGCCGTATTCCGCAAAGGCTTCTTCGCGAATATCGGCCACATCCGGTAGATCCTGCCCGCCAATAAAGCCAATTCGCTGGTAGCCCTGTTCGATGAAAAAGTCGGTGATTTCCTTGCTGACCCTTGCCAGGTCAATATCGACAGAGTCATAAGGTGAGTGGGGATCACTGAAATCCACAAAGCAGATGTTGTCCGACAGCGTTTTTACTTTCTCGAGTACTTTCGAGCTGTTACGACCAACTAGAATAATGCCGCTAACCTTACCGTTTTCATTGGTAATTTCCCCGTTGTAACAGTTGGTTAGCTCAACGCCTAACTTGCCGCACTGGGTCTCAATACCATAGCGGATAGAGAGGTAATAGGGGTCGTTAACCTCAGCTTCTTGCTTGTAGTTATAGACAGCCAAGAAGTGCTGCTGTTGTTTTTTGCTGGTCGCCAGGGCCTTGGAGGTGCTGGTTTTGTATTCCAGCTTTTCAGCGATCTCGAGAATCCGGTGCTTGGTTTCTTCTTTAACGCTGAGAGTCGGGTCGTCGTTGAGAACGCGAGATACCGTCGCCAGAGATACGCCCGCTTCCGTCGCGATATCTTTCAGTGTCGCCATTTACTTGTATCCATTGGCAAGGCTCACTCACCGTGAGCGGTCTATCAATTGACTTATTGTAAACAAACTCGTTGGTGAAGTTCTACGTTTTACTAAAATCATTTCAAATAAACCGCGGGCGATACGGCTAAGTGGATGATTGATAACTGAGAGGTATTCAGCGGTGACATCGCATTTTTGATTATTACCAATGGGTATAATACGTTACCTAATAACCGACTTGATGGCACTGTGCGCGCATGGGTCAAAAAAAGAACGTGACTGCTTGCCATCTGCCTGGGTTCTGGTAAGTTAAAGGTGTTTTAGTAAAATTTACTTATAAGGAAATGCATCATGGAAACCATTGCTTACTCTGACTTCGCCAAACTGGAGATCCGAACCGGTAAGATCATCGAAGTGGCTCGTCACCAAAATGCCGACAAGCTGTATATTGTTCAAATCGATGTCGGCGAGCGAACGTTGCAGACCGTGACCAGCCTGGTGCCATACTACACGGAAGAAGAGTTGATGGGTAAGCAGGTGGTGGTATTGTGCAACTTGGCCAAAGCCAAGATGCGCGGTGAAACGTCTGAATGTATGCTGCTTTGTGCCGAAACCGATGATGAGTCGGAAAGTGTACTCCTGACCCCCGAGCGTGCGATGCCGGCGGGGGTCAAGATCGTCTAGGGAGCTCTCTCTGTATGTGGGCAGAAGCACGGATTGCTAAGTGGCTTATTCAAGATGCCGATAGGTGTAGGGCGCTGCAATGCGCTCGCCAGCTAAACCTGCCGCAATGCTACTTGGCAGCGGGGTTTGTCCGCAATCTGGTTTGGGATCACCTGCATGACTATAGCGAGCCTACACCGCTCAATGATGTCGATGTGGTGTATTTCGACCCCGATGAAGACGATCCCAATCAATATCTGTTTTATGAGCGTCAACTGACGCAGATGCTGCCGGATTGCCACTGGCAGGTGCGCAACCAAGCACGGATGCATCTGCGCAATGGCGACACCCCGTATTCCAGTACATTGGATGCGATGAGTTATTGGCCTGAAAAAGAGACGGCGGTAGGCGTTCGGCTTACCGGCGAGGGGGAGTATGAATGCATCGCGGCTTTTGGTTTTGAATCATTGTTTGAGTTGCAGCTTACCCCCAACCCCAAACGTCCGTATTCGCTTTTTACCGAACGGCTGAACGGCAAGAACTGGCTTGAACATTGGCCTAAACTGCAGGTGATGTAGGGGCTTGATCTAGCTCTTGTTCAAGGTACAGACAAAAAATCCCCTCAGCTGGCAACAGCAGTGAGGGGTTCCGAATCTAGTTAGGCGGTTAGCACAACTTTGCCGACAGCTTGCTTGGATTCCAAACGCTGGTGGCCCTGGGCAACGTCCCAAATACTGTACTGGCTGTCGTCAACCAGAGGTTTAATCTGTCCATCGTCGACCAGTTTGGCAATGTGGGCCAGGATTTCACCGTGCGCCTTGCGGTTGATGCCATAGACCAGAGGGATCGGCATCAGCACACTGTGGAAGCTCAATCCTTTCAGGGCGACCTGCAGCGGATCGCTGATTGGCAGGATGGTCGCGACCTTGCCGTTGTAGCGGGCTGCCTTGAAACTGTTCTGGATGTGGTCGCCGGCAATGGTGTCGAAGACGGCATCGAAGCCCAATCCGCCTGTGAGCTGCTCGGTGTAGGCTTCGACCGATTGCTGTTCGGCATTGATCACATGGTCGGCCCCCAATGTGCTGGCTGTGTCGAGGTTTTTCGCCAGTGAGGTGGTGGCGACGGTTGCCCCCAGCACTTTAGCCAGCTGCACCGCAACATGGCCGACACCGCCGGTTGCGCCGTGGATCAGTACATTGTCACCGGGTTTGATCATCATCTTGCTGACGAGTGCTTCCCAGGCGGTGATTGACACCAGTGGTAGTGCGGCCGTCTCGCGCATCGACAGCGTTTCGGGTTTGTGGGCCATCAAATCGGCATCGACCAGCATGTACTCGGCAAGTGCCCCGTTGGTGCCTGCGATACCGCCGGCGCAGCCATAGACTTCCTCGCCGACCTTGAACTGCTCAACGCCCTCGCCCACTTCGACGATGACCCCGGCGACATCACCGTGCAGGATCTCCGGTAGGTTGGCTGACCATGGCGTCTCCGTCGAGCGAAGCATGGTATCAAGCGGATTGACACTGGTTGCCTTTACCTCGACCACCAAATGGCCTGCTTTTGCCTTGGGCCTATCACGCTCGACCTGTCGGAATACATTGGCATCGCCCAGTGAATCAATAATCATCGCTTTCATTGTTTAACCCTCGTTTGTTGAAGCGGGGCCAGTCTATTGATTGCGTTAACTGCAATCCATGCATTAAAAGACAAGTATATTTTGTCTTTTATGCAAAATATGCTTAGGTAGAATACTGCTCCGTGATTGGAGGTAAAGATGATCAAACGACTGCAATATTTTAATGCCGTGGTGGAAACCGGCAGTATTTCTGAAACCAGCCGGGTGTTTGATGTCCAGCCTTCTTCGGTTTCCCGCCAATTGGCGGCGCTGGAGGAGGAACTTGGGGTTCGGCTGATTAACCGCAATACCCGAACGGTATCGCTCACCGAAGCCGGGCAGACCTTTTACAGTTATTCTCAGCATATTGTTGCCAGTCTCGATGAAGCGCGCAGGACCATCAATGATCTGCAGGATATCCCGAAGGGCAAGCTGGTGGTCAGTGCCACGGTGGGGTATGGCGAAGTGGTCCTTCTGCCATTGATCAACGAGTTCCGTCGGCGCTATCCCGAGGTGGATATCCGCATCGAGTTGAGCGAGCGGGTGAAAGATCTCATTGAAGACAATATTGATGTGGCGATCCGAAGCGGGGAGCTGGCAGACTCTTCGCTGGTCGCCAGGAAGCTGCAGAACAATGATTTTATTCTCTGTGCCAGCCCCGAGTACCTCGAGCTGGCACCAGAACTGAACTGTCCGCAGGATTTAACGGAGCACCACTGTATTCGATACGGCTATGCCGGATGGCAGCATTGGTATTTGATCGGCGAAGAGCTGGAGAAGTTGTCTATTGGCGGTGGGCTAGAGGTCAATACGGTTAACGGTCAGAAACAACTGTTGCTCAGCCATTGCGGGATTGCGCTCATTCCCCTTTGGGCTGTTGCCAGCGAGCTGGCAGATGGCCGCTTGCAACAGGTGCTGGCGGAATATCGCTTCAGTCCGCAGGCGACGCCAACGGCGACCTATGCCATCTATCTCAAGCGGGAGATGGTTCCACCCAAGGTGCGGGTGTTCATTGATTATCTGATCGAAAAGATACACGGCAACAAACAGGAGCTTTGAGCTCAGTGGCATTGGCTATACTCAGAAGGCATCATGAACACAACTGTTGAGGGTGATGAACCTATGGCTGCAGATTTTGACTCCATGCTCCCTGAGCTGAAAGAATTTACGATTCCGGATACGCCGTTCAAAGTCGTTGATCCGACCGGGTTGCCAGATGACACCCGCAAAGCATTTGATGATTTTCTGGCGGGCTCGACCTTGCCTCAAGCATTTTGTGCCTATAGCCACGATTACTCGCAGTTTTGCAAAATGGTCCGAAATGGCGATATCAATATTGGCTAGCAACTGTGCCACGGGACGGGGTAAGAAAAAGGCCGCGGGTGCGGCCTTTTTGTTTGGTGTTAATCTATGTCTATGTCTATGGCTTATAGAGAAAATGTCACGCCGATGGTTCGGCCCGGTTCAACGATGATGTTGTTGATCGAGTCGTAGATTTCAAAGCCTGACCCATTCGCTTCTTCCGTGTCGTGCTGGGCGGTACAGGTATAGCCGACGGCATACTCTCCGGCATACACATCACTGAAGCTGAATTGTGCCTGCATACCCGATGGGTCTTCAACCAGAGGAACTGCAACTGCAGCCAACTCTACTGGGCGGCGTTCGCCTTCATTACCGATTCTCGGATCGTGGAAGCCTAGCATCTGGCTTTGCTCGGTAGCGCCTCGATACAGGTAAACCGCGTCCACAGCATCTAAGTTGTTGTCGTGACACACGCTTTGGATGGTGTCGATGTCAATGGTACCGCGGATATGGCCTAGTCGCGGGGCGATATCATCGACATGGACGATTTCGAAATCTTTGTTGCCGAGGAAGCGCCAGTCATGGTTTTTATTGTACTGAAGGGTTTCTTCCAAGTTAAACCAGAATGCCAGGTTGTTGTAGCCTTTTTGTACCGTAAACGGCTGGCTGACCAGACGGCCGGTTGGGCGGGCATTTTGCGGCGGCTTGGCACCGGCACACGAACCCTGGCTTGGTGTGGTTAGGTAAAGATAGCTACCGTCGATATCACGGACGTGTGAGTCATAGTCAACTTCTACCTGCGTACCACTTTCGTATTTACCATTGATATACAGGCACATCTCATAGTCACCCGGCGATAGTTTCAAGTCTTGGAAAAGCGGGTAGGCATTGTCACCGTTGGCATTCATGACATCGATCATGCGTAGCTCATTGGCTTCTTGCTCGAAAGTGATGTGGTACGCCTCGCACTCCCCGGTCTGATCGCAGGTGGCGTCGTCACCGCCGTTGCCGTTGACTTTTTTCAGGTAGACATAATTGAAGGCGATGACGGCTTCGTCAATGTCATCGAGACATTTGCCGTGATTGCAGTTTGTACTGCTGTAATCACTTGTCTCAATTAGGCTTTTGCTGGCGCTTGCCGGGGAGCTGAGCTGATTGATCACGCCAAAGTTCAAGGTGGCGTCTGTTGGCCCCGGTACGTTTCCGCCATTGTCATTATTGTCGGAGCCACAGCCAACAAGGATGCTGCTCAGTACCAAAGGTAGGAGTAACTTATTGCTTTTCATGATAAATCCTGCCGAAACTATTTTGGCGGAATATATAGAATGGTGCAGATAGGTATGTCATCAGATTGTCAGACGCACTAGGCTTGGGTAGGTTTTCACAAAATGGGGAACTATCGGCATAAATTATGCTGGATATAAGCCGTGTACTTCTAACTTCTCTGTAAAGGAGAAAATAATGAAACTGTCCAGTATTGATATGCCAGCCGTCCATGAGTTGCAGGCGCTTGGTTATACCAAGTCAGAGTGCATTACTATTATTGAGCGTGAGATATACCGCCTGAGCTCAACAGATCGTTCATATATCGATGCAATGTGCGATAGCCAACAGTTGAGAAAAGATGAGGCGCTAGACAAAGTGCGTAGAATGAAACGCACGCGCTTCTTCCAGTATATCCAATGCTTTGTTTTTCTTTGAAAATCGCTAATGAAGTATTATCGCCATTTATTCCTCCCAAATTGATTCCCATATTGCAAATGTAGATACCCAGCAATAAAGATATAGGCTGGGTATCAGTGACTATACTCTCAACACGTTTGATATGTGATTGAAGAGGTATTCCATGACTTTCCTGATATCTTGGCAGCTTTATCAAGGGCGGTTGCATCCTGTGCTGGCGCACTTTTCCAAACTGACAGAAGAGCAAGACAAGGCACTGATGGGGCCGGATATCAAGTTGGTTGGCCGCTGGCATGACTTGGTCAGTGGCACGGGCGTGTGTATCGTAGAATCTGACAGTATCGAGGCCGTGACCGCTTATGCGTTGAAGTGGAACAGTGAAATGGAGATCACGGTGCAGCCTGTGGTTGATGACGCCATGGCCCGAGAAATGGGTGAAAGGCTTTCGTTGTAATCTTTAATTAAGAACAAAGCCTGATATAAACCGCGCCTTCCTCATTCCGCTTTAGGTGATGTGATGACTTGGTGGAAAGAGGAAGGCTGAAGGATGGCCCGGAGTGCTGTTCTTTCTTGTATTGCAGAATCTTCTCCTGAAGCGCTTACCTTGCAGCATTCGCGAAATTTCCCCCTATACATCCTCACAATGACTTTAGAACCTAAAGTCATCCCTTGAGCAGAAAACCATGGTCGTTTAGATTACGTATTGTGGTAAAAGCGTTTTGTTGGAGGCTCCCCATGAATCGGGTACACCCTAAATCCCTTTATGGAAGCAAATGGACCAAAGTGGAAGTCGAAGGGCGAGAGAAGCATTTTATGGTGATCGATGTGGAATATGACGACAACCAAAAAGTCGTCTACTGCCTAATTCAAGCGGTGATCAATCATCGAATGTTTGAGCTTGATTGGCGTGAGCTCAAAGATAGCAGCCGCTGGATAATGGGCTGGAAGTAATTCTCATCGTCAGGATTAAACATCTGAATTGTCGCTCTGTGAGATTGGTTATATAACGCGCATTCTTTTCTAATTTTGTGAAAACGTGATGCAGAAGTTAATCGATGCGCTGGCGACCCAGGGATATTTTGTTTGGGATGACTTTCTCTCCCCTGAGCAAGTGAGTGAGCTCAAATTGTGTTTGCCGGAGCAATGGACCCAAGCCCGAATTGGCCGTAACGATGAAGTGGCTCGTGAATCATCGATTCGTAGTGACAAAATTCATTGGCTAGCGGCAGATCAAGGTATCGCGGTACAAGATTACCTGGAGCGTATGGAAGTTATCCGCCGAGAGGTCAACCAGCACTTTTTTCTCGGCCTATTTGAATATGAAGCCCATTTTGCCAAGTATGAAAAAGGTGACTTCTACCAGAAGCATTTAGACTGTTTTCGTGGCAATGAGAATCGCCGCTTAACGACAGTGTTCTATATGAATGACAGCTGGGATGAACAGGATGGTGGCGAGCTGGTGGTCTATGACTTGGATGACAAGGAATTGATGAAGCTAGCGCCTAAATCAGGCCGCCTGTTTGTGTTCCTGTCCGAGCAGTTTCCTCATGAGGTACTGCCGACCAATGTCGAGCGCTTCAGTATCGCGGGGTGGTTTCGCACCAACGGCGTGAAAAATAACATGCTCGATATCGCGCAGTAATGTCTTTAGCCATACCCTGAGATAACAGGGTATGGCTATTTATTTCATAGCAAATTCAGCCCAAACGCCGTTTTTACTTTATCGAGTGTTTGTTGCGATTCTTCCTTCGCTTGCTCGGTTCCTTTCTTTAACACCTCTGTCAGATATCCTTTATCTGCAATTAATGCCGTCACTTTACAATGTAAATTTCCTTTGTCCCCCGCTTGCGGGGGACTAGAAACAAGCGAGTTATTTTTCCTGGTTAGCCTGTTCGATGAGCCGTGTGCGCTCGTTGGTGCCCCGGTTGCGGATCTCATGCATGACAAAGATCAGCGGGTCTCGGGTCCAAGGCTGGCCTGACTCCTTGTCGTAGTCGTTCGGCAGCTCGATCCCCTCGGGGGCATAGGCATCGATACCGGCATCCTTTGAGGTGTTGATAGTGCGCAGGCTGTGCTCATAGAAACCGACCACAACGGCTTTACCGAGTTTATCAGTTCCTCCGGCCAGTTTAACTATCTCTTCGGCAACGCCAATCGTACTGAGGTAGATGATGGTGCCGTCAGCGCCCACTTTGGGATAGATGGCAGTGAGATCCTTTTCATCAATACGATCTCCAATTTCCTGGGCAATTTCCCACTGGGCATATACCGGCTTGCCGGTTTGCTTGTAAATCTCCACAACCGTATCTGCCAGCGCTTTGTTCATCGGACCGGGCGACTGGTTGCCATTTTCGGCAATTCGGTTACCAAAGGCATAGGCAATAATACTGTCTGCTTGATCAAGCGATAGGGGTTCCCCTTGCCAGGTCAGTAGGTTTTTCATAATAAAGTCAGCTGTGTGGGCTGCTACTTTCTCATCTTTTAATTGTTCGGTTAATTTTGCTTCTATCGCTGCTTGTAAATCGGCGTCCGATAATTGTTGTGCGATGACCGCGGGGGAAATGAAAGCAATGGTTGAAATTGCAAGCACGGCTGATTTAGCAATTATGTTCATGTTCATTCCTACCATTTGTCTGGGGATAGATTTTAACTGCAAACTAAAGGCTAGCATTAATTGGGTTTTCGGCGACTTTGTTGGCTATTTGGCAAAGTAGATGTCGGTGCTGTTCTTCTGCCATGCCCTTGATTCTGTGCGACAGATCTGAGAACTGATAATCGGTTGTAAGCATTTTTTCTCTTTGGGCTTTGTTAACTATACTCAAAGGTACGGTTTTTAAGTGTCTGAAATTAATAGCCAATATAAAAGTGTTCTTTTGGTACTTGAACCGAGCGTCGTTTTGAAAGGAGATTGAAATGCGGTTAGCAATGGCAGTGGGAATAGCATTGGCTTCATCAGTGGTTGTGGCAGAAGGTGACAATGTTGAGGTTGGGCAGGCCCCAACAGAGCAGCAGCCTCTTTTTCTTTCAAACGGCTCGCAAGAGCAACCCTCTTACACCTCCCATTATTCGAGTGCTCCCTATACCAATACTACTTGGGAGCAGGTGCCACGTGATGCCTCAGTATATGACTCGCCGTATAACGTCGCTTTATTTTCGGGAGAGAATGGCGAGGACAAGGCGCGTATGTGGTCACAAACCAAATCAATTTTTTGGTATGGCGTGGGGGTGGCTGGTTTTATTGCACTGTTACCGGAAGATATCTCGAACTGGGATACTAGCGACGACCGCTTGCTGGAAAAATGGTGGAACAATGTCAAAGACGGTCCGGTATGGGATAGGGATGTGTGGTATATCAACTATATCGGCCACCCCTACTTTGGTGGGGTGTATTACCAGATCGCGAGGAAGTCGGGATACCGGCAATGGGATGCTTTTGTCTATTCCTTCATGATGTCGACCTTCTATTGGGAATATGGTGTAGAGGCTTTTGCCGAGATCCCTGCCGTGCAGGATCTTGTTGTTACTCCGGTGCTGGGATGGGTATACGGTGAATGGGCTTTCCACAAAGAGCGCGAGATTATTCAGGGCGGGGGGAAAGTCTGGGATTCCGAATGGATGGGAAGTACTGCCCTGTTCTTGCTCGATCCGGTTGATAGCCTGGGGCGCGGCGTAAACCACCTGATGGGGCGTGATGTGGTGAAGGCGGGGACGGGATATATTGGCTATCAGGATGTTGCACTGCCTAACGGCCAGACAGATACCCAGTTCAATGTGAATATGAACTTCCAGTTCGGTGAGGGGGAAACTAGCCCGGCAATGCGCCGCAGTTATACCCGGGTTCGCAACGTCACAACTCATGATCCTGTAGATTACGGTATCGTCGGTATCTCGGTTGGTGGTCGTTATCTGGATTTGGATGATGAGTGGGGGATCGAAAATAGCTGGGCACCGATGATCACTCTGGGTGTGTACTACACGCCATCACTATCATCTCGCTTGCAATATACCCGTATCGACACCGACAGTAAAACAACGGGTGAAAGCATCACCTATGAAAATTACAGCTTCGATTTCCAATATTAT
This sequence comes from Photobacterium gaetbulicola, assembly GCF_003025515.1. Lineage (NCBI taxonomy): Bacteria > Pseudomonadati > Pseudomonadota > Gammaproteobacteria > Vibrionales > Vibrionaceae > Photobacterium > Photobacterium gaetbulicola. Next base: position 15,300 of record NZ_PYME01000016.1, on the reverse strand, counting down.
TTCCTTACTGATGACGATTTACGTCCTTATATCAATGCTGGGATCGGCGAAACCCTGCTGGAAAAAGATAGAGATACCACCACATTCCAAGTGAATGGCGGGCTTGGCTTACACTATAAACTAAACAGTAATTGGGCGCTGCAGGCCGACTGGGTTCATTTCTACAGCGGCAAACTCTCAACCAACGATGACTTATTTTCAGGCCAGCTAGTTTATCGTTTTGGCCGAGGTGAGCGGTGGTGATAAGCCGTAAGAATAAGCATTTTTCCATTTTTTTTATGCCTAATTGACTGAGTTCTCAAAGTGATCTTTTTCTGCTCATAATTTATCCGTTCGCGATATTAATCACGGTTTTTATCGCTTGAGACTAGATACTAATTTCGAATAACAACAATTACTTGAAATTAGATAGTGGTGCGATCATGAAAAAAGGAATTATCAGTTTACTTTCCCTTTCGGTCTTAATTGGACTCAGTGGCTGTAACAGCGACTCTGGATCCGAATCCATCGACTACGGCAAGAAGGCGACCGGCTATCTGGTCGATATCGCCGATGAAATCGAGGGTATTGGCGCGCGGGAAGCCAGCACGCCAGAGGAAGAGGCGATGGGCAACTGGCTGTACGACAAGTTAACCGGCTTTGGCTACGACGTTGAGGTTCAGCCTTTTACCTATCAAAAAGGCGATAAGCTACTTTCCTCGAAAAACTTTATTGTTGAGAAGCAAGGGGCGAGTGAGAAAACCATCGTTTTGGCCGCTCACTACGACTCCACCGGCTCTGATCACGGTTCACTGGGAGCGACCGATAATGGCGCTGGAGTTGCTGCTGCGGTGGCGATTGCCGAAAGCCTGATGCAAGAGTCTCTGCCTTATACTGTACGTATTCTGTTCCCCGGCGCGGAAGAAAACGGCCTCAACGGCTCGCTGCATTATGTTCGCCAGGCGTTGGACAACGACCAACTGGACAACGTCATTGCCATGATTAACTACGATACCGTCGGTGGTGGCGACTATGTTTATGTGCATGCTGCGCACTCGGATTATGCTGAGTATCAATCCACCTGTGAGAAGTTGGGCTTGGGTGAAGCAGACTACAATGCCCAACCCCATGTCCGGGATGCCATGCTACAGGCTTCAATCGCTGTCAAAGGCGAAGAGGGACAGTATACCGTTCACCCTGCTTTCCCGGGCTACCCAGAGGGGGAGACTGGGTCATGGTCTGATCATGCGGGCTTTGCCTGTGCCGGTATTCCGATTGCGTATGTTGAAGCGACCAACTTTGACATCAATGGTAAGTGGGGTTTCGACGGCTATTCGCAAACGGTTAACCCTGCAGCTTGGGACTGCTACGATGCCGAAAACAAAACTGCCTGTGATCGCGAGAATGAAACCCGATGGGGCAAGATTTGGCATACCGAGTTTGATCGTTTGGATAAATTGGAAGAGTTATTCCCGGGGCGGGTTGAGCAGCAATTGAGTGATAACGTGAATATTGTTTTGGAGCTAATGACATCAGCGGGTTATATCAGCGATAAATGAGAAATAAACGATAAAAAATACTTGTTTTACCTAGCCGAGGTTTATGGGTATAAATCGCAATGTACTTTTAAAGACAAACCCAAGGAACGCTAGGAAAATTGGGTATATCGTATCTTTTTAGCACTTTTGGCCATCGCACCTTCTGATGGCCTTTTTTTATTGTGGCGTTAGTGCTTGCCTCGATTTTGTGAACGTGGGCTTTTGGCTGGACTTCACAGTTTGCAGAATAATAATCGGTAGGGCTGTCTGTATTGTCGTATATTCGCTGGTGTTAACTGACCGGTATACAGAGGAATAATGGCTAAGCAAATCGCCCAGAATGAGAATCCGCAAGATACCTCAGATGCAGACGCTGTTGGCCCACTGAGCTTATTTTCCTCTTATGAATCGATTCATATCGAGTTGCGTAAGCCGCACCACATGCCCTGCTACCATTGGCACGGCCAAATAGAAGTCAACATCCCCTTCGGTGATGATGTCGATTATGTCATCAATGACCACCCGTTTACTATCAGCAATGGTCATGTCGGGATCTTTTGGGCGACCACACCGCACCAACTTATCGAGCCCGGTAAGTCGAGTAATATGGGGATCTTGAATATACCCATTCATTACTTCTTGGCTTGGCCTCTGGACGAAAGCCTGCTCAATCAGATCACCCATGGCACAGTGGTGCAGTCAGCGCTGCCAAATCTGGTGACCGAGCAGCAGATTGCATTCTGGATGGAAGAAAGTAAAAGCAATGACATTGGCTTTCGTCAATTGGCGGCCGATGAAATGTCCCTGATGTTAAAAAGAGTGTGCCTAACAGGCTGGGAGAAGCTGACCCATACCATGGAAAGCAAGGGGAGTATGAAAGGGCTCTCCAAGCACTCGCAATTCCATGTGCAGAAAATCTTGGAATATATCGCTTGTCATCATGATTCTCCTTTGACAGTAAAAAGTATTGCGGAGCATGTTGGCTTGCATACCAACTATGCGATGAACTTGTTCCAGAGTGTGATGAAGATGACCATCAAGGAATATGTCACTTCGATGCGGATTAACCACGCCCGCGCACTGCTAGCGGATACCAACCGAACGATTCTCGATATTGCCCTAACGGTGGGTTTCAATTCAAATAGCCGCTTTTATGAAACCTTCCAGCGCTATATGAAAATGACGCCAACGGAGTTTCGCAAGCTCAGTCGCAAGAGTAATAAGCTGGCGCAGTATGATAGCAATTTGGATTTCCAAGGCATTCCTAAATGATTTTCGACGAACCTGCTGTATATGATTAGGTAGCTGTATCAATCCACGTTACACTTTCATTTCCATCTAGCTTCAATGAAAACACATCAACATGAACTCCAGCCATAAACTTCAGATCATTGATCTTATCCTTGACGATCTACAGCAAGCCTACCATGGGGCTATGCATGCCGCTGATCAGGCACATAGTGCCGCGACAGACGATCAGAGTGTGGCGGAAACCCAGTACGATACGTTGGCGATTGAGGCGGCTTACCTAGCCCACGGACAGTCACAGCGAGTTGCCGAGTGTCTGGCAGATATCAATGCTTATGATAAATTGAAAGCGGCGCTGCCAAAGTCATTAGATGAAATCGTATTGGGGTGCCTGATCCATCTTCTTGATGAAGACGACAATGATAAGTGGATTTTCTTTGGGCCTGCGGCGGGAGGTATCAAGCTGAAGCTTGAAAACCATGAGGTCGTTGTCGTCACGCCGTCATCACCATTGGGCGAAGCGCTGCTGGGGTTGACGCTTGGCGAAGAGGCTGAAGTCCATATTGGCGGCAAGGTTGTTTTCTATGAGGTAGAAGCTATCTACTGATAGTGGGTGCTGACTACCAATGAGATAAAAATAAAGGGGGAAGTGTGATTCCCCCTTTATTTAAATCATATCCGACTTTTATTAAGCTTTCGGCTCTTGTTCGGGATCGGCCATACTGAGTAATGAACGGTTTGGGGTATCCATCATCTCGTCGTACAGTGCCACCGTCTCTTTGAACTGTCCTTTTTCTTTACTCGGTACCGAAGACGCCATTGGAATATTGGCGGTCATTGGGTTAACGGCACGGTTACGGATCAGGAATTCATAATGGATGTGTGGTCCGGTAACCCGGCCCGTTGCACCGGCCAGGGCAATACGCTGGCCGCGTGAAACTTTCTGTCCCTTGCGCACCAGGATCTTGCTGTTGTGCAAATAGCGGGTACGGTAGTTGGTACCGTGCTGGATCACCACATATCTACCCGCGTAAGGATGGTTGACCACTTGGGTGACCACGCCATCGCCCGTAGCAATTACTGGCGTACCTGTTGGGGTGGCAAAGTCAACACCGTTGTGCGGCGACACGCGACCAGTTACAGGGTGACGGCGCTTAGGGTTGAAGTTTGAACTGATCCGGTAGGTGCGGCTGCGTTCATAAGGGTAGCGCAGGAACGCACGCTGCAGGCTCTCGCCTTTTGCATCGTAGAAGTTACCATCGCTGTGTAGGTAAGCTGTTGTTGCCCGGCCGCGGCTATGGATACGAATTGCACGTAATTCATGCTGACCGGTGACTTGGGCATCGACCGACTGGCGCGAGACAACCACTTCGAATTTGTCCCCGGCGCGGATATCACGGGAGAAGTTAAGCTTTTCCTTTAGCAGGCTGGTGATCTCATAAATCTCTGTTGCGTTTAAGCCGGCTTTCTGGGCTGAGACCGAGAAACTGCCGTGGATTTCGCCACTGGCGATGATATCTTCCCAATCACCCGGAATATTGACTTCTTCAAGCTCAAAACCATTATCTTCTACCCGCTGGTAGGCGACTTTTTGAGCAATGTTGAATTCCAGTTCTAAGCGATTCAGGCGCTTTTCTGCCGAATTGACCCAAAAACGCAAAGTATTGCCCGGTTGTAGGGTATCAATCTTCAAATGGTTGAGATCGGCTTCCTGCAACTCTTGGATCGTCCGTAGAGGAATGTTTAGCCGGGAGAAAATTTGGCTAAGCGTATCACCTTTCTGGATGGTATAGGCATAGCGCGGCGGTTCATAGACGGGCTGATCAGCAAGATCGCTGGGTGCCCACGGGGTGGAGTTGACCGCAAGGTTAAGTGGAACCGTGCGGTTGTTGGTGCTGGTTTGTGTCAGCAGCGCTGCGATTGTTAACAGCGAGAAGCCAGCAATCCCTAAAAATTTGGTCGACATCCACTTTCGAGAAAGCGTCGAGTTTTGCGTAGACATGGTAAAAGAACTCGTCGTTTTTATTTCTGATAAAGGTTCTTTATCTTGGGTTACGGAGTGTTGGTATCGCTCTCCATAACGATGATGATTTTTTGAATGTTTATAACTATGCATCCATTACAGGTGCGATAGTCTGCCATAAAGAGACCTCGCATGTGTTAAAAAGGTTCCTCGATCCCAAAAAAATCACTTTTCTTGCGTAAAAGATGCACATTTTGTGATGTATGTTTGATTTTTTAAAGCTTAGATTCGCTTTGCTTTATCAAAGCATGAAAAAGCTATCTCTGACATTGCCCTGACATACTTTATGGCTGATGTTGCGTATGGATGGTTGGACATTCATCGTGATGTAATCGGCGGTGGGGACTTGATGCTTAAATGTAAAGTGGTGGAAAAGGCAAGAGTTTAAACAAGCGAAGAAAAGAGGATAAAAAAACAGCGCTCATTGAGCGCTGCTTTTGTGATTCGAACGGCTGTTGCCTACTTATTAGACGAAGCGGATTTTGACAGCCTGTAGGCTGTTGCTTGAGTCGTCCATATCAAACTCTACCAGGCTGCCTGAAACAGGTTGGCCTTGGCTTGCAATATTGGCACCGAAGAAGCGAATGTCTCCGCCTAGATCACAGGTGATAAGGCCCGTACGGTTGGTTGGGTTGTAGCTGCGGATAATACCGGTATGTGAAATCATAATTTTACCTTTTTGCCCAAACTCTACATTCTGTCCCGGCTAGCGTTTGCTTTGTCTGCCAGCACTGGGGAACTTGCTCTGAGATTGTGGCTATCAAATTGAGTACAAATGCTGAAAACAGCGCTTGTCTTGCCGGGTATTCAGCACTCGCTGTTCCGGTTTACTCATTGACCTTGTCTCTGGTATTCACGTCAGGAGTTCACCTAGCTCGCTGACTCATCACTACAGGCGCTCGCAACTTAGCGTGGCAGTGGTATTTAATAGAGATAATCTTCTGGGGGAGCATCAAACTTTGGCGAGAAGTGAGGTGTAGCCTTTGAAAATCATATGTCGGTCTGAGTAGCAGACAGGGCTAAACTAACGTGATTTACCGGCGTTGTAAATACATTTAATTGCAAAAAAGTGTGATCTTGATTTACCAAAGTCCCGGTGCGTTGAACGCTGTGACACAGGAAGAGCTTCCCGCAATTGCCTCCAATGGTTGTTCGGTCAGTGATTGTGCCTGCCAGCCATGCGGGAAAGAAAGTGGCAGTGGCGCTTTGAACTCTTGCTCGGTAATGCGTTCGAATCCGACCCTGCTGTAATAGTTGGGATCACCATAGGTAAAGGCGATCTCAACGCCTCGCTGTTTAAGAGTTTCCAAGCCGTAGCGGATAAGTGCCTGCCCAATACCCTTGCCTTGGCTCTGTGTACTGACAGCGACAGGTGCCAGTAAAAAGGCGGCTTTATCCGTTTCAAACTTCAGGCGGGTAAACAGGATGCTCCCGACTAATTTGTCTTCTTTTGCGGCAACAAAGACAAAGAGGTCGCTGCTGTCTGTGGTATTGAGCAAATCCTCGACTAGTTTGCCGATCGCTGCGCCTTCGTTCGAGCCCTCTGAGTCCGAGAAGGTTTGGGTAAATAGCTGGATAATTGCTTCGCACTGGCTGTTGTCATAGATACCGTAATACATTTTTAGTTCTCCTGTTAATTGATAGCAGAAGTTTAAACTGTAAAGCTATAGACAGGTCAACACTGAATTCTGGGAATAAAACAATATCCTGCTCAATAATTCTGAGATCACTAGATCTAGATGGTATGTCTAGCTTATTGAACAGGAAACGTTTTTGTTTGCAACCCCGTTTCTTAGTGGTAGTCTGAAACGACCGTAGGTGTTTCAACCTTCATTTGGATTCAAGGATGGATTTATGAGTTTGAAAGAAGAAACGAACTGGCGCACAACCGAACGAGATGCGCTATGTGCCGAGTATGAACTTTACGTCGAGCAGATGAAAAACCTGGGCTTATCTTGGGTTGATTTTAATGACTGGCTAGATTACTAGCCCCTAACTACGTACTGTATTTATCTAGTATTTAACCATTTCCGTGCCGTTGTTGTCTCAACGCGGCACATAACATTCTAATTCTCGCTCTCGTATTTTACGCAAAACTTTCCACTTGATGAGTGATGTAGAGCTTCCAGCCAAGTGCTTGATACACACTAACAGCGAAGTCATGGCTAATGGCGAAACCCGGTGTCGCACATAATGTCTTTGTGTTTGCCAATACCGATTTACATACGGTGAATGATCCAGCCTGATGACAGGCATGCCTGTAAGCAGCTTGCTCGTCTATTGCCTGAGCTTGCACCAATAAGTAACCTATTGTTGGTGCTTGAAGGTCGCTACCGGCAGATTATTGCTCGTCCGCCCCTTTCTTAAAATAAATTCTGTTTTTTTCATCGTTTGGGTTTTCCTCAGGCACGTCCAGCGCTGGCGTTGTGAGTGTTTTAATGATATTTCTATACTTTTGGAAATAAATGCAATAAACCTGAGTTCATTTAAGTGACACGTGCCAGACGTTACTCGTTTATGGTTGAAGCCATTCTACGGGCATTTGTTAAGTGCAGGGTTGAAGAGTAGATCAAGATGAGAAACGCAATGCAAAGTTTGCTATCGCAGCAAGTTATTGAGGATGCCTGTGAGTGGGCCATCATGCATGGTGTGGCTTTCAGGCAGGCTGATAATACGGCAAGGCACTGTCCGTTCAGTATTGCGCCGATGACAATGAAACGTGACGTGTATGAGCACCTGCTTAAGGTAACACCGCTGATCACTAAGCTGATCAGCCAGGTATCGGAGGACCATGATTTTCTCCAGGCATCACTGGGTGATTTGGCCAAAGCCGACCCGTTTTTTGGCCGTCTGATGTCGCTTCACCAGCAGGCACACGGCGACGGCAACGACAGACGATATCCAGCCAGGCAGCCGCTGTTGTTGATGCGTACCGATTTCATGGATGATCGCCAACATGGTGCGAAAGTTATTGAGTTCAATGGCATTGCTGCTGGTATGGGGCCGTTTGGCCAGCGTGCAACAGAATTCCATGCTTATATGCAAAGCCAATGGCCCGCAACGTATCAACATTGGTTGGAGGAAAGTCATGCTGTGCCAGCGGAAAACCAAGGCCTAGTGCAGTTGGCCTACGCGATTGCTACCGCGGCGAAAAAAATCCAGGCTGATTTCAATGCCAAGGGGAAACCGACCTTTTTGATGGTTGTGCAGAAGAATGAAGATAACGTGTACGACCAGCATTTGCTTGAAGTTGAGCTGCAGAAACTCGGCTTGCGTACTGTCCGCCGTACCTTCGAGCAATTGAGTACCCAGCTTTCGACTGGTGAGAACCATCGGTTGGTGCTGGATGGTGTCGGTGCCGTCGATGTAGCCTACTTGCGGGCGGGTTATCAGTACTCTGACTACTGGGTGCCTGAGCTCAATGAATCTATCTGTTGTCATACCTTGAGCCAGACTCGGCTGTTTATCGAACAGCACCATGTCGCGCTCAATGCCACTATTAGCCAACAGCTTGCAACAAGCAAATCGATGCAGATGCAGCTGACGATGATGACCGCTCAGGACTATGCTCGCTGGGGGCTAAACCTTGAGGAAGCTCTGCTTGTGAAGAGCGTGTTGGCCGAGATGAAGCCAGTCAATAACACCACGATTGAGTGGTTCAATACCCAGGCGATTAAGCATGAGTGGGTGTTGAAGAATCAGGGAGAAGGCGGCGGTCACTGTGTATTTGGCGAGGATATCAGCGCTAAGTTGGCTCAGCTGTTGTTTGGAGACTATGATGCCTGGGCATTGATGCAGCGTCTTTATCCCCATGAGCGCGAGAAGCCAACGATTGCGGTACGGGATGGCACCCAGAAATTAGTGGATGATTTGGTCAGCGAGATAGGCCTGTTTACGGCTTATTTCAATGGCGAGCCCGTGACACAGCTAAAGGGGTATGCGGGGTATTTGATCCGCAGCAAACCGGCGAGTGAAAACGAAGGGGGGATCCACAGCGGCAAGGGGATCCTCGATTCGCTCACCCTTGTCGATTAAGTGGGGTAACGAATCCAGTGAAACGGGGGAGGCTGCAATGCCTCCTTTTTGCGTACTAGCTAGAGCCTGAATAACTCAACGCGAAGGTGGTTTTCATCTTCGTAAGCGATAACGGATTGGAAGTCATCACATTTATCGATAACAGCCGAGAAGGTGTCTTTGTCGTCAGTACTACCAATAAACAGGATTTGGGTTGACTTGGTCATCAAGCCTTCTTCGTCGAAGCTGGCTTTTAGATCTTCATCCACCACGCAGACCAATACTTTGCCGTAGCGGGCATTCAGGTCAATCTTGTGCGCTTGAGAATACTGTACTTTGGTTTTCAGCTCAGATTCTATGTCATCAACCATCCCGACAAAGCGGTACAAGTCGGTGGAGCAAGTCTGGGTGAGTTGCTCTACTTCATTGCTCAGAGTGGTTTCCAAATCACCCTCAGGGTGTCGGCCAATATTGATCCACTGCTTGGCTGTTTTTTTTATGGCTCGGTATCTGTTTGATTTAGCTATACGTTTTAAGTACTTAACTAAAATATTATTCCTTTCAGCTAAGGTAAGGTGCTTGTCCAGTTTCTGAAATTCGAGGTGCAATAAAGCATTGGTACTAACATCTAGCAACTGCTGGGTTTGGTTCATTAACGTACTATCCAAATCTCTACAAGATTATCGGAGGTATTATATCGAAATTTGAACAAAAATTTTTACATTTTCTCAGATAAAATACCTTTGATAAAAAAAGGGTCATACGGCAAGTCGATTTTCTGGTTGGAGTGGATACTTGGCTGAGTGTTGCGTATCTGGAGTTGGCTGAATTTCAAGCGGCCTTGGTGTCGGCTGTTACGGTGTTGTTGGCTCATCAGGTCAGAAAAGTGCAACACCAACCTAGCCGATGAAAGTAAGTTGGTATTGAATTAGGGGAAGGCCAGGGTAGATATAATTGACTAATAATAATCAAGCGCCAATTCATCTTTGATTCTATTACGGAAGATTGATTTTAATATTTCACCCAGTTGAAGGTTATTACTCAAATCCTTAATCTGGAGTTTGTCTATCCAGTAAATATCTGCGAGAAGGTGTATATCCTTTGCAAGCTCAAATAAACAATCAAGCGACATATCATTGATTGTTTTTTCCCATGCTGGCGTTATATCAACTATAATAATTCTGTTTGGGCGCGTTTGGCTTTTTATATCTTGTATATAGGGGTGTAATTGATCAACGATAATGATCTCGCACTCTCCTTCACCTTTATCATGTATTTTATAAGGTCGGTCATTAATGTGGATTTTTATACTGTTATCTTTTTCAAGAGTACCGTAGAATGACATTATAACTTATCTCTGTAAATTTGTTCCGGTAGAGCAAAGCTACCACTTCCGGTGCATCCATTCTATGAATATGAGAAATTCAATTTTGAAACTATCTAGAGCATAAATACTTTCATAAATGAATATCTGTTATGCGTGGTAATTTTGTTATTACATTTTTATATTACACACACTTAATTACTTCCCTGCCTTTGAACGGTCATATTCAATAAGAGATGATAATGAAAAATTTATATCTATATACAGCTGTTGCACTTACAGGTTTTTCGGCCATGAGTTTTGCTAATGAGTCTTCTCGACTGAGCGGTGAAATCATAGTGACTACGGGCTATATGTCCACTAACTCGAATTTGAGCACCGATGGCAATGCCCGCCTGAATGACTTGAATAGTAAGGGGTCCCATACCGATGATTTTATTGCCGCCCCGCTTGGTAGTCTGAGTTACCGACTGGATGACAATAACAAGCAGCGGGTTTACCTTGGTACCTCAAGGGACGATCTTGCGGTGGGTGATCTGGCCTTTGAGATTGGATACCAGCACGACTTTGCCAATGGTACCCAGCTTGACGTAGCTTACCTGCCGACAGTCTTATCTGGTGAGGTGTGGGCCAATCCCTACCAAACGGGCAGCGGCCGACAGAAAACCGATATTGAAGGCCATGCGTTTCGTATGAAGCTCAACAATATCAATAATACCGGTATGTCGCTGGATATGGCCTATGCCTCTGCCGAAGTGGATAACGAGCAAATTGCGGAACGGGCGCTGCACCGTGACCATGATACTTACTACATCAAGGGCTCGTACCAATCGATGCTGAGCGAGCGCTCTGGTTTAGTTTCTTCCGTATCCTATACCCACCGAGACGCGAAGGGTAAAGCCGAGACATTCGATCAATACAAAACGGAGGTAACGTACTTCACCTCAGTTGACGCACATAAGCTGGCATTGACGGGCGGGTATGCGCACCGAAGCTATGATGGTACCAACCCTATCTTCAATAAAGATCGTTCAGACAACCGCTACAAGCTATTTTTGGCTTATGAATATGCCGATTTTGCTGGCTGGGATAACTGGAGCCTAGTGTCATTGGCCGGGGCTAATTTCAATACTTCAAATATCGATTTCTACGAGAGTGAAGAATATCTGATGACTGTCGGCTTGAGCTATAAATTCTAAGGCCTGTCATCAAAGAAAACGGTAACCAGCAGCTCAAAAGCGGGTTACCGTTGGACGCATTTGACACGCATTCAAGTCATCGGCGGTTGAATGACCGAGTCGAAGAATGATTGCATGGTTTGATGCAAGTGCTGGTTGAGCGGGTAGCCTCGCTTGGATTGGAGGTAGCTACCAGATATGCTGAATTCTCTTAAATTTGCCGGAATTTTAGGTAATGGGTAACAGGCTAATTTATCACTCAGGCTCATGATATAGCTGCTACTGAATTTGATGGCATCAGAGTGCTCAAGTTTATCGATAGCAATAGGAATGCTGTGTGTTCTAAGCGCAACTTTCGGGGTGTACCCCTTGTCTAGATAAAGTTCGTCATAAGGATCGTGCTTAATGTTGACAGCATCGGAGACGAGTTTCACCAGTGGGAGGTGCGCAATGGCGTCGAGTTCGTTGGTTTGACTCAGTACTGGGTGGTTTTTCCTGGCAACCAGACTGACTTTTATGATGCTAAGGTGGTGCACATAAAGCTCTTGAGGTAGAGGGTAAGGTGAATAGTGAACCATATAATCTATTTTGCGTTCTAGAATGTCTTGCAACGATCCTTCTTGCCAATAGATAAGCTCAAGGCAGGCGTTAGGTAGTGCCTTGTTGAGGGCCCGATATATGCCTTGACCAAACGTCTCAAGCAGGCTCAATTCAACGGCAATAACTATCCTGCCACTATATTCAAGCGGGTCAAAGCTTTGATAGGAGTCAAGCACGTTCGCAAATGGGGTAAGCATGTTTTCTGCGGCTTCTGCCAGTTTTTCGGCGAGCTCAGAGGGTTCGACACCATGTGCCTTGCGGATGAACAGCTGGTCACCGAAGGTTTCCCTTAGCTTAGCCAATCCCCGGCTGACACTGGTCTGGGAGATCCCGAGCTTGTCGGCTGCAGTTGACGTGTTACGGGTTTCCACCACCACCCGAAGCAGCTTCAGTAGGTTTAGGTCGAGATCCTCGAGGTTTGTTTGCATGTGCTCTGTCTACTCCATGGCCACATTCCATCATTAATTAATTATTACCATAGCACATGTATATTTAATTAAAAGTTATAGGTGTGAATTATTAACAAAATAAAACGACTGGTTAATTTTCTATTCAACTTTATTATTTTATGACTTTATATTTTAGGTAGATGACGATGCAGACTATTGCGATTGATGGCTTTGTTTCATTTACGCTGGCAATTTGCTTATTATTTATAGGCAAGTTTGCCACTATGCGCTTTGAAGTGTTGAGGAGGTATAGTATTCCAGAACCGGTGATTGGTGGTTTTATTTGTGCCATTTCGGTAGCCTTTTTTTATTATTTTTTCGAAACCAAAGTTGAATTTGATCTCGGGGCAAGAGATACCTTGTTACTGTACTTTTTTGCAGGTATTGGATTGAGTGCAAATATCAAAACGTTATTATCAGGTGGAAAGCCTCTTCTGATACTGACGTTGTTGGCGATTGTTTATATTGGGCTGCAGAATATTGTCGGCGTCAGTATTGCGTCTTTATTTGGCTTTGAACCGCTATTGGGTTTAATGGCAGGATCTATTTCCCTGATTGGCGGTGTGGGTACCACCATGGCCTGGTCGCCAGCGTTTGCGGAAATGGGGATGGAAGGCGCCGCCGAAATTGGTATCGCCAGTAATACACTGGGGCTTATTTCTGCGTGCCTTGTCGGGGGACCGATAGCTAACTATCTGATTAAAAAGTACTGCTTAGAGGCCAATGCCGATCATCAGTTGGATATTGGTGTTTGCCACAATGAAACCGTTAAGCTGGATCACTTCGGCTATTTGTATGCATGGCTGATGCTCAACTTGAGTTTGATGCTGGGCTACTTTGTTGACATGGGACTTGCTTCTATGGGGCTTCAGTTGCCTATGTTTGTTGCGTGCCTCTTGGCTGGCATCATTATTGGTAACTTCAAGTCGGTGGTATTAAAGCAAAAGGCCAGTAAGAATGCCCAGCTTGGACAATCTCTGATTTCAGATGTGTGCCTCGGTATGTTTCTGACAATGGCACTGATGGGGCTTCAGTTGTGGCAATTGCAGAGTTCGATATTGTTCTTGAGTGCTGTAATCGTCAGCCAGGTTATTCTTTCTATTGGCTTTACTCTTTTGGTGGTGTTCCGGGCCATGGGGAAGAACTATGAGGCGGCAGTCATCAGTTCGGGTTTTGGGGGGATCACTCTAGGATCAACGGCCACCGCGATTGTCAACATGACGGCGGTGACCCAGCAGCATGGTGCGGCACATAAGGCTTTTATTATTGTTCCACTGGTGTGTGGCTTCTTTATTGATATTGCCAATGCGTTGATTATCAATGGATTCCTGCAGTTATTTTAGAGGGGGAATGGTTTTTTAATCCATTCCTACAGGCAAAGAAATTCAATTATTGGTGTTGATGTAAAATAACACTTAGTTAGGGGCGCTGTTTAATCAGCGCCCCTTTTGTTCAATTCTGCACTGCGATTGGCTCGATTTTTTACTTGCCTGGAAGTGAGTAGTAATTGGGGAACACAGCGTCAGCTGAGGTTGTTGAGTGCATCCATTGAGCTAAACTCCATATCTTGTAGAGCGAGCATATGCTTGAGGGCGGCATTGTAATCGCTGGTCTTGTGATACACCTCGACAGCACTGCGCCAAATTTCAGCACCTTTAGTGTTAGGTTGTGAAAGTTTGGACAGCATTTCATATGGGCAATCAAAATGACACGGCATAGCCCATTCAGGATAGAATTTTACCCACATTCCAAACTGGTCATCTACAATGTCAACGTTGTAGGGGTGTACCGTGAGGCTAAGGCTACCGTCAGCTTCTCGCCAGGTTCGATAGTATGCTTCCTCGGTAATGTGGTCTGTATCGCCAAGCTCCGGATCGAAGTGTGTATCTTCTCGCAATGCCTGTCTGATGACTTGTCTATTGTCATTACGAACCTTGCCATTGTTGAGAATTATGAAAAAAGCATCCATATCCACCACCTCCGTAAGCAATTGACTAAATTGTGTAAAAATCTACAAATTATTTATAGAGCGATCCACCTATTTTGTTGTTGAGCATCAGTATGTCTGACTCGTCAGAGATGGTCGCGATCTGCGCTGCAATCAAGTTGTGGAAGCTGTGACAAGTGATATTGCCACCGAGATCTAATTGGCCGTCTTGGCGCTCGTTCTGATATCGCTTGGGGCTATCAAAAAAACGAATCCTACTTTAAGCGGGCTCTTCTCAATGCCCAGCAAAGCCTTTTGTTGGGCAGTTTTTCAACTACGTTTTAAGCGTCAATGTAATCAATATACGTCCCTGGAAAAGATCGACATCAACCTGCTTTGGCTGGTATTACTATTTTTTGCGGTGCCTTGCTTTTCTATGCAGGATTTTTTCCAAATCCTGAATGGCTGTTGACAGTTTGATCCCGCTGGTGATTAAGCCATGCTCGTGGAACAGGATGGATGGGATCCGTTTCAAGTTAAACTTGTGACAATCGGTCGCGGTTGTTAGGACGATCTCTAAACCGGCAATCTCGGTGTCATGTAACCAATTTAATTGATGCTCTGAACACACAACGGTGACACGTCCTACCTGCTCTCTTTGCCACTTGTTGTCATGCACCGAATAGTGAGGCTGTAAATTCGACATGCCATCTCTCAAAATAATAAGCCAGTCATCATTTTACGTTTTCTTTAACTACTCAAAGTTAAAGTTATGTCATTTGATGCAGGGGGAGTAGAGATGCCCAATCGTGCAGTGAACGACTGCCGGGTATTTATTTCTTATTCCCCGAGCGGGGAAATAAAACAGCCTGGGCAATGCCCAGGCTGTTACGTATGGTGCGCCGAGCATGGCGTTGTTCTAGGAGGTGAAAGTCCTCTACGGGCTCAGTCGAGCGAGAACCGTTAGCCTATGCAAGGGTGTCCACCGTGAGGTGGGATCTGAAGGAAGCAAACGGCAAA
>NZ_PYME01000015.1:0-151924 GCF_003025515.1 Photobacterium gaetbulicola | reverse complement strand
GATGGGCATGTACTCATTGAGAGATGGGTATGAGTCACTGAAAATATATTCGGAACCGCCGTATGCGACCCACGCTTGTACGGTGGTGTGAGAGGACGGAGGCCGTGAGGCCTCCTCCTACTCGATTAATCTCCAAGCATCTTGAAGTTACTTGGGGGTTAGATTTCTAAACAGTTCTGGTGATAGGCACAGGAAAAGGTCAACAGCGACTGGATATTGGGTATAGAATATCGCTATCGAGGAGAAGGAAATAGACGATGAACAATATCCAATTAGAATCAGTGCTCAATGAGTTGCTTAGCCCGCACCTAATCAAAGATTACTGCCCGAACGGTTTGCAGGTTGAAGGTAAGTCTGAGGTCAAGAAAATCATTACAGGGGTAACGGCCTGCCAGGCATTGATTGACCGGGCAATCGAAGAGCAAGCCGATGCGCTGCTGGTTCATCATGGTTTTTTCTGGAAGGGCGAGGCAGCAGAAATTCGCGGCATGAAATATCGTCGTATCAAGGCCCTTATTGAGAGTGGTATCAATTTGTATGCCTACCACCTGCCATTGGATGTCCATCCAACATTAGGTAATAACGCCAAGCTGGCTGAGTTACTCGATATTGAAGTGCTTGGTGGTTTAGAAGAGGGTAACCCGAACTCTGTCGCCATTTATGGCCAATTGGCCCAGCCATTGAGTGGTGAGGAGCTGGCCGCGAGGCTTTCCATTGCCTTACACCGTGAGCCGTTGCATATTGGCGATCATGCGCCAAAAGAAATTAAAACCTTGGGATGGTGTACTGGTGGAGGCCAGGACTTTATAGAATTAGCAGCAAATAAAGGTTTGGATGCATTTATTTCTGGAGAAATTTCCGAAAGAACAGTTCATATTTCCCGAGAATTAGGTATTCATTATTTTAGTGCAGGCCACCATGCGACCGAGCGTTATGGAATTAAATCTTTAGGCGAGTATTTGGCCGATAAACATAATTTTGATGTTATGTTTATTGATGTAGATAACCCGGTTTAACGCGTTTTTAACCAAAATAATGGCAATAAAAGGCTTAATGTTAGCGCATTAAGCCTTTTATTTTGTGTTGTAAAATTTCATAATTCGATATTTCGGAGGTATTGTTTCTGTTAGATCTGGGTCTAATTCACACTTTGTTTCAACTTTTTGCTGGGATATCGGCCACATTCGGTTTGGATTTTGATAATTGTCAAAGATTCATCCTGAATCTTGGTGCGGCCTAGCGAAATATAATTACAACCAACCAATTTATCGGTTAATTTAAATTTACTCGTTGTAATGAACTCGAATACTTTATTCAGAAAGTATTCAGGGATGTGACAAAAATTAATTGGCATGATGCCTTTAATAACGAGTTTTAAATTACTTTGACCTATTCAGCGAATGCTTTTTATCAGTTTGAAATTGTACTGATGTCGACTGAATGTATTTAATTGGAGATTCCCCCATGACTAAAAAGTGGTTTACCGAAACGGTTGCCAGTACTGTGTCCAATTTGGGTACGTCAACCGAGAATGGTTTATCTTCTGAAGAAGTGAAAAAGCGTCAGGAGCAGTTTGGCTCTAATGAGCTGCAGGAGCAGGCCGGCAAAACGGTACTGGAACTGCTGGCGCATCAGTTCAAGAATCCATTGATCTTCATCCTAGGGATTGGTGCGATTGTTTCCTTCTTCACTGGTCACTTGATTGATGCCGTAGCTATCGGTGTCATCATTGTCATCAACGTGGTGATCGCTTTCTGGCAGGAATTCAAAGCCCAGAAAGGGATGGAAGCATTGCGCGACATGGCTGCCCCTATGGCGCAGGTCCGTCGTAATGGTGAATGGGTAGATATCCCAGCGCGTGAGATTGTACCGGGTGATGTGCTTAAAATAAGCACTGGTGACATTCTTGCTGCTGATGTGCGTATCATTGAAGCGAACCGTCTGTCTATCGATGAAGCCGCTCTGACCGGTGAGTCTGAGCCGGTTAACAAGAAAGCCGATGCCCTGGAAGATGGGCACATCGGTCTTGGCGATCAGAAGAACATGGGCTTTATGACCACCATGGTCACTTCAGGTACAGGCCTGGGTATCGTTGTCGGTACCGGTATGCAGACCGAAGTGGGCCACATTGCCGACATGATGGCAAACACCGAAGAAACCAAGACCCCGATGCAAGAGCGTATGGACCTGATCGCCAAATCGCTCATGGTTGTCGCGTTGGGCGTAGTAGCGGTAGTTTGTGTGATCGGCCTTTACCACGGTATGCCGTGGCTTGAAATTCTGAATACGGGTATTTCACTGTCTGTGGCGGCAATTCCTGAAGGTCTGCCTACGGTTGTGACTATCGTTTTGACCATGGGTTCAACCCGCATGGTTAAGAGTAACGCACTGGCTAAGCAGCTAGCGGCGATTGAAACACTCGGTTCAACAACGGTGATCTGCTCAGATAAGACAGGTACCCTAACCCAGAACCAGATGCAGGTGATGAAAGCTTACGATGCGTCTGGCCGTTACTGGGAAGTGAGCGGTAAAGGTTTCTCTCCTGAGGGCGAGTTCAAGCCGCTATCGCACAGCACTGACGCTAAAGACAGCCCAGAGATGATGAAAGGCCTGGTTGTTGCGACGCTGTGTAATGATTCTGAATACATCCAGGACGGTGACAAGTCGACAGTACGCGGTAACCCAACCGAAGGCGCATTGATTGTTGCTGCAGCGAAAGCAGGGCTACAGCAGGCTGAAATGCTGTCAAGCGGCGGCTACTCAATCGTTGAGAAGTTCCCGTTCGATTCTGGACGCAAGATGGCCTCGGTTATCGTGAAAGACCTACAGGGTAAGCACTTCCTTGCTATCAAGGGTGCACCAGATGTGGTTCTGCGCAATGCGTCAGGCTTCATGGTTAACGGTGAAGTTGTTGCTCACCAGCCAACCTCAATGGAAGGTAACCTTGCGGTAGCGGCCAACCCAGCAGAAGAGATGGTTGTTAGCTACGAAGCGGCTATTCAGGATTTCGCCGAGCAGGCACTACGTACCCTAGCAGTCGGTTTCCGTGAGCTGTCTGAGGACGACCTCAAGCGTGACCACACCGAACTTGAGCAGGATGTGACGATCCTTGGCTTGTACGGCATCATGGATCCACCGCGCCCTGAAGTACGCGCAGCGGTAGATAGCTGTTACGATGCGGGTGTTCGTACGGTCATGATCACCGGTGACCACGCACTAACGGCAGCAGCTATCGCTCGTGACATCGGTATTATCCGTAGCGAGGAAGACCTCGTAGTTACGGGTAGCCAGCTAGATGACATGGACGATGAAGAACTGCGTCGTATCTGTCCGAACGTTGCCGTATTTGCCCGTGTAACGCCAGAGCATAAGCTACGTATCGTACAGGCTCAGCAGTACAACAACGAAGTCGCTGCAATGACAGGTGACGGGGTGAACGATGCACCAGCACTTCGCCGTGCAGACATCGGTGTGGCGATGGGTATCACTGGTACTTCTGTTGCTAAAGATTCAGGTGATCTGATCCTGCTGGATGACAACTTCAGCACGATTGTTAAAGCGGTACGCCAGGGGCGTCAGATCTTCGATAACCTGCGTAAGTTCATCCGCCAGGCCCTGACTGCCAACGTCGGTGAAGTATCGGTAATCCTGTTTGCTTTCCTGTTCATGGGTCCAGAAGTTGCCCTGCCGCTGACACCACTAATGATTCTATGGATCAACCTGGTATCAGATGGTCTGCCTGCACTGGCGCTGGGTGTTGACCCAGAAGAGAAAGACCTGATGGAGCGTAAACCGCGCAAGCGTAACGAGAGCTTCTTCAGCGACCACCTAGGTACCCGTATCGTTATCCGTGGTCTAGCACAGGGGGGAATGAGCTTCCTGGCATTCAACTGGGCGATGAACGCAGGCCTAAGTGCTAACTACGCACAGACAATGGCCTTTGCAATGCTAGTGTTCTGTCAGCTATGGCACATCTTTGATTCACGCTCGTTCAGCACGCTGTTCCGCAAGAACCCATTCACCAACAAATCACTGTTGGGTGCGGTAGCGCTGTCTGCAACGCTGTCTCTGGGGGTGATTTACACCGGCGTTGGCCAGTTCATCTTCAGCACAGAAGGTCTGTCTGGTAGCCACCTAATCACGGTGTTCTTGGCCGCATCACTGCCAACGCTGGTTCTATCTGGCTTGAAAGAAGTAACCAAGATCAAGTTTGTTTAATTACAAACAGCTGATAAATAGAAAATAAAAAGGGCCTTCGGGCCCTTTTGTTGTTTAAAGCAGAGACGAGATTAAGAGCGATCCTCGTTCCTAGGAAAAGATTAAAAGCGGAAAGCTAAAATACAGTGCGCTAGTCCTTAGATTTAATCTTTAGAGTCTAGCTTTTGCTCTTTGCTCTTTGCTCTTTGCTCTTTGTTCTTTCTAGGAACTAGGATCCAGTTACTAGGTCCCGTTGTTTAAAACAAAAAGGGCCCGAAGGCCCTTTCATTTAACGAACTGTGATTATTCGCGTTCATGCAGCGGTTTGAACTCGCGCTGGTTGTAACCGGTGTACAACTGACGAGGGCGGCCGATACGGTTGCCCGGATCGTTGTGCATTTCGTTCCAGTGGGCAATCCAACCGATGGTACGGGACATAGCGAAAATAACCGTAAACATAGAAACCGGGATACCGATAGCCTTCAGGATGATACCTGAGTAGAAATCGACATTCGGGTACAGTTTCTTCTCGATAAAGTACTCATCAGATAGGGCAATACGTTCCAGCTCCATCGCAACATCCAGCAGCGGATCCTGAATGTTCAGTTCCTGAAGTACCTCGTGGCAAGCTTCGCGCATTACTGTCGCACGCGGGTCGTAGTTCTTGTAGACACGGTGGCCAAAGCCCATCAGACGGAATGGATCATCCTTGTCTTTCGCACGCTCAACGTACTCTGGGATCTTATCAACACTGCCAATCTCTTCCAGCATCTTCAAGCAGGCTTCGTTAGCACCACCGTGTGCAGGGCCCCACAGTGACGCGATACCTGCCGCAATACAGGCAAATGGATTAGCGCCTGATGAACCGGCTAGACGTACAGTCGAGGTCGACGCATTTTGCTCGTGGTCAGCGTGCAGGGTGAAAATCTTGTCCATGGCACGGGCAACCACAGGGCTGACGTCGTACTCTTCACACGGCGTTGCAAACATCATATGCAAGAAGTTCTCTGCATAGTCCAGATCATTGCGTGGGAAGATAAATGGCTGACCGATAGAGTACTTGTAACACATTGCTGCTAGTGTCGGCATTTTCGACAATAGGCGGAACGCAGTGATCTCACGGTGGGTATCATTATTGATATCCAGTGAATCATGGTAGAACGCAGCAAGTGCACCTACCACGCCACACATAACAGCCATTGGGTGAGCATCACGGCGGAAGCCGTGGAAGAAGCTTGAGATCTGCTCATGCACCATGGTATGACGAGTGACTGTGGTACGGAATGTTTCGTACTGCTCGCGGGTCGGAACCTCACCGTAAAGAAGGATGTAACACACTTCCAAATAGTCGGCATTATTGGCCAATTGGTCAATCGGGTATCCGCGGTGAAGCAGAATACCTTTATCACCATCAATGTAAGTAATTTGAGATTCACAAGATGCAGTGGCTAGAAAACCAGGGTCGAATGTAAAATAACCGTTAGCTCCAAGCTTACGTACATCAATTACTTCAGGCCCTTCAGTGCCCCCGATAATCGGCAGTTCGACGGGTGCTTTCCCTTCAATGTGAAGAGTAGCTTTCTTGTCTGCCATAACAATCTCCTTTGTTTTTTATAATCCTAATCCAAGGCGGATGTACATTTGTTGTACCGATCAGAAGCCCAAATGTCAATTTTTGTGCTTGCTTGTGTGCGCTTGTTAATAAGTTTAGGTAAAAAGATGCAAATTTCTAAAAGCGTGTTAGAGGCCATGTAACCGGGTTTGTAATTGATTGTTGCGCGGCGTATACTCGCGGCAGGTCTCTGGTTCTGCCGCCGCCAGACGCAAATGCCAAAGTTATCAATAATTAGAGTAAGTTAGGGAAGGCACTGTTTTACATTTGCATGTAGAACATAATTGCAACCTCGAGTTACAGTTATGTTAACGCGCGTGTTCGGCGTCAGTAGAAGCAGGGAGTGATAACAATAACATTGCTTCAATGGAGCTGAGTGGGCAATCACCGTGAAAGTAAATAAGCCAAGACCTGTCAACCTCGACCTACAGACGATTCGCTTTCCCCTTACTGCGATAGCGTCTATCTTGCATCGCGTCTCTGGCGTGATCACCTTTGTTGCTGTGGCTATCCTGCTATGGCTACTGGGCCTTTCCCTGTCATCCCCTGAAGGTTTTGCGAACGCTGCTGCGATCGTAGACAGCTTCTTCGTGAAACTGGTGCTGTGGGGCATTTTGACGGCGCTGTTCTACCACATTGTGGTGGGGATCCGTCATTTGCTAATGGATATGGGATATTTTGAAGAAATGGAAACCGGGATCAAAAGTGCCAAAGTGAGCTTTGTCATTGTCGGTGTTCTGTCTCTGCTTGCAGGAGGCCTGGTATGGTAAATAATGTCTCAACAGTCGGCCGTAATGGAATTCATGACTTTATCCTGATCCGTGCTACCGCCATCATTCTTACGCTTTACACCCTTTATATGGTGGGCTTCTTTGCCTTTGGCCCGGAACTGACCTTCGAAACCTGGACGGCTTTTTTTGGCCAGCTCAGTACTAAGGTCTTCACGATGTTGGCACTGCTGTCGATCCTCATTCATGCCTGGATTGGCTTGTGGCAAGTGCTGACCGACTACATCAAGCCTGCCGCACTTCGAGCGGGTATCCAATTTGGTGTTGTTGCGGTTCTTTTTGTTTACCTGTTTTCAGGCTTCTTTATTGTGTGGGGTGCGTAAGTGAGCATTGCAGTTCGTGAATTTGATGCGGTAGTGATTGGTGCAGGCGGTGCAGGTATGCGTGCGGCACTACAAATTTCTGAGCAGGGTCTAAAGTGTGCGCTGCTCTCCAAAGTTTTTCCAACTCGTTCCCACACGGTGTCGGCACAGGGCGGGATCACCGTTGCACTGGGTAACTCTCACCCAGATAACTGGCAGTGGCACATGTACGACACCGTAAAGGGGTCTGATTATATCGGTGACCAAGATGCCATCGAGTATATGTGTAAAAATGGCCCTAAATCAGTGATTGAACTGGAGAAGATGGGCTTGCCGTTTTCGCGTTTCGATAACGGGACTATCTATCAGCGCCCGTTCGGCGGCCAGTCGAAAGAGTTCGGTGGCGAACAGGCGGCGCGTACCGCGGCGGCGGCAGACCGTACCGGTCATGCCTTGCTGCATACGCTTTACCAGCAAAACGTGAAGCACAAAACCACGATTTTCTCCGAGTGGTATGCGCTGGACTTGGTGAAGAACCAGGATGGTGCGATCTTGGGGTGTACCGCGCTTTGCATGGAAACCGGTGAGATCTGCTATTTCAAAGCGAAAGCGACCATCCTTGCCACCGGTGGTGCCGGCCGCATTTACGCGTCCACCACCAATGCCCACATCAATACTGGGGACGGTGTGGGGATGGCACTGCGTGCCGGTGTACCGATGCAGGATATGGAAATGTGGCAGTTCCACCCAACCGGTATTGCCGGTGCCGGGGTACTGGTAACCGAAGGCTGTCGTGGTGAAGGGGGCTACCTGCTTAACAAAGACGGTGAGCGCTTTATGGAGCGCTATG
This sequence comes from Photobacterium gaetbulicola, assembly GCF_003025515.1. Lineage (NCBI taxonomy): Bacteria > Pseudomonadati > Pseudomonadota > Gammaproteobacteria > Vibrionales > Vibrionaceae > Photobacterium > Photobacterium gaetbulicola. The sequence continues at coordinate 144,175 of NZ_PYME01000015.1, read as the reverse complement.
CGCCCAATGCCAAAGACTTGGCAGGCCGTGACGTCGTTGCCCGTTCTATGATGGTTGAGATCCGTGAGGGCCGCGGCTGTGACGGTCCATGGGGGCCGCATATCAAGCTGAAGATGGATCATCTGGGTAAGGATGTGCTCGAGTCACGTCTGCCGGGTATCTGTGAATTGTCCCGTACCTTTGCCCATGTTGATCCGGTCAAAGAGCCAATCCCGGTTATTCCGACTTGTCACTATATGATGGGCGGTGTACCGACGCAGGTATCTGGCCAGGCTATCAAGCAGACTTCTGCGGGGGCTGACGTTGAAGTACAGGGCTTGTTTGCCTGTGGTGAGATTGCCTCGGTGTCTGTCCACGGTGCTAACCGCCTTGGCGGTAACTCACTGCTTGACTTAGTGGTATTCGGCCGTGCGACCGGCCTGCACTTGGGCGAAACTCTGCTGGCGCAAGCTGAAGCGCGCCCAGCAACCGATTCAGATATCGAAGCGTCTTTGGCTCGTGTGAACCGTTGGAACAACACCCAGAAAGGCGAAGACCCGGTTGAGATCCGTAAAGATCTGCAAACTTGTATGCAGAATAACTTCTCGGTATTCCGTGAAGGCGAAGCAATGGCCACTGGGTTGGAAGAGCTCAAAGTGATCCGTGAGCGCCTCAAAGATGCCCGCCTTGACGACACCTCGACAGAATTCAATACCCAGCGTATTGAATGTCTGGAGCTAGAGAACTTGATGGAAACGGCCTATGCCACGGCGGTGGCGGCAAACTACCGTACCGAAAGCCGCGGTGCCCATGCCCGTTTCGACTTCCCTGAGCGCGATGATGAACAATGGCTATGTCACTCGATCTACAACCCTGAGACCGAAGAGATGTCCAAGCGTGATGTCAACATGACACCAATTCATCGTGAGGCATTTCCGCCGAAAGCGCGTACATACTAAGGGGAGGATAGAACCATGAAACTGAATTTCTCGATTTACCGCTACAACCCTGATGTAGACAACGCGCCGCACATGAAGGGCTACACCCTAGAGGTGCCCGAAGGCTCCGACATGATGGTGCTCGATGCGCTTATTTTGCTGAAAGAACAAGATCCGACCTTGGCGTTCCGCCGCTCCTGCCGTGAAGGGGTCTGTGGCTCCGACGGTATCAATATGAACGGTAAGAATGGCCTGGCCTGTATCACGCCGCTCTCGGCTTTGACCGATCAGAGCACCATAGTGATCCGCCCGCTGCCGGGCCTGCCGGTGATCCGTGACTTGATTATCGATATGGAGCAGTTCTACACCAACTACGCCAAAGTGAAGCCTTTCCTGATTGATGAGGGTGCTCAACCACCAGCGCGCGAGAACCTGCAGCTGCCGGAGGAGCGAGCTCACCTTGATGGATTGTATGAATGCATTATGTGCGCCTGTTGTTCAACCTCTTGTCCGTCATTCTGGTGGAACCCGGATAAATTCATCGGACCTGCTGGCCTGCTAGCGGCTTACCGCTGGCTAATTGACAGCCGCGACACAGCAACAGACGAACGTTTATCCGATCTGGACGACGCTTTTAGCGTTTTTCGTTGCCATGGCATCATGAACTGTGTAAATGTTTGTCCTAAAGGGTTAAATCCGACGAAAGCAATTGGACACATTAAGTCGATGTTGTTAAAACGTGCGGTATAAATAATAGAATTATCGATATGCTGGCTTCATGATTCGCTCTCTGGAGTCAGCCTCAATTCCGGTGAGCAAGACCGGGAAAATGGCGATAACTAGTGGTTAAGGGAAAACAATGCAGAACGGCGTTATGAAGGCTTGGCTTGAGTCTTCACACCTGGCTGGCGCCAATGCAACTTATGTAGAGGAACTCTACGAGTTGTATCTTAGCGACCCAGAATTAGTAGATGAAGAGTGGCGTCACGTGTTCAGTGATTTGCCTGTCGTGAATGAGACGGTTGTCGAACAGCCTCATTCGCGTGTTCGCGACTATTTCCGGCGTCTAGCGAAGGAAACAACCCATCTAAGTGCGACCGTCAGCGATCCAGATGTTGATGCTAAGCAGGTTAAGGTATTGCAGTTGATTAACGCATACCGTTTCCGCGGGCACCAGCATGCAAACTTAGATCCGTTGGGGCTATGGCAGCAGGAGCGGGTATCCGATCTCGATCCTGAGTTCCATAACCTGACCGTCGATGACTTCAACGAGACATTCAATGTCGGCTCTTTTGCCATCGGGCAGGAGACCATGAAGTTGTCAGAACTTTACGATGCGCTGAAAAAGACCTATTGCGGTTCCATCGGTGCAGAATACATGCATATCACCAATACAGACGAAAAGCGTTGGCTTCAGCAGCGCCTTGAGTCTGTGGTTGGGCGCGGCACTTTCACCCAGGAAGAAAAACTGACCTTTTTGGATGAGCTTACCGCTGCGGAAGGGCTTGAACGCTACCTGGGCGCGAAATTTCCGGGTGCCAAGCGCTTCTCGCTGGAAGGGGGGGATGCTCTTATCCCGATGGTCAAAGAGCTGATCCGCTATGCCGGTACCAATGGTGCCCGTGAAGTGGTTGTTGGCATGGCTCACCGTGGCCGACTCAATATGCTGGTCAACGTGCTGGGTAAAAAACCGCAGGACTTGTTCGATGAGTTTGCCGGTAAGCATGATGAAACCTGGGGCACAGGTGATGTGAAATATCACCAGGGGTTCTCGGCCGATTTTGCGACGCCGGGTGGTGATGTGCACCTCGTGTTGGCATTTAACCCTTCCCACCTTGAGATCGTCAACCCGGTTGTAGTCGGTTCGGTACGGGCCAGACAAGACCGTTTAGGCGATAGAGATGGCTCGCAGGTTTTACCGATCACCATCCACGGGGACTCGGCAATTGCCGGCCAGGGTGTAGTTGCGGAAACATTCAATATGTCCCAGTCGCGTGGTTACCAGGTAGGGGGAACGGTGCGTATCGTGGTGAATAACCAGATCGGCTTTACGACCTCTAACCCGCATGATACCCGCTCGACCCAGTACTGTACCGATATCGCCAAAATGGTACAGGCACCGATTTTCCATGTTAACGCCGACGATCCAGAAGCGGTGGCCTTCGTCACCCGTATTGCCCTGGATTTCCGCAATACCTTCAAGCGCGATGTAGTGATTGATTTGGTCTGCTACCGCCGCCATGGTCACAATGAAGCGGATGAGCCCAATGCGACTCAGCCGTTGATGTACCAGAAGATTAAGAAGCACCCAACCCCGCGTAAGATCTATGCCGATGCATTGACCGACGAAGGGACGGTTGATCTGGAAACCGCGACGTCACTGATCAACGAGTACCGCGATGCACTTGACCGCGGCGAGTGTGTGGTCAAAGAGTGGCGCCCGATGAAACTTCACTCGGTTGACTGGGAACCGTATATCGGTCATGACTGGACGGTGGACTGGGCAAGCCAGGTTGACTTCGGTCGTCTGCAAGAGCTGGCTCATCGAGTTTGTCAGTTCCCTGACAGCCACAAGCTCCAGAGCCGTGTCCAGAAGCTATATAACGACCGTATGTCGATGGCAGAAGGTGAAAAAGCGGTTGACTGGGGGATGGCGGAAACCTTGGCGTATGCCACCTTGGTTGATGAAGGTAAGCGTATCCGTATAACCGGTCAGGATTCTGGTCGTGGTACCTTCTTCCACCGTCATTCGGTCCTGCATAACCAGGGCGATGCGAGTACGTATATCCCGCTGGCTAATATCCATGACAAACAAGGCCCGTTCCAGGTCTTCGACTCGGTGCTGTCTGAAGAGGCGGTGCTGGCTTTTGAATACGGTTATGCTACGGCTGAACCTAGCGGCCTGACTATTTGGGAAGCCCAGTTTGGCGATTTTGCCAACGGTGCCCAGGTGGTGATTGACCAGTTTATCAGTTCGGGTGAGCAAAAGTGGGGCCGGATGTGTGGTCTGACCATGTTGTTGCCACACGGCTACGAAGGGCAGGGGCCCGAGCATTCGTCGGCTCGTCTCGAGCGTTACCTGCAGCTATGTGCTGAACAGAACATGCAGGTAGTGATCCCATCGACGCCGGCACAGGTTTACCACATGCTGCGTCGTCAGGTGGTTCGCCCGATGCGTCGTCCGTTGGTGGTGATGTCGCCGAAGTCGCTGCTGCGCCACCCGCTGTGTATCTCGAGCCTGGATGATTTGGCAAACGGAACGTTCCAGCCGGCAATCGGTGAGATTGACGATCTTGATCCGAAACAGGTCAAGCGCGTGGTGTTCTGTTCGGGCAAGGTGTATTTCGACCTGCTTGAGCAGCGCCGTAAGAACGAGCAGACCGATGTGGCGATCGTGCGTATCGAGCAGCTTTATCCGTTCCCGAAAGAAGACGTTGAAGCTGCCCTGGCGGACTATCAACATGTTACTGATTTTATTTGGTGTCAGGAAGAACCTCAGAACCAAGGTGCTTGGTACTCTAGCCAGCACAACTTCCGTTCTGCGCTTCCGGCCGGCGCCCAGCTTGAATATGCAGGCCGTCCGGCTTCAGCATCACCGGCTGTTGGCTACATGTCGGTTCACCTGAAACAGCAAAAAGCGTTGATCGAAGACGCATTGACCATAGATTAATAAGAACTGGAACAAAAAGGACAAAACCGATATGACGATCGAAATTCTGGTTCCCGATTTACCTGAATCAGTTGCAGACGCAACAGTAGCAACTTGGCACAAGCAGCCGGGTGATGCTGTAACCCGTGATGAAGTTCTGGTTGATATCGAAACAGACAAAGTGGTGTTGGAAGTACCGGCACCGGAAGATGGTATTCTTGAAGCAATTCTTGAAGATGAGGGCACGACAGTACTGACCAAGCAACTGATCGGCAAGATCAAAGCCGGTGCGGTGGCTGGTGAGCCGACCCAGGATGTCCCTGCAGAAGCGGAGTCGTCGCCGAACAAGCGCAACACTGCGGCTTTGGGTGATGAGACCAGTGAAGCCTTGAGCCCTGCAGTTCGCCGCCTGTTGGCCGAGCACAGCATCAATGCCGCGGACGTGAAGGGCACGGGTGTGGGCGGTCGTATCACCCGTGAAGATGTCGAAGCATTCGTCAAAGAAGGCAAGCAGGTAGCGGCACCGGCCACCCCAGAGGTTGAGGCGAAAGCGGAAGCACCGATTGCCCACCGTAGCGAGAAGCGTGTGCCGATGACCCGTCTGCGCAAGCGTGTCGCGGAGCGTCTGCTGGAAGCGAAGAACAGCACGGCGATGCTGACGACGTTCAACGAAGTCAACATGAAGCCAATCATGGATCTGCGCAAGCAGTACAAAGACATTTTTGAAGAACGCCACGGCATTCGTCTGGGCTTTATGTCTTTCTATGTGAAAGCCGTGGTGGAAGCGCTCAAGCGCTACCCTGAGGTGAATGCCTCGATTGACGGTGACGACATTGTTTACCACAACTTCTTTGACGTCAGCATCGCGGTCTCAACGCCGCGCGGTTTGGTGACGCCGGTCCTGCGTGACTGCGACAAGCTGAGCCTGGCGGAAATCGAGAAAGGTATTCGCGACCTGGCCATCAAGGGGCGTGACGGCAAGCTGACAGTGGATGAGCTGACAGGCGGTAACTTCACCATCACTAACGGTGGTGTATTCGGCTCATTGATGTCGACACCAATTATCAACCCACCACAGTCGGCTATTTTGGGAATGCATAAGATCCAAGATCGTCCGATGGCGGTGGATGGCAAGGTGGAAATCCTGCCGATGATGTACCTGGCACTGTCCTACGATCACCGCCTGGTTGATGGTCGTGAGTCGGTTGGCTACCTGGTTACTATCAAAGAGTTACTTGAAGATCCAACACGTCTGCTTCTAGACGTGTAACCCTGCAGGCAGGCCAGTGAGGCTCGACAGTTGGCCTGCCACTTTTGCAGTTACAATCGAAGAAGTACCAAAGAGTACTTTACATGGATATAACGATTCCCCAAGGGATATGAAAACGGATAGAACATCATGAATTTGCATGAATATCAGGCGAAACAGCTGTTCGCCGAGTACGGTCTGCCAGTTCCAGAAGGTTACGCTTGCGACACACCACAGGAAGCTGCTGAAGCAGCAAGCAAAATTGGTGGTGATAAATGGGTTGTGAAATGTCAGGTCCATGCCGGTGGCCGCGGTAAAGCGGGTGGTGTTGAACTGCACGACACCAAAGATGGTATCAAGGGTTTTGCCCAGAAGTGGTTGGGTAAGAATCTGGTAACGTATCAGACTGATGCAAATGGCCAGCCGGTGACAAAAATTCTGGTTGAAGAAGCCTCGAATATCGCTAACGAACTGTACCTAGGTGCGGTAGTTGACCGTGGCACACGTCGTATCGTGTTCATGGCGTCGACCGAAGGCGGTGTGGAAATCGAAAAAGTGGCTGAGGAAACCCCGGAGCTTATCCACAAAGCAGCGATTGACCCGCTTGTTGGCCCGCAGCCGTACCAGGGACGCGAGTTGGCATTCAAACTGGGTCTGAAAGGCGACCAAATCAAGCAATTCACCAAGATTTTCCTGGGGCTCGGCAACATGTTTGCCGACTATGATCTGGCCCTGCTGGAAATCAACCCGTTGGTGATCACCGGTGATGACAGCCTGCTGTGTCTGGACGGTAAGATCAATATTGACTCCAATGCCCTATACCGCCAACCTAAGCTGCGTGAAATGCACGACCCTTCACAGGAAGATGAGCGTGAAGCACATGCGGCACAGTGGGAGCTGAACTATGTAGCACTTGATGGCAATATCGGCTGTATGGTTAACGGCGCTGGCCTAGCGATGGGTACCATGGATATCGTTAACCTGCACGGCGGTCAGCCAGCCAACTTCCTTGACGTAGGCGGCGGTGCAACCAAAGAGCGTGTGACCGAAGCATTCAAAATCATCCTTTCCGACACCAATGTCAAAGCGGTGTTGGTTAACATCTTCGGTGGTATTGTCCGCTGTGACCTGATTGCCGAAGGCATTATCGGTGCAGTCGAAGAAGTCGGTGTTGAAGTACCGGTAGTGGTTCGCCTTGAAGGTAACAATGCGGTGCTGGGGGCGGAAACCCTGGCGAAGAGTGGTTTGAACATCATTGCTGCGACTTCCCTAACTGAAGCAGCGGAAAAAGTTGTTGCTGCAGCGGAGGGTAAATAATGTCTGTGCTAATTAACAAAGATACCAAGGTGATCTGTCAGGGTTTTACTGGCGGTCAAGGTACATTCCACTCAGAGCAAGCCATTGAGTACGGAACACAGATGGTCGGTGGTGTTTCTCCGGGTAAAGGCGGCACTACGCACCTTGGTCTGCCTGTATTTAATACCGTGCGTGAAGCCGTTGAAGCCACTGGCGCAACGGCAACTGTGATCTATGTACCGGCACCATTCTGCAAGGATGCGATCCTTGAAGCGATTGATGCGGGTATCGAGCTGATTGTCACCATCACTGAAGGTATTCCGACGCTGGATATGCTGGATGTGAAAGTACGCCTTGATGAAGCTGGTGTGCGTATGATTGGTCCAAACTGCCCGGGGGTGATCACGCCGGACGAGTGTAAGATCGGGATCATGCCGGGCCACATCCACAGAGCGGGCAAAGTCGGTATCGTATCTCGCTCGGGTACGCTGACTTATGAAGCGGTGAAGCAAACCACAGATGAAGGCTTCGGCCAGTCAACTTGTGTCGGTATCGGTGGTGACCCAATTCCAGGGTCGAACTTTATCGATGTGCTTGAGCTGTTCGAAAACGATCCGGCGACCGAGGCGATTGTGATGATCGGTGAGATCGGCGGTACGGCCGAAGAAGAAGCGGCGGCATACATCAAGCAAAATGTCAGCAAGCCGGTGGTTTCATACATTGCGGGTGTGACGGCACCTCCAGGCAAGCGCATGGGCCACGCTGGTGCGATTATTTCTGGCGGTAAAGGTACGGCCGAAGATAAGTTCCAGGCGCTGGAAGCTGCGGGTGTGAAAACCGTGAAGAGCCTTGCCGATATTGGTAAAGCACTGCGCGAAGTCACTGGTTGGTAATTACCTCCAAGCTCTAATGAAACCCGCCACCTGGCGGGTTTTTTATTGGCAGATTTCTGCACTGGTTGGCAAAGTAAATGCTTAAGGGAGGTATGCGATGCAGGTAAAGAGCACCTGTAATAGCCGGTATCGAAGCTTGTTTAACTAAAGGGCTTGTTCAAATGGATGTTCTATGGAGAGGATATTGGAACAGCAGCCCGAGATTGGGCTGCTGTATCATTGATTTGGCGCTGGGATACAATCAGGCTTCGCTGCGCTTGAACTGACTGAGTAGGAACAGGCCTGCTGCCGCAACGACTACCGATGGGCCTGCCGGAGTATCGTAATGCCAGGACATGGCCAGGCCGAATATGACGGCAATAACTCCCAAGCCTGACGCCAATGCTGCCATCATCTCCGGGCTGCGTGAGAACCTACGCGCTGTTGCAGCAGGGATGATCAGCAGGGATGTGATGATCAGGGCACCGACAAACTTCATCGCAACCGCAATCACCATACCGACCATCAGCATCAGCAGCAGCCGCATGAGATCAACATTCACGCCCTCAACTTGCGCCAACTCTTCGTTGATGGTCATCGAAAGCAGCGGGCGCCATAGGGTGATCAATAGGGTCATAACGACGGCACCGCCACCGTAGATCCAAAGCAAGTCAGCAGGGGTAACAGCCAGTAAATCGCCAAACAGATACGACATCAAGTCAATGCGGACGTGATCGAGGAAGCTTACCGCGACCAAGCCTAGCGACAGGGCACTGTGGGCAAGGATCCCCAGCAGGGTGTCGGTCGCCACATATTTCTGCTTCTGCAGGCTGACCAAGATAACCGCAAGGGCCAAGCAGCAAATAAGCAGTGCAAGGTTGAGATTGATATTGAACAGAAAACCAAGCGCAATGCCCAACAGGGAAGCATGGGACAGCGTATCACCGAAATAGGCCATCTTGCGCCATACGACAAAAGAGCCGAGTGGGCCAGCCAGGACGGCGATGCCGATACCCGCAATCAGTGCGGGAAGTAGTAAATCAAGCATTGTTGGTCTCGTGTTTTTCGTTATGTTGGTGCTCGTGCTGGCAAGGGCCGACGGGGTTGCCAGATAAATCATGCTCGTGGTTGTGGTGGTGCTGGTAAAGTGCCAATTGTTCGCATTGGTGGCGGCCGAACAGTGCCACATACGAGGGGTGGTGGGTGATCACTTCCGGCTCGCCCGAGCAGCAGATATGGTGGTGCAGGCAAATGACATGGTCGGTTTTTGCCATCACGAGGTGCAGGTCGTGCGATACCATCAAGATCGCGCAGTTAAGTTTGTCACGGAGTGACTGGATCAGGCTGTACAATTCCAGCTGACCGTTGACATCGACTCCCTGTACTGGCTCGTCAAGCACCAACAAATCAGGCTGTTGCAATAGGGCTCGGGCGAGCAGAACCCGCTGCATCTCGCCACCAGATAGCGAATGCATATTACTGTGGTGAAGGTGTTTGCCGCTGACTAACTCCAGCGCCTCAAGGCGCTGCGCCTCTTTGTAGCGGCCAGCCAAACGCATGAAACGGTCGACACTGAGTGGCAGTGTGCTGTTGAGTGCCAATTTTTGCGGTACATAGCCTATGCGAAGTCCTTTTTGGCGTATAACTTTCCCGACTGTTGGTTTGTTCAACCCCGTAATGACTTTGACAAGCGTCGACTTGCCGGCACCATTTGGGCCGATCAGGGTCGTGATCTGTCCCCGCTCCAGTTTGAGCGAAACTTGATCCAGTACGTGCCGTTCGGCGAAGGTGACTGTGACCGACTGTAATTCAACTAAGGAGGTCATATTTTTCTTTGCTTAGATATTTGCCAAAGTGAGATGTTATAATATAACATTCTTGGCAGTTGTTGTAATCAAGAATTATTCAGGGAACCTATTATGCGCCGTTTACTCCTCACTTGCAGCACTTTAGGGCTTTTAGCTGCGCCCTCATTGCATGCCGAAGAACTTAAGGTGGTTTCAACTGTTAAGCCAATTACCATGATCGTCCAGGAGTTGACCCAGGGAGTAACGTCGACGGAGACTCTTTTGCCGGCGGGGGCCTCACCGCATGATTATGCGCTGCGCCCATCCGATGCCAGAAAGCTCAATGAGGCAGATTTGGTGATTTGGGTCGGGCCTGAATTGGAACAGTTTCTGACTCGGATGCTTGAAGGTAAAGAAAATGTGCTGACATTGACGGCGCAAGACAGTATCAGCTTCCGCCACTATGGCGATGGCCATGAAGGGCATGCTCACGAGCAGCACGGACACGATGATCACGAAGGGCATGCTCACGAGCAGCACGGACACGATGATCACGAAGGGCATGCTCACGAGCAGCACGGACACGATGATCACGAAGGCCATGGTCACGAGCAGCACGGACACGATGATCACGAAGGCCATGGTCACGAGCAGCACGGACACGATGATCACGACGGCCATGGTCAGGAGCAGCACGGGCATGATGATCACGAAAGCCATGGTCAGGAGCAGCACGGGCACGATGATCATGAAGGCCATGCGCATGAGCAGCATGGACACGATGACCATCATGGCCACAGTCATGAGGGGGTTGACCCTCATCTTTGGTTAGGTCCTGAGCAGGCTATACAGGCGGCGCAGGTGATCACTACGAAATTGGCCGAAATTGCCCCGAGCCATAAAGAGAAATTTGAAGCTAACCTGGCTAACTTTACCACTGAAGTGAAAGCGGCAATGGCTTCTATCGAGCAGAGGCTGGCCCCGGTTTCTGATCGTGGCTACTTTGTCTTCCATGACGGCTACGGCTACTTTGAAGAACAGTTTGGCTTGAACAACCTTGGCCACTTCACGGTTGACCCCGATCGTCGTCCAGGAGCGAAAACACTAATATCAATTCGTAATGCACTCAAAGAGCAGCATGCCCACTGTGTATTTAGCGAACCACAGTTTTCACCTGCCGTGGTTGATAGCGTGATCCGGGGAACCGAGGTCAATATCGGCACTTTAGATCCAATGGGGACGGATATTGCCTACGGTGATGGTAGCTACGTTGAGTTTCTCAATCAATTGGGGCAAAGCTTCAGTCAGTGCCTGAGATAAAAGTTAAATCAACATATCAACGTGTTACACCATGATTTAGATAAAAAGGCGCACTCAGGTGCGTTTTTTTTATGCATCTTGCCTCAATTTATAAATGTCTGCTTATATTCAGTCTATCAATACTGCATAATGTGGGAGATTTTAAGGGCTAGGTATTTTTTGCGCTGTTATGGTCAGACGGTTTTTACTTGTGTTACTGCTATTGGGTATCGGTTTGACGAGCTCGGCGGCGGTATTTGCTTCAAGCTATATGTTTCGTCCAATGCCCGAGTTCAGCGGGCTGGGGACCTTGTCTGTCCGAAAAATCGTTAACGATACAAACAAAGGCTTGTGGCTGGTAGATAGCCGGGGACAGCTACTCTTCCATGACGGCGTTAACCTTAAGCCTGCGGTTGAAAGAACGGGTAGGCCCGTGACAGGTGTGACCGATGCTGCGATGGTTGGTAATACACTTTGGTTGGTTAAAGATAATCATGCCTATTCATATTCTCCACACTCAGCCAGTCTTGAAAGACGCAATATCAGCCAAATACCCGTGGAATCGGTGATTGCGAGGGGCGATGCAGCCTGGTTTGCCAATCGCCGGGGATTGTATCGGTTAACTGATACCGAGCCAGACGTTGAGTTTGTTCCTTTTCCCTATCCGATCAAGCTTGCTGGTTTGTATGTGACGGATAAGCATCTTTATGTTGCGACCCAGCAAGGTGTCTACCAATACCTGTCGCTCGATGAGCCACCCACTAAACTCTTGGCCGATCACCACATTACCGCTGTTGCTCAAGACCTGCATGGCGAACCATGGTTTGGTACTCACCAGGGAGTGATTAGAGGCAACAGCGGTGCTCTGACAATTCTTGGTGAGAATGGAAGCCAGCCCGCAGTACTGAGTTTGCAACCGACACCGCAGGGGGTGTGGGTGGGGACTACCATGGGGCTGTACCTGATGACGGATGCGGGGGAGATAAAGGCGCACTTTATGCCCTCTGACTATGATCGCTATGCTTTGCCTGACCGGCGGGTACAGGGGCTTCACCAGGATCCGCTGGGGAATTTATGGGTCTCGACGCCGAAAGGAGTAAGCCTGCTTCCGGCCGGCTCTCATTTATTCAGCCGGATCCGTTTGGGTGAGCGGTCAGGGCAGATCGATGCCAACTTTATTAGCGACGTCGTTTATGGTGGTGATGACCATTATTGGTTGGCAACGGATAATGGGGTATTCAAACTTTCCTCCGGGTTTGATGTTGTTGAGCACATTGAAAGCGTGGGGAGAGTAGAGCAATTGGTTCTGTCTGATGGCCAGCTTTGGATTTTGCAGGCAGACGGGATCACTCTGTATGATATTCGTCTGTCACGTATGGAGATCATAGAGATACCGGAAGACATCAAAGAGCAGCCACTAGAAAGAATTATGGTCGATCATTTTGGTTCGCTTTGGGTAGGATCCGAAGGTGGATTGTATCGTTATTGGCCTGAATTTAGGGAATGGATGTCCTTTGGTCGTCACTGGTTTACGGAGCCCGCCGGAGGAGAGCAGATCACCGGTATTGTTGAAGACAGCGAACACCAAGTGTGGGTGGGGACAACCTATGGTCTTTATCAATTCGATGCGGGGGGACTCCACCTTGTCCCCGATACGGCCAAGCAAGGGGGGATTGTTGATATTCTCGAAGATCGCATGGGGCAGTTATGGATCGCAACGAATTATACGCTACAGGTCTCTCAGACACTTAAGCCACTCAAATTGCAAGAGGTGAAACTCACCCCTGAGTTTGCACAGCCTTATTGTATTGCCAGGGGAAGTACTGGGATATGGCTTTCCTCCAGTAATGGGCTCTCGTATATCAGTTACTATGCCGACTTAAAGAGGCACCTTGGGTTTAATTCCGGCCTGCTTTCAGAGGATCTTGGCTCTCGGGCTTGCCTGCAAGACAATGGGCAGGCATTGGTGTTGGGTTTCCGGCAAGGATTGCTGCGGATTTCAGAGCGAGCCTTGTTTGATGAGTTTTCGGATGAACCGGAGTTGGTTCTGAGCGCGGTGTGGATTGACAATGATATTTGGCCGCTGGGGGATAGCTGGAGCCAGCTACGAAGACTGCCGTATGGGGCATCGATAGCCTTCAAATTGAAGGTATTGCCTTCACGATCAGCGCTGTACCAATACCGGCTGGTGGGTGAAAACAATCAGATCGGTGAGTGGAACATTGTTTCCCAGCCACTATTGCCTGTCGGTGTCTTATCGGCGGGCCGATATACGCTGGAAGTGCGCCGGGTTAGCCCTTCGGGCAACCATCCACTGGCCTTGAGTTATGACTTCAGGGTGCAATCTTCATGGCAAGTTTACCAGGCTCTATTTGGCATATTGGCCGTAACCGTGCTGGTCTTGATCTTGCTGTTCTTCTACTGGCGGAGCAAACTTTTCAAGGTGCAGGCACAGCAACTCAAGCAATCGGTGTATCAAAAAACAGCAAAAATTGAACTCCAGAAGAAACAGCTCAATGCCAGCAACGTGCATTTGCAACGTATTTTGGATGTAAGGCAGCATGTTATGGCGCAGCTATCCCACGAGCTAAGAACCCCTTTGCAGCTAACAATGGGGCTGCTGTCTGATCTTCGTCCACTTAGTCAGGCTCCGGCTAAGGTTGATATTGCCGAAAGGAATGTCGCTCATGCTCTGCATGTTGCGGAGCAGATATTATCTCGTGACGTTTTTGCCTTGATGGAGCCAGAAAAAGCTTGTGAGCAGCTGGTAAGTCCTATCATCCAAGCGTGCTGTATGAGCTGGCAAGTTGAAGCCGAGAGGAAGCAGATTGCGCTCTGCCTCGAGGATCAGACGGGTGCCGATACATCAATTTGCCTGGCGCCTTATCATCTTGAGATCATGCTCGGCAACTTGTTGTCCAATGCGCTGAAGTATACAGACAACAAGGGGGGGATCACGGTTAGTGTCAAAGAGCGGGAGCAGCAGCTGATCATTTCGGTCAGTGATACAGGCCAGGGAATGACGGATCAGACCAAAGCACACTTGTTCGATAGTTACTACCAAGAAGAGCCTCAGTTTTCCCCTGAAGCCGGATTTGGCTTGGGGTTAAGCACCGTCAAGCAACTGGTCGAGCGTTACCACGGTATGATTTCTGTGATCAGCTACCAGGGGGTGGGGAGTGAATTTATCATTCGGTTACCGTTGTCCGTTTCCAGGTCTGGAGATGATCACGTTAGCCCTGTGCCCCAGGATACAATGGAGCAATATCCGTGGCTAATGGTGATTGGCGAGCACACCCTTGCCGAAACGGAGTGGGCTAAGCTGCTCTCCGAGCACTACCATGTCACCTATACCCGGGGCGATTACGAAGATTTGATTTTGCTCGATGACCCGCTGCCTGACGTGGTGGTTATTGACCATCAGGTGCTGTTACCAAGTGATGAGCAGTTGCTCAAGGCTTTGAGTGAGCATTTTTTTTGCGGCAATGGCCCGGTGTTTGTTTTACTCAGTAACTCTGCACGGCTTGACGTCCAGTACCTGAGAAACGTCAGTTGGGCTGATTTGGTGTTGAACGAGCCATTGCAGGGACAGCCAATGCAAGTGGAGATCGAAAAGTTGCTGGATGCTCGGCGTGCCGAAGCCGTGAAAAGTACGGAGGCTGCTGAGCATCGTGGAAAGGTGTGGCAGGAAAGTGTCCATTCGCTGGTTTCCGAGCACTTCCATTCCTCTGACTTTGGTACTTCAGCGGCTGCCAAGGCCCTTTATATGTCGGAACGTACATTCCAGCGGCATTTCAAACAAGCGTTCGGCCTGTCGTTTAAAGACTATGTCACTCAGTTTCGTTTTGAGCAGGCGGCAGTGATGCTTAAGCAGGGGGATAAGGTGTCAGATGTTGCGCTCGCCTGCGGATTCAAGGATCCCGCCTATTTTAGTGTCAGGTTTAAAGCCTATAGCGGGCAGACCCCAGCAGAATTTGCCTGCGGCCGAGTAAAGCAAGATTAAATGGCCGTGACATGATTGAGCCCACGGCCATAGAATGCTCACCAAAGTGACTCCCTCGCCAGCCGCCGCTCGTTGCGGCTGCCTGTGTACGTTTAGCTAGGCCTGCGACCATTCCGGTGGCGCCACCCCTCTGGCGGTCAATCCTTCCTCTATTGCTGTTAGTGTAGGTATAACAGCCGGATGTGCTGAATCAAGTCTGTAAACTCATGTTTAGTAAATATTTTCATGTTGCTGAATTAACTGTATATGCTGTTTTTTAGTCGGAGGGATTGAAAATTGTGCCGCGTGTCAATATTGCAAACAATGAATGCAAAAATGAGGGTGATTTATTGATTTAAAACAACATTGAATGTGTTTCAATCTGTAACATTGTAAGCATTAATGCTAATTATTCTTATTTAGGGTAGCGATTTAGAATGAAACTGTCAGAAATGTCATGCGGGGCTGAGGGAAGGGTTGCCAGTTTAGCTGGCTTGCCAGCAGCTACCCGCAAAAAGCTTATGGTGATGGGAATGCTGCCGAATACACCTGTGAGTGTTATTCGCGTGGCACCTCTCGGTGATCCTTTGCAGGTGCGGGTGCGAGGTGTGGACATCGCATTGCGTAAGCAGCTAGCCGCAAGTATTGATGTAGAGGTGAACTGATGCAGTATAACATTCTGACAGTAGGTAACCCGAACAGCGGTAAGACGACCTTGTTCAATGGCCTGACCGGGGCCAAGCAGCAGGTGGGTAACTGGGCCGGTGTCACGGTCGAGAAGAAGACTGGCCGCTACGAGTGCGCGGGAGACAGCTTTGCGCTGACCGATCTTCCTGGGATCTATAATCTTGATAGTGCCAATGATGTCAACAGCTTGGATGAAGCCATTGCCTCACGTGCGATCTTGACCATGCCGGCTGATGTGATCATCAATGTGGTGGATGCATCATGCCTTGAGCGCAGCCTGTATATGACACTACAGCTTCGCGAATTGGGTCGCCCAATGGTTGTTGTACTGAACAAGATGGATGTGCTTGAGCGCCAGCGCCAAAAGCTAGATATCAAAGGGCTGGAAAAAGCCCTGGGGTGTCCGGTGATGAGCCTGTCGGCAAACAACCTTAAGCAAGTCGCAGAATTTAAAACCCAGCTACATAAGATGCTGGCTCAGGGTATTGCTGCCAATGAACTGGCCCTGGATTACGGTCCTCTGTTTGAGCAGGCTATTGCTGAGACAGAAGCCCACTTTAGCGAAGGTCAGCTAAACAGCCGCGCCCAAGCTATCAGGGCGCTTGAAAACGATACTTTGGTGATTAACCTGTTATCGGAAGAGCAAAAAAATCAGGTATGCAATATCCGTAATACCCTGATTGTTCAGGTGGATCCCGATATTCAGGTTGCCGATGTTCGCTATAGCTTCTTGCATCAACTATGCAGCAAGGTACGCCGACAGGAAGGCAAACTGAGCCGTAGCTTGAGCGACAAAATTGACAGCGTATTGCTCAATCGTGCGGTCGGTATTCCATTTTTCTTTGTTGTGATGTACCTGATGTTCATGTTCTCTATCAACATCGGTAGTGCCTTTATCGACTTCTTCGATATCAGTGTCGGTGCGATCCTGGTAGACGGCGGACATTACTTGCTCGATGATCACCTACCGGTATGGCTGGTAACCGTTATTGCTGACGGTATCGGCGGAGGTATCCAGACGGTGGCAACCTTCGTTCCGGTGATTGCTTGCTTGTACCTATTCCTGGCGATGTTGGAAAGTTCCGGTTACATGGCGCGTGCGGCTTTTGTGCTTGATAAAGTGATGCAGAAAGTCGGCTTGCCGGGCAAAGCGTTCGTCCCACTGGTGTTGGGCTTTGGCTGTAACGTGCCGGCCATCATGGCAACCCGTACGCTGGAGCAGGAGCGTGAGCGCAAGCTGGCTGCTGCGATGGCTCCGTTCATGTCTTGCGGGGCGCGCCTTCCGGTCTACGCCCTGTTTGCCGCCGCTTTTTTCCCTGAGAATGGCCAGAACGTGGTATTTGCACTTTACCTCTTGGGCATTGCCGCTGCGGTACTGACTGGTCTGGTATTGCGTCATACCATCTATCCGGGCAGCAGCGATAGCTTCATCATGGAGATGCCTGATTATGAAATGCCAACGATGCGTAACGTCGGGATCAAAACTTGGCAGAAACTGAAAAAATTCGTACTGGGTGCCGGTAAGACTATCGTTGTGGTAGTGGCTATTCTGAGCTTTTTCAACTCGCTGGGTACCGATGGCTCATTTGGTAACGAAGATACGCCGAACTCGGTATTGGCTAAGACGGCCCAGGTGGTGACACCGGTACTTGCTCCAATTGGTATCAAAGAAGACAATTGGCCGGCGACCGTGGGGATCCTAACGGGGATTTTTGCTAAAGAAGCGGTAGTGGGTACCTTGAATAACCTGTATGCACCCGCTGCGGGTGAAGAAGAAGCCGAGTACGACCTGATGGGGAGCCTTGGGGAAGCGGTATCCAGTATTGGCGCTAACCTGGCTGATTTGAGCTATTCCGATCCGCTGGGTATCACTGTTGGTGAGCTTGAAGATAAGGCTGCGGCTGCCGAGGAGCAGGACGTGGATGCATCTATCTTTGGTAATATCCAGGCTCATTTTGTGAGCTCTGCGGCGGCTATGGCATATTTGATCTTTATCCTGCTCTATACGCCATGTGCGGCAGCAATGGGGGCTTATGTGCGTGAGTTCGGCCAGAAGTACTCGTTGTTTATTGCAGGTTATACCATGCTGCTGGCATACACTTTCGCGACGTATTATTACCAGATCGTTCACTTCGCGGATCACCCGGCGACGAGTATGCTTTGGATTGGGGTGTTCACCGCAATCAATGCCGGCCTGTTCATTACTTTCAAGCGTAAAGGGCAGCAGATGCAAGCAGAGGAGCTCGTCACACTATGATCCTGCAGCAGCTGAAACAGTATATTGAGCAACACGGGCGCGCCAGCCGCAAGGCATTGGCAATGCGGTTCGGTCTGTCGGAAGACGGGGTCGAGGCTATGCTGGATGTGTGGATCCGCAAAGGCAAGTTGGGCAAGGAGCTGGTCGGCTGCGACAGTGATGGATGTTGTCAGAGTGCCAAAGAGATCTGGTATCGTCCCCTCAAATCTGATGAGCTAGCTGTCACCGTCATGCGTGGCTAGGCAGCGGCATGAAATAAAAAGGCAACCTCCGGGTTGCCTTTTTTAATGCGTTGTTACTCTGCTGCACTAAAGCCATCGATATGGCTTAGCTCGGCCCTGAGCTCTTCTGCGAGGGCTTGCTGCACCGATTCGCTACGCTGCGTTCCGTCGGTGTTGCCCCATACCGGTCCCGGCCATGCGACATCATCCTTGAAGCGGGCAATGTGGTGGACATGCAACTGCGGGACAAGGTTGCCCAAGGCTCCCACATTGATTTTGTCGGCCTGGTAGTCGTTTTCTAGTAAGGCCGCGACAGCACTGGACTCTTTCATCAGCTGCATCTGATCAGGTTCAGGCAAGTGATGGATTTCACGGAGTTCGGCCTTACGGGGAACTAAAATAAGCCAAGGACCCAGGGCTTCTTTGGATAACAATACCTGACACAGGGGAAGGTTGCCGATCACCGTGGTATCTGCTGCCAGTCTCGGATGAAGTGAAAAATGCATGGGATTATTCCTTATTTGTATTGTGCAGCTCACATGCTGGGATATTTGCCAACAGCCAAAAATTTGCTTTGGGGTAGGATATACCCAAGTAACCTTGAGGTAGCTTGGGCGTATAGGTATCAGGAGCGGCACTGATGACTGTAAGATAGTGTGAATATAAAGCAGCCGCAATGCTTTCTGCTAAGGCAGGCAGTTTTTTTATGCGTAGGCGAGCAGGTTCTCGGGAAGTTGGATTGGGTTTGGCCGCTGTGTAGCGGTATCGTGACGAAGTGCTTGGAGGGAATGATACATGGTGGCTCAATATCAAGAGGTGCTGGACTTTTGGTTTGGCGAGATCGGTGAAGAGGTGACGGCCACCGATCGCAATCAGCTGTGGTTTCGTGGCGGGGAAGAAACAGATCAACTTATCGCAGAGCGCTTTCGTCACCTCGTGAGCCAGGCTGGGCGGGGTGAGCTCAGCCGATGGACAGAGGAGCCAAGGGGAACGCTTGCGCTGATCATATTGCTCGATCAGTTTACCCGCAATATTTATCGTGGATTAAGCGCGGCGTTTCGTTATGATTCGCTGGCCTTAGCCTTGTGCAAGCGTGGCTTGGCGAATAATCAAGATTTGGAGTTAACTCCAATCGAACGTGTCTTTTTCTATCTTCCCCTTGAGCACTCAGAAGCTTTCGAGGATCAGGAAGAATCGGTTTTTCGCTTTGATCGGTTGCTGCAGGCGGTGACACCGGCTCATACCAGTATATTTGAGGGGTTCTACCAGTATGCGGTCAGCCACCATGAGGTGATTAAGCGTTTTGGTCGCTTCCCTCATCGCAATGCTGCCTTTGGTCGCCTGTCGACCCAGGAAGAGCTGGAATGGCTAAACAAAGGTGGACAACGATTTGGTCAGTAGCTAGGTGCGGGCAGGGCGGTCAGTCGGAGGACTGACCGGAGGTGCCGGCCCTTGTGAGATCAGGAAATTGGCAGGACACGGTTTCGACCGAGTTGCTTAGCTTGCTTGAGGAAATGATCGGCCCGTTCGATGAGTGCCATACAGTGTTCTCTTTCCTCTGAGCTGCTAATTCCAAACGAGGCGGTGACCGAGTTGATTCGCTGCCCGGACTTCTTATCGAGTACGGAAATCTTTTCAATAGCTTTTCGCATGGTTTCGGCTTGCTGGCGAGCAGAGGGCAGTGACTTATGCGGAAGTAAAATGGCAAACTCCTCTCCGCCGAAGCGGTAGGCTTTGGCATAATCGCGGCAGCATTCGTTGAGTCTTTTGGCCACCATCTTCAGGACCTGATCCCCCATGAGGTGGCCGAATTCATCGTTGAAGTATTTGAAGTGGTCAATATCCAGCAGTACTAGGCTGATAGGGATCTGGTTCTCGAGATAGCTTTGAATATCCTGATCAAAGGCCCGGCGGTTGTAGAGTCCGGTCAGGGCGTCTTCGTTGGCTTGTTGCTGGCTCTTGTTCAGTGCAGCCCGCAATGCTTGGATCTCCTGTTGCGCTGAATCAAGCTGGCCTTTGAACAGCCCGGTTGACTGGCGCATCTGCTGTGATTCGCGGAGCAGTTCGCGCACCAGGGCGACGGTCTCTTCCAGTGAGATCCCTTCTTTGCCTACTTGCTCAAGCCGCCCGAACGTGCTCTCCAGCGCATCGTGAAAATTATTGGTATCTGATAGGGTGTCGGCCATGCTATGGGACAACTCCTGCATCATAGCGGTAAGGCTTAGCTTGAGTTGTTTGACGTCGTTGTCCGTCTGCTTGGCGAGGTGGTCTTGGTATAGGCTTTCACACAGCGTCGGGGTGCAATGTCCAATGGACTCAATACCGCTGTCCAGCGCCATATTAAGCTGAGGATTCTGCTGAGAGCTATAGGTATACCACAGGGCATAGTTGGTTGGGGTGGTGGGTACCTTATGCTTAATCATCAGGGGAACGGCTTGCTTCAAAATCTCCGTTGATTTCGCAAAGCTATCGTTGTTCATACCTAATATCCATTCTTACGGGTCATCTTCAGTCAATTGCTATGAATGCTTATTTATGGTCGTGATGGTTCGGGTGGTTTTTATTGCCATAGATAATAAAATAGCCTTCTAAGGATACCCTAGAAGGCTATGAATTATTAGGAATTTATTGCTTTATGCCGGCGTTTTTTTACATACGCTCAAGGGTTTCGATACCCAGAAGATCCAAACCTTGTTTGATGGTCTTCGCTGTCAGTAGTGCCAGTTTCAGGCGGCTCTGCTTAACGTCTTCTTCAGCATTTAGGATTGGGCAGGCTTCGTAGAAGCTTGAGAAGTTACCAGCCAGCTCGAACAGGTATGAACACATCACGTGAGGATGGCCTTCACGGGCAACGGTTTGTACCGCTTCTTCGAACTGCAGCAGCTTAGAAAGAAGTACCTGCTCTTTCTCTTCGTTGATCACCACTGGGTGAGTCAGATCGGTAAGCTCAACACCGGCACGCTTGAAGATTGAAGCAACACGGGTGTAGGCGTACTGCATGTATGGTGCCGTGTTGCCTTCAAAGGCCAGCATGTTGTCCCAGTCGAAGATGTAGTCAGTAGTACGGTGCTTAGAAAGATCCGCATACTTAACGGCTGCCATTGCCACTGTGTTAGCGATATTCGCTTTCTCAGCTGCATCTAGCTCTGGGTTCTTCTCTTCGATCAGTTTCGATGCACGCTCTTCAGCTTCATCAAGAAGATCGGCCAGGCGAACAGTACCACCGGCACGGGTTTTGAACGGACGCCCATCTTTGCCCAGCATCATACCGAAGGCGTGGTGCTCTAGGCTCACTTCCTCTGGCACGTAGCCTGCTTTGCGAACGATAGTCCAAGCTTGCATCAGATGCTGGTGCTGGCGAGAGTCGATGAAGTAAAGTACGCGGTCGGCACCAAGTTGCTCGTAACGGTATTTTGCACAAGCGATATCAGTGGTGGTGTATAGGAAACCGCCGTCGCGCTTCTGGATGATAACACCCATAGGCTCGCCGTCTTTGTTCTTGTATTCGTCTAGGAACACAACCTGCGCGCCGTCATCTTCCACCGCCAGACCTTTTTCTTTCAGGTCAGCAACGATGCCTGGTAGCATGTCGTTATACATGCTTTCACCCATCACATCTTTGTCTGTCAAAGAGACGTTCAGACGGTCGTAGTTATGTTGGTTCTGCTCCAGGGTAATTTTGACAAGTGTCTGCCATTTTGACTTGCAGTACTCGTCACCACTTTGAAGACGTACAACATAGTTACGCGCAGTCTTTGCAAACTCTTCATCTTCGTCGTACAGCTTTTTGGACTCGCGGTAGAAGCCTTCAATGTCACTCAGATCCATTGAAATATCACCACCCTGTGCTTCATGGCGCTCAAGGTTGGCGATTAGCATACCGAACTGGGTACCCCAGTCACCAAGGTGGTTGGCACGGATCACTTTATGGCCCAGGTGTTCAAGGGTACGCACTACGGCATCACCGATGATGGTTGAGCGCAGGTGGCCGACGTGCATTTCTTTGGCTACGTTCGGGGCAGAGTAATCAACCACGATGGTTTTTTGCTCTTCTTTCGCAACACCCAGACGCGCATCTTTCAGTGCATTTTCCGCTTGCTCGGCAAGCCAAGTTTTGCTTAGGAAGATGTTGATAAAGCCTGGACCGGCGATTTCCACTTTTTCAGCGATACCGTCAAGGTCTAGCTGCTCGATAACTTTTTGTGCGAACTCGCGAGGGTTAGTACCCAGTTTTTTGGCTACGCCCATAACACCGTTGGCTTGGTAGTCACCAAATTGTACTTTGGCAGACTGGCGAACTGCGGCAGGGCTGCCGGCAGGTGCGCCTGCGGCTTCTAGCGCCTGAGAGACTTTGTCATTAATGAGTGCTTGAATGTTCACACGCTTATCCTTTAAATCGTTTGTAACGCCAAATGAAATGCATATTGGCGAGGCAAAAACGGCACCGTATTCAAGGGATATGACCGTCAAAAATAATCACGATCATTGGCCTATAAAGATAGCACCAAGTGATAATTTTATAACGTGAGTATTTTTGACGGGGCCGCCTCAGAAGTGGGTAGAGGGGAAACATCTTGAATACGCTGGTTGCATTGCCCTAATAATACCCACAAATTTAGGTGCTTTGGCAAGCCGTAAAGGCAATAGATTGCGATTTTTTTTAAATAACCATAACAGGGTGAAAATTATGCAGGAGTCTAGCAAGCACAAGGGCTTTGCCGATGCGAATAGGGCTGTTGTCAAGTCGAAAACTATGGATAATTATGCGTTCAAACGCTCAGCGTAAATAATCGGAGAAAAGAGATGTACAAGCTAGAACAAAAGGGCCTGTTACCCGAGCAAATGTTGGCCGTTTTACCCGTGTTCATGGCGAAAATTGAGCGCCTTGCCGACCTGTTGGGCTTGGCACTTGCCGATTACCAGGCTGATCACATTGCCTTGCGGGTCAATGATTGGGAAACGGCTGAACAATTGCACCAGGCCTGGCTGGCTTATGGCACAGAATGGTCGACCAACGAAATCAATGGCCGCCCGATTGTGGTGATAGGTTTTGACCAGCCGCTAAGCTGTGGCCCATGGCAGATTGAAGCGTTGGAATTACCTTACCCGGGCGACAAAGCCTACCCGCAAGAAGGGTGGGAGCATGTCGAGTTTGTGATCCCGTCACCAGCAGCCGATACCGAGGCACTAAAAATAACCCTTGATGAGGCATTCCCGCAGCTGGCAGGGCAGTGGGATGAATTGGCAGGCAAGGGCATCAAGGTCAAAGCCAGCAGCCCATCGGGCGAAAAAGAGCGTCTGTCGAACCCGACTTATGCCTTCAAGCATGATGGGGTATGTATCAAGCTGCACCCGCATTCGTTGAAGGCGGTAATTGAAAGTGAAGGGGAGTAAGCGTACTCCTAGATTCCTGCATTTAGCAGGGTAAAATTTCAAAAACGCATGAAGACATCCCTGTCGCTCCGACCCGCCATCCTTGGCGGGTAGGTTTTGAAATCTCAACCTTGCTAAATACTGTTGGTAGGTAAGGTATGTGGCGTGGTGATTACAAAATTACCGTCCGGTTCCCATAGACAAATACCCGGTCATCGATGACCAAGCCCAGCGCTTTGCTCAGCACCGACTTTTCAACATCTTTCCCCGCTCGCGCCATGTCCTCGGCGCTGAAATTATGGTCAACAGGAATCACGTTCTGGGTAATGATCGGGCCCTCATCAAGATCGTTGGTAACAAAGTGGGCGGTGGCACCGATGATTTTCACTCCGCGCTCGAATGCTTGCAGGTAAGGCTTGGCACCAATAAACGCAGGCAGGAAGCTATGGTGGATATTGATGATTTTATGGGGGAACTGAGCAACGAAATTGGGGGTGAGGATCCGCATATACTTAGCCAGCACCACGTAATCCGGCGCGTATTGCTGTACAGCGTCGAGCAGCAGCGCCTCATGCTCGTCGCGGCTCAGTCCCTCATGGCTGACATGGTGGAAAGGGATGTCAAACTTGCTGGCGAGATCGGCCAGATGATCATAGTTGCCAACAATGGCGGCAATCTCGATATCCAGGGTACCGTCAAAGGTCTTGACAAGGATATCCCCCAAGCAATGGGCCTCTTTGGTCACCATGATCACAATACGCTTGCGGTCCGAGCCAATGAGGCGGCGATGACTCCCTTCGGGGAGCGCCCGATCCAAGTCGTACAGGAAGGTTTCGTCATTGAAATAACCCTCTAACTCGGTGCGCATGAAGAACTGGTTGTGCGAGTGATCGACAAACTCATTGTTGTGGACAATATTGAGTTGGTGCTTATAGCAGATGTTGGTGATTTTACTGATCAGACCCATTGCATCCGGGCAGTCGGTCAGCAGGGTTTTCTTTTCCATGGTGCTCTTCCTTGAACTACTAATTTATCAAATTCAGTTTCATAGTATTTACCTTGGATCGCTTTCGGGGTCAAAGGCTAAATTTTCGCTGCCAATAAATCATGGCTGCTAGGGGGGAATATTGGCATAATGATCGGTCAATCGACGGCGCAGCTCATAGCCCGTTTTTCTTTAGCCAGATAGTCAATAGCCAATGATAGCCAAGTTTTTTGCCTCCGGAGGTGCGCTAGATAAAGCCATCCCAGGGTTTCAGGCTCGCCAGCCGCAAATCGATATGGCGCAAGCCGTGGCCGATGCCATCAAGACCGAGAGCCAGCTAGTCGTCGAAGCGGGAACGGGTACTGGCAAAACATTCGCGTATTTGGTGCCGGCCCTTGTCAGTGGTAAGAAAACCATTATCTCCACGGGCTCAAAGAACCTGCAGGAACAATTGTTCCACCGGGATCTGCCGTTGATGGCCGATGCCCTCGGTTTTACCGGCCGGGTGTCTTTGCTCAAGGGGCGGTCGAACTATCTCTGCCTTGACCGTCTCAGCCGTCAGATCACGGAAAGCCATGGTGTCCACACCGATCCGAAATTGCTGAGCCAGCTGGTCCAGGTGCGGAGTTGGTCGTCATCGACCAAGAGTGGGGATTTGGGAGAGTGCGATGACATTGCCGAAGATAGCCCGGTGATCCCGATGATCACTTCCACCAACGATAATTGCCTGGGCCGAGAATGCCCGTCCTACGAAGAGTGCTTCGTGGTCAAAGCGCGCCGCCGGGCGATGGAGGCCGATGTGGTGGTGGTCAATCACCATTTATTTTTGGCTGATCAGGCGATTAAGGAAACCGGCTTTGGCGAGTTGATCCCCGAGGCCGAGGTGTTTATTTTCGATGAAGCCCACCAGATGCCAGATATCGCCAGCCAGTACTTTGGCCAAAGTCTGTCCAGCCGCCAGCTCCAAGAGTTGGCCAAAGATGTTGAGATAGGCTATCGCACTGAAGCCAAGGACATGCGCCAGCTGCAAAAAACCGCCGACAGGTTACACCAGGCTGCTGCCGATATGCGAATTGTGCTGGGGGAGCCAGGCTTTCGTGGCAACTGGCGAGAAGCGATTGCCAGCCCGACAATTCAGCGTGAAATTACCCGTTTGAGCGATGCCTTGGACTTGACCCATGAAGTCCTGAAGTTGGCGCTGGGGCGGAGTCAGTTGTTGGACTCGGCGTTTGAGCGGGCGACCCTTATCAAGGCAAGATTAGAGCGAGTCTGCGATACCAGCATTACCGGGTATTCATATTGGTATGAGTGTACCCCGCGCCATTTCAGTTTGCACATTACCCCGTTGTCGGTTGCCGATAAGTTTAGTGAGCAGATTGAGCAGCAGGGGGGCGCCTGGATTTTCACCTCGGCCACCTTAGCGGTGAATGATGATTTCAGTCATTTCAGCGAGCGACTTGGGCTTAAACCCAAACAGCAGTTTTCGCTGGAAAGCCCGTTTGATTACCAGCAGCAGGCATTGCTTTGTGTACCTCGCTTTTTACCTGAACCTAATAGCTTCGGCATTGCCGAGAGGTTGGTGGAGATGTTGGCTCCGGTAATTGAGGACAATAAAGGGCGCTGCTTCTTCCTGTGTACCTCACACCAGATGGTCCGGGATTTAGCCGAAGGATTCCGCGCCAAACTCGATTTGCCCGTACTGGTCCAGGGGGAAACCACCAAGCAAAAGCTGTTGGCAGAATATCTCGAGCGGGGCAATGCCTTATTGATAGCTACCGGCGCTTTCTGGGAAGGGGTGGATGTTAGAGGACAGGCCCTAAGCTGTGTTATCATTGATAAATTACCCTTTACAGCGCCGGATGACCCGCTGCTGAAAGCGCGTATTGAGGATTGCCGCTTACGCGGTGGCGATCCTTTTGCGCAAGTACAGATCCCGGATGCGGTGATCACCCTCAAGCAGGGGGTCGGCCGACTGATCCGCGACAAGCAGGACAAAGGTGTCCTGGTGATCTGTGACAACCGGTTAGTGACGCGCCCTTACGGCGCGGTATTCCTTAACAGCCTGCCGCCTATCCCACGTACCCGGGATGTGATTGGTGTCGGGCAATTTTTATCTTCGGTGAATGGCCAGCAAACGCCTGCCGCCACCGAGGAACAGCATTCAGAGGCTTGAATGAGCAACAAAATCCTTGCAGTAGATACTGCCACCGAAAACTGTTCCGTTGCCCTGTTGGTGGGCGATGAAGTGATTTCTCACTGTGAATACGCTCCGCGTGAGCACACCACTAAAGTATTGCCAATGGTCGATAGCGTGTTGGCTCAGGCCGGACTTAAGCTCAATCAGCTTGATGCATTGGCATTTGGCCGTGGCCCGGGTAGCTTTACCGGGGTGCGAATCGGTATTGGTATCGCGCAGGGCTTGGCTTTCGGTGCGGACTTGCCAATGGTGGGCATTTCGACCTTGGCGGCAATGGCTCAAGGAACTTACCGCCAGCATCAGGCTGAGCAAGTCATGGCGGCCATTGATGCCCGCATGAACGA
This sequence comes from Photobacterium gaetbulicola, assembly GCF_003025515.1. Lineage (NCBI taxonomy): Bacteria > Pseudomonadati > Pseudomonadota > Gammaproteobacteria > Vibrionales > Vibrionaceae > Photobacterium > Photobacterium gaetbulicola. The sequence goes on along the minus strand of NZ_PYME01000015.1, from coordinate 117,060 downwards.
AATCTATTGGGGTCAGTATCGCCGCCAAGCTGACGGTGACTGGGTGCTGCAGGGTAGCGAGCTGGTTATCAAGCCTGAGAGCCTGATCACGCAACTGCCGGTGAGCGAAGGCCAGTGGTTAACAGCGGGTACAGGTTGGGAAAGTTATGCTGAGGTATTGGCACAACTGCCTGTCGAAGCGGTGTCTGGCTCGGTTCTGTACCCGGATGCGGCCGATATGGTGCATTTAGCCAAATATGCATTTGCACGTGGTGAGGCTGTTGCTGCCGAAGAAGCAAGCCCGGTGTACCTGCGCGATACTGTAACCTGGAAAAAATTGCCAGGTCGCGAATAATACACTTGCCTCATTGCCGTGTATGCATACTATTGTATTAGCATGCTCGGCAATTATTTGGATACTGGACGTTTCCTATGGTTTCTATTCAGCGCCTCCCCGTCACTATTCCCCAAGCCCCGTCGAAGACGAAACTCGCCCGCAATTCCGTACTGGATGCCAGTGAACCCACCCCCGTAGCCAAAGCCGTCGCCCAATTTGTTCGTGATCCTGAAGTGCTGAGCGCCGCTCACTCTCATATTCACTACGATCAACCCGAGGGTAAGAACCGCCAGGCGCTGGAGAGTTATTTAGGGGTAATGCACCAGCAAAAGCGGGATGAACTCTCGATGTTGGTTGGGGTCGATGTATATGTTTAAGCGTGATTAGTTGCCTGACAGTCGATAAATTGCGCGGATATTCATCATTTACCATGGAGTTACCTATGTTTAGGAAGCTAATCGTTGGGTTGCTTGCTGCGACTATGATAGGCTGCGCCGCGGTGCCTGAGAGCCTCAGGACCGACAGCGAAAATCCGATCACTGATGTCACGGCACTGAGTGATCCTGCGGGTCAGGAGCTCGGGCTGGCTGTTCGGCTCGGGGGGGTGATAGCAGCGGTTGATAATGGTGAGCACCAAACCCGGCTGGAAATCGTGGCCATGCCCATTGGCCGTGATGCCAAACCCAAGCTTGGCAGCAAGACCCAGCGGCGTTTTGTCGCGTATGTCGATGGCTTTCTCGAACCGATGGAATACCACCCGGGGCGGTTGATTTCTGTCGCTGGGCAGGTTGACGGTGAAGAAGAAGGCCGGGTTGGCGAGTATCAATACCGCTTCCCGGTTGTTGCGGCATCGGGTACCCAGCTCTGGCAAGTAAAGCAGGAAGTCTGGATCGATGATTTTGATCGTTTTAGAAGCTGCGTTGGCCTGTATTGTTCTCCAAGCCTCATTAATAGCGGTTTTTCCCGGGCAGAAGTCAGGGAGCGGGTGACCAAGTAGATAGCCATGTTTCAGATTGAGTTTCAGCTGGCCGAGCAGAGGCTGTCGGGGTTAGCCTCGTTTGCAACCGAACGTCCTGTCACGACCAAGGCCCAGTTAAGGGTCGCACTACGGGATAAACCGGTGATGGTGATGCTGCATGGTTGGCAGGATAACGCCGCCAGCTTTGCGCCGTTATTGGGTAAACTGGCCGAGCAGTTTCATGTCGTGGCGATAGATTGGCCCGGCCATGGGTTATCGGCACCGAGAGCGGCCGATAATTTTTATCATTTTATCGATTATGTTGATGACTTGGCCCAGTTGGTCGCTTTGTTGGATCAGCCCCAGGTCACAGTGGTTGGCCATTCGATGGGGGCGCTGGTCGCGGTTTGCTATGCCGCCGCGTTTGTCGACAAAGTGAATGGGATGGTTTTGATTGAGGGCTTGGCGCCATTATCTGAGGCAGAGCATGATGCCCCGCAGAGGCTGCGCCAGGGGATCGAAAGTCGCCAACGTTACCGAGACCGTGCACAACAGCGCCAGAGCCGTTCGATGGGGGCGTTCCAGCAGGCGCTTGATCTGCGCTGTGCGGTCAATGATGTTACGCCAGAGCAAATCAGGCCGTTGGTCGAGCGGGCAGTCTGCCTGCGCGACGGGCGGTGGTATTGGCGCCATGACAATCGTCTGCGCTGCGATTCGCTTTACCGCATGGCCCACTCACAGGTTTCGGCCTTGGTGTCGTCGGTGCAGTGTCCCATACTCTCGATTATCGGGGAATCGGGTTATCGCCAGCTGAAACTGCAGCAGCCGGACGATCAGGGGTGGCAACAGCTTGAGCAAATCAAGGTTGCCGGTGGCCATCATTGCCATCTTCAAAGTCCCGAACAGGTAGCTGAACATATAGTGTTGTTCAGCTCAAAATTTAATGCATTAGCCAGATAGGCTAGTGTTACTTCTATGTTAATTGTGCTGTAATTGCGGTCTAAACAGATGTTTAACTACCCGCCAGCACAGATAGGCACCATGCCAATTTCAAAAAGGAGAGTGCAAAGTGGATAAGGTTTGGCTTAACCGCTATCCGGAAGATGTACCGGCTGAAATCAACCCGGATCAGTACCCGTCGTTGGTTGAAATGTTTGAGCAGTCGGTACAGAAGTACGCTGATCAGACAGCGTTTATCAATATGGGGCAGGTAATGACCTTCCGCAAGCTGGAAGAGCGTAGCCGGGCCTTCGCCGCCTACTTGCAAAATGAACTGAAGCTGAAAAAAGGCGATCGCGTGGCGGTGATGATGCCAAACCTGCTTCAATACCCCATTGCCCTGTTTGGTATTTTGCGTGCCGGTTGTGTGGTGGTTAATGTTAACCCACTTTATACCCCGCGTGAGCTGGAGCACCAGTTGAACGACTCCGGTGCCAAGGCGATCGTCATTGTTTCTAACTTCGCCCACACCCTAGAAAGCATAGTTAAAAATACCAGTGTCCAGCATGTGGTGCTAACCAGCCTCGGTGATCAGCTGTCACGCCCCAAAGGGACGCTGGTTAACTTTGTCGTCAAGTACATCAAGAAGATGGTGCCGAAGTACCACCTTCCGCACGCTACGTCGATGCGTATGGCCCTGCGCAAAGGTCGTCGTATGCAGTATGTCAAGCCGTTCATGTCAGGTGACGATACGGCCTTCTTGCAGTACACCGGCGGGACGACTGGGGTGGCCAAGGGGGCGATCCTTAGCCACCGCAACATGCTGGCTAATGTGATGCAGGCCAAGGGGGCTTATGGCCCGGTTCTGACCGAAGGCCGCGAGCTGATTGTGACTGCACTGCCGCTGTATCATGTTTTTGCCCTGACAGTGAACTGCTTGCTGTTCATTGAAATGGGGGGACGTAACCTGCTGATCACCAACCCGCGTGATATTCCGACGTTTGTCAAAGAGCTGCAGCGTTATCCGTTTACCGCGATCACTGGGGTCAATACCCTGTTCAATGCGCTGGTTAACAATGAAGATTTCCATGAGATTGACTTCAGCGAGCTGCGTCTATCCGTTGGCGGAGGCATGGCCGTCCAGCGCGCGGTGGCAGACAAGTGGAAGCAAATCACCGGCAATTACCTGCTGGAAGGCTACGGCCTGACCGAGTGCTCGCCGCTGGTGGCCGCCTACCCGTATGATTTGACCGACTACAATGGCTCTATCGGTTTGCCGGTACCGTCGACCGATGTCCGTATTGTTGATGACGAGGGGCAGGTGCTGGGGAATGATCAGACCGGCGAGCTTCAGGTTCGAGGTCCTCAGGTGATGCAAGGTTACTGGCAGCGCCCTGAGGCCAGTAAAGAAGTGCTGACCGACGACGGTTGGCTGTCCACGGGTGATATTGTCCGTTTCGATGACGAAGGCTTCCTGCACATCGTCGATCGCAAGAAGGACATGATCCTGGTGTCGGGCTTCAATGTATACCCGAACGAGATTGAGGACGTGGTTGCCCTTAACAGCAAAGTGCTGGAAGTGGCGGCGATTGGCGAACCGCATGAAGTGTCCGGCGAGGTTGTGAAGGTCTGCGTGGTCAAGCGCGATGCCAGCCTGACCCGTGAAGAGCTGCTTGAGCACTGCCGTGAGCACTTGACCGGTTACAAGATCCCTAAGATTGTTGAATTCCGCGATGAACTGCCAAAGACCAATGTCGGCAAGATCTTGCGTCGCGCGTTGCGTGAAGAGTCGAACCAGCAAGCTCAGGATGCCTAATCGTATTTTCAATTAAAGACACATAATGCCGGCGCCAAGCCGGCATTTTGTACCGAGCCAGATAATGTCCTGTTTCATAGGCCTATTTTTCCGCTTGGTATCATTGGTGAGATAACTGTGAATTTTGAAATGATCACCAGCCGCACGCGGTTGGAAATAATATGCCTGCAGGCGCGCCGTCAGTCGGCCGTCATGTTGGATACCGAGTTTGTCAGAACCCGGACCCTCTACCCGAAACTGGGTTTGATCCAGCTGTTTGACGGTGAGTCCCTGGCGTTGATTGACCCATTGGCAATTGATGATTTGGAGCCGCTGTGGGAGCTGCTGCGTGACCAGTCGGTGATCAAGGTGCTGCACGCCTGTGGTGAAGACTTGGAAGTATTCCAGTACTACGCAGGCTGCTTGCCGGTACCGATGATTGATACCCAGGTCATGGCTTCGTTCCTCGGCTATGGGGTGTCTGCAGGCTTCGGGACCTTGGTGAAAGACTACTTGGGTATTGAGCTTGATAAGGGGGAGGCGCGTACCAACTGGTTAGCCCGTCCATTGACCGAGCGTCAGCTCGATTACGCCGCAGCCGATGTTTACTATCTGCTGCCGCTGTACCAGAAACTGATGCCGCTAGTCGAGGCTAAAGGTTGGCAGGAAGCATTGGCGCAGGAGTGTGCGGGTCTGATGCTCAAGCGTGTTAAGACTATCGATCCGGACAAAGCTTACCTCGACATCAAGAATGCGTGGCAGCTTAATCCCAAGCAGCTGGCTATTTTGCAAAAGGCGGCCAAGTGGCGGGTACTGGAAGCGCGTAAGCGCGATTTGGCCCTGAACTTTATCGTCAAAGAGCTGCACCTGTGGAAGTTGGCCCGTTACGGAATTAAGTCGAAGGCGGTGATGGCAAAAGAAGGTTTCGATAACATGGAAATTCAGCGTCATGCCAACCGGCTGCTGAAAATGGTCCATGATGTAGATGATATGCCTGAAGACCGATACCCGGAAAAAATCACTAGACTGGTGGATTTGCCGGGATATAAGCAGAAAGTGAAGCATATCAAGGATGTGGTATCGGCAGTTGAGCAGGAAACCGGTTTGATGTCCGAATTTTTGGCGTCGAAGAAACAGATTAACCAGCTGATCTCTTGGGCCTGGAAAAAAGACTCGCCGTCCGACAGTCTGCCAGACATGCTAAAGACCTGGCGTAAACCGCTGTTTGAAAGCAAAGTGCTACCTTTGCTGCAGTCGAAATAAGGCTAAGTTGTTTTTGCTATGCGCCTGGAAATAAAAAGCCCCGCTCAACTATCGAGCGGGGCTTTTTTTCGGATATGGAGCCTGCCGGATTACTTCTCTTCGTCTGGCAGGGTAACGTTGAGCTCAAGAACCGAAAGGTCTTCTTCTTTCTGATCGAGGTTAACGGTGACCTGTTCTGGACTGATTTGGACGTATTTTCGGATCACATCCAGAATATCCTGCTTCAACTGCGGTAAATAGCTAGGTGCACTCTGATCGGCAGAGCGGCGTTCGGCAACGATAATTTGCAGGCGCTCTTTGGCTACACTGGCAGTCGTTGGTTTCTTGGGGCGGAAGAATTCTAACAATGCCATCGTATTATCATCCTCCGAACAGACGTTTTAGGAAGCCTTTCTTCTCTTCTTCAAGGAAGCGGTACGGGCGCTCTTCACCCAGAAGTCGGGCAACGGTGTCTCCATAGGCGATACCTGCGTCCGACTCTTTATCGAAAATCACCGGCTCACCCTTGTTCGAGGCATTCAGTACGGCCTGGCTCTCTGGGATCACGCCGAGTAACGGTATGTGCAGGATTTCTTCGACATCACCCACGCTTAGCATCTCGCCCAGAGTGACGCGGGCTGGATTGTAGCGGGTCAGTAGCAGGTGAGTTTTCACCGGCTCATCCGCTTGCTCGGCACGGCGAGACTTGGAGTCGAGAATGCCTAGAATACGGTCTGAGTCACGCACAGAAGAGACTTCTGGATTGGTGGTGACAATGGCTTCATCGGCAAAGTAAAGCGCCATGAGCGCGCCGGTTTCGATACCCGCAGGTGAGTCACAGATAATGAACTCAAAGTCCATCGCTGCCAGATCATTCAATACACGCTCGACGCCTTCACGGCTCAATGCATCTTTGTCGCGGGTCTGTGAAGCAGGGAGGACATACAGGTTGTCGACACGCTTGTCCTTGATGAGAGCCTGGTTGAGGTTGGCTTCACCATTAATCACGTTGACGAAGTCATACACGACTCGGCGTTCGCAGCCCATGATGAGGTCAAGGTTTCGCAGGCCGATATCGAAATCGATCACCGCTGTTTTCTTGCCGCTTAGCGCAAGGCCCGATGCAATAGCTGCACTCGAGGTAGTTTTACCAACGCCACCTTTACCTGAGGTAACAACGATAATACGTGCCATCATAAATTCCTTATTAAACCTTATAGAGCCATGTGCTCTATGTTCAAATTGTTTTCAGCAAGCGAGATAACGACATTTTTGCCCCAGAACTCTTGTTGAATTTTGTCGCTTAACCAATAGTTCCCTGCGATAGAAATGAGCTCAGGCTGTAAGTTATGGCAGAAAATTTTTGCCTCTTGTTGACCACTGGCCCCAGCGATAGCACGGCCTCGTAGGGTTCCGTAGACATGGATACAGCCATCGGCAATGATTTCAGCTGCCGCACTGACATGTCCAAGCACTATCAGATCACTATTTTTAGCATAAATTTGCTGTCCTGACCGAACTGGATTTTTAATGATTTTTGTCGGTGTCATCACAGGCTCGGCGGCTTTTGCCTGTTTGGCCGCATTCATAATGGCAAAACCAGCCTGCTTAGCCTGTTGTTGCAACTCCGGTTGCTTGCAGCCACTGATCCCAACAGGAATCATGCCAGCTTCGTGAACTTGGCTTTTTAGCAATGCAAAATCCAGCTTATTTCCGGCTTGGCTGACATCGATAACGATCGGGGCGGCGGAAAAGAAATGAGGAGCCTGCTCAACTTTATCTTTGAGAAAGTTGATTGCTTGCTGTATGTCGCCGTCCACGAGGTGGAGGGCTGAGAGGGTGAAAGAGCCCCCTTTGAGTTCTGCAGATTTTGTCATGTGCGCTGATGACTGTCGATAAATTAGTCGTTCGGGAACGTTATCTCTTGGGTAACTTGCATGTTATATTCCAAAGCGTATATCAGCAAGCTATCCTTGCTTTTGCGTTGGAAATTCAGACAACCGTCTCATCAAGTAGGCGATCTCCCCTTGGTATAGGGAATGATCCCGGTGAATTGTTGTCTGACAAAATAGCGGAATTAACAAACAGGTTACCGACAATATGTTGTGTGCAATTTACAAAAGCCCCAAAAAAGACAACACCTATCTTTATATCAACACCAAAGACGACTTTTCAGCCGTGCCTGAAACGTTGTTGAGAACATTTGGTACGCCACAATTTGTCATGGTAATTAAGTTAGAAGAACGACATAAGCTGGCACAGGCCGATATAGAAAAAGTAAAAGCGGACCTCAAGGCGAGCGGGTATTACCTGCAGGTACCGCCTCCCGTGCCAAACTTACTAGAGCAATACAAAGCGGATAAAGCCGCCAGCAGCCAAGGATAAACTATGCATAAGCGATTGATATCGGCCTTAGTGGCCTTAGGGTTAGGACTATCATCGGCTGTCTGTGCCGATGAGGGGTTTGATAAATACGTCGAAGGACTGAAAGTAGAAGCCCGAGAAAAAGGAATTTCAGAGTCGATTATCAACTCTGCTTTTGATGGTATAACGTTTGTTGAGCGTGCGGTAAAAGCGGACAAAAATCAACCGGAGCGAAAATTAACTCTGGATGAGTATATTCCTCGTGCGGTGCCCGCTTGGAAAGTCAAGCAGGCCAATGAGCTATATCGCCAGCATAAATCTACGTTAGATAAAATCGGTAAGCAGTACGGCGTGCAACCACGATTTATTGTCGCTTTATGGGGGGTTGAAAGTAATTTTGGCCGCTTGATGGGTAATTATAATGTGGTTGAAGCGTTATCTACACTGGCCTATGAAGGTCGGCGTGAAGCGTTTTTCCGTGGGCAGGTAATGGCTGCATTGGAAATATTGGATGCCGGTCATATTAGCCCTGAAGATATGAAAGGATCTTGGGCGGGAGCTATGGGGCAGCCACAGTTTATGCCAACCTCATTCCTGTCGTATGCTGTCGATGGCAACAATGACGGTAGGATTGATATTTGGCAGACAGAGGCTGATGTTTTTGCTTCTGCGGCGAATTATTTGAATAAAGCCGGTTGGGATGATCAATATACCTGGGGCCGGCAAGTTTCAGCCCCCGCTTCAATTGATGCGTCATTGCTTGGTGTAGAAATGAGCAAAGCCCGTAGTTTGGCAGAATGGCAGCAGTTAGGTGTTCGGCGTCTCAACGGCAAGGCGCTTCCTAGTGTTGAAATAGATGCCTGGCTTATTCAACCTGATGATAAACAAGGTCGTGCCTATTTGATTTACGGTAATTATCAGTCGTTGCTCAAGTGGAACCGTTCGCATTATTTCGCCTTGGCCGTAAGCCATTTGGCTGATCAAATACGCTGATCCCCAAACATGAAAAAAACCAGACTAATAAGTCTGGTTTTTTGTGCTCTGGAGAAAGTCATGTGCTGGCTTATTGGTTTGGCGTGAAATTAAATTAACCGTTAGCTATGGGGGGTAAGTAAGGCACTCGGAGGTGCTGATTGTTACTTGTTGTTTAAAATCAACTACTTGTCCGCTTGATTGCTGTGCTGGCTGTTTATATAAAAAAACCCGGCTAGGCCGGGTTTTTTCGATAATTAGCAAAGAATATTCGAAATATTAAATTTCAAAATCTTCTAGAGACTTGCCTTCGTCCAGAGCTTTTTTTAGTGCGCTTGGAGTACGGCCTTGGCCAGTCCAAGTTTTCTCTTCACCATTTTCATCGATGAAACGGTATTTCGCTGGACGCTGTGCACGCTTTGCTTTTGGTGCTTTATTTAGCGTGGCTAGAAGTTCTTCAGGGTCAATACCATCAGCAAGAAGCATTTCACGGTATTGGGCTAGTTTCTCTGTACGTTCTTTTTCTTTAGCTAGCTCTTCAGCTTCTGCTTCCTCACGCTCAGAAACAACAGTTTGAAGTTTTTCTAGCGCTTCCTGTAGTTGTTCAAGAGAATATTCGCGAGAAAGTGCGCGAAGGCTGCGAAGGTTAAGTAGCGCTTTCATTGCATCAGACATTTTTTATTTCCTGTAGGCCTAAAACTATAAATTAATAATAGCAGTGACGATTCAATAATTGCAATAATAATACTTTTAATACAGTGATGCCAAATAAAAAATGAAGGGTTCATTTAATTTTTTGTCATTTATCAGGTTCATTTCTCATTTGTAATAAATTGTAATGGTCAAGATAAGTAAATATTCTTATCCAAAATCTACGGGGGCTGTTAAATATTTGCCATCAATTTCATATGTGGAAGGTATAATAATTTGCTATTAAGTGGATGATTTTTGTACTTCCAGGCAAGACTATTCACTATTTTTGTGATTTTTTTCATCCTAACTTATTGCATTTGGATATCTATTCCGTAGAATTGACCATACCTAGACTAAGGGTAGAGGCGCATCGTCTATTAGTAGTAAATCTTAGGGTGATTCCGATGAGGGTTTGCGAAAGGAGCCGATGCCGAAGTAAGTATGGACTATCAAGCCTGCTTGCTGGGGTTGTCACCGAACAGGGGCAACACTGCCATAGTATATAATTACATTAACTATGGAGCGCTACTGTGGAGTCGGAAAAGGGTAACTTCTCTTCCTAATGCTCTTCTACACACGACAAGATGTCGTGTTAAGCAGTAGATCTCCAACCAGGATCGGTTGTAGTCGAGATCATGAATATTGTAGATTTTTCACATTCTGCCATGTCGTTGTTGCCTCCTTTGGTTGCGCTGGGCTTGGCTATCCTAACTCGTCGTGTTTTAGTTTCTTTGGGTGTCGGTGTCCTGTTGGGCGCATTCCTGCTGACAGATTTCTCTGTCGGTGGTACGGCCAGCTATATCGGTACCACGGTTGAAGGGCTGTTTATTGAAGACGGTGCCATCAACAGCTGGAACATGAGTATTGTTGCTTTCCTTATTTTGCTGGGTATGACCACGGCCTTGCTGACACTTTCTGGCGGTACTCGTGCGTTTGCTGAATGGGCCCAGACGAAAATCAAGAGCAAGCGCGGTGCTAAACTGCTGGCTGCCTTCTTAGGCGTATTTATCTTTGTTGATGACTATTTCAATAGTTTGGCGGTTGGCTCGATTTCTCGCCCGGTGACTGATCGTTTCTATGTCTCCCGTGCCAAGTTGGCTTATATTCTAGATTCAACTGCCGCACCAATGTGTGTGTTGATGCCGGCTTCTAGCTGGGGTGCATATATCATTACCTTGATCGGCGGTATCTTGGTGTCGCACGGGGTGACGGAATACTCGCCGCTAGGCGCATTTATGCAGCTGGCACCGATGAACTTTTATGCGGTATTCGCTCTGTTGATGGTGTTTGTCGTGGCTTGGTTCCAAATTGATGTGGGCCCGATGAAAAAGCATGAACTGGAAGCGAGTCACTGCCGTGGTTTCGACGAGGGTGATGTAGACAGCCGTGCCAAGGATCTCAACGACGAACTGGAAATTGAAGAAAGCAAGAATGGTCGTGTTGCCGATCTGGTAATGCCAATCGTAACCCTGATTGTGGCAACGTTCTTCTTTATGCTGTTTACCGGCTATCAGGCGCTGGCAGCGGATGGTCTCGCGTTTAGCGTTCTGGGTGCGTTCGAGAATACCGATGTCGGTATGTCTCTGGTATACGGTGGCCTGGTTGGTTTGGCTGCTGCACTTATCCCTGTTTTCCGCCAGCGCATTCCAATGGCAGATGTGGCCTCTACGCTGTGGATTGGGGCCAAGTCGATGTTTGGCGCGATCTTGATCCTGTTGTTTGCTTGGAGCATCGGCTCGGTGATCAGTGACATGGCGACGGGTAAATACCTATCGACCTTGGTTGAGGGTAGCATTAATCCAATGATGCTGCCGGCGATTCTTTTCTTGCTAGCAGGCCTGATGGCATTCTCGACCGGTACGTCGTGGGGGACGTTCGGTATTATGTTGCCGATTGCCGGTGATCTGGCTGCTGCCACCGACATTATGCTGATGTTGCCGATGCTTGGCGCGGTATTGGCCGGTTCGGTATTTGGTGATCACTGCTCGCCAATTTCCGATACGACTATCCTGTCGTCAACCGGTGCTCGCTGCCACCACATTGATCACGTATCAACGCAGCTGCCTTATGCACTGTCTGTGGCTGTGGTATCGACCGTTGGTTTCCTGGTACTGGGCTTTACTGGCTCTCTCGCGGTTTCGTTCATGACGGCAACTTTCGCCTTTGCCCTGGCTTGTATCGCCCTGTACTGGCTTGCACGCCGTCCTCAGGAAGCGGCTGCGAACGCTTAATGCTGATAGCATGCTGATGAAAAAGCCTGTATTTGATACAGGCTTTTTTATTTTTGCTCGTTAGTCCAAATTTCTTTGATTTAATCTCAATTGGTCATAAAGAAGGTGAGCTTGCGCCTTTCAATCTGAAGGGCTTTTCTGTAGCATCTCGGCTGATTTTTTACGCACCAATCGTATTACTAGGGAAGCTTAATGGCCCAGATGTATTTCTATTACTCGGCAATGAATGCGGGTAAGTCGACAACATTATTGCAGTCATCTTTTAATTACCGCGAGCGCGGCATGACGCCGGTGATTTTCACCGCTGCAATTGATGACCGTTACGGTAAAGGCAAGGTCAGTTCGCGAATTGGTTTGCAGGAAGATGCTGAGCTGTTCAGTACCAGCGATGATCTGTATGCTCGTCTGCAGGATATGAATGCGACCAAGAAAGTTGACTGTGTGCTGATTGATGAATGCCAATTCTTGACCAAAGTGCAGGTGTACCAATTAACCGAAGTCGTCGACAAGCTGAATATTCCGGTGCTTTGCTATGGCTTGCGCAGTGACTTTCGTGGTGAGCTGTTTGAAGGCAGCCGTTATTTGCTCGCGTGGGCAGATAAATTGGTAGAATTGAAAACTATTTGCCATTGTGGTCGTAAAGCCAATATGGTGATCCGTCAAGATGCCAGCGGCAAGGCGATTGCTGACGGCGACCAGGTCGAAATCGGCGGCAATGACCGCTATGTTTCGGTGTGCCGCAAGCACTATAAAGAGGCGCTTGGCCGTTAGTAAGTTGCTGATTCCTAGCGTATATGGTTCGATAAGCAACAAAGCCCAGATCACTCTGGGCTTTGTTTTATCGGGGGTACTGTTTCGGCTATTTGTGGCGCTCTTGCAACTTGGCGGTGACATCCGACAGGGACATCCCCTGATCTTGCAGCAGTACCAGTAAGTGGTAGATCAGATCGGCTGACTCACAGACTAACTCCGCCTTGTCACCCGACGTTGCCGCAAGCGCGACTTCAACCCCTTCTTCGCCCACCTTCTGCGAAATCCGCTTGGTCCCACGGGCATACAGGCTGGCAGTGTAGGACGACTCAGGATCGGCACCTTTACGAGCAGCCAAGACCTGCTCAAGTTGATGAAGGAACACCAGAGCAGGCTGCTCGACTTGTCCTTCTTCGGCAGTGTCATTGTCAAAACAGGTGGTGGTACCCAGGTGGCAGGTCGGGCCGATAGGGTCGACTTTCACCAACAGGGTGTCCTGATCGCAATCGAGCTTGATGCTTTTTAGCTGCAGCACGTTGCCCGAGGTCTCGCCCTTGGTCCACAAGCGCGCTTTGGTCCGAGACCAAAAAGTGACTTGCTTTGTCTCAAGGGTTTTACTCAGAGCTTCATCATTCATGTAGCCGAGCATCAGTACTTGACCACTGTTATTGTCCTGGACAATTGCCGGCACCAGTCCGTCTACTTTGTCCCAATTGATACTGTTTGCTAGGCTCATAGTCGGATCTCCACATCTTGTTGTTTCAGGTATTGCTTGAGTTCACCGATATTGATGATTTGTTTGTGGAACACCGACGCGGCGAGGGCGCCGTCGACATTCGCTTGCTTGAAGGCATCGGCAAAGTGCACCATTTCACCGGCCCCGCCAGAGGCAATGAGCGGCACATGGCAGATTTCACGTACCATATTGAGCTGGGTGAGATCGTAGCCGTTACGCACGCCGTCCTGGTTCATCATGTTAAGGACAATCTCACCGGCACCTCGGCGCTGGACTTCTTGCACCCAATCGCGGGTTTCCCAGCGGGTTGCCTTGGTGCGGTTTTCATCACCGGTGAACTGGTAGACTTGGTATTTACCGCTATCGGCATCAAAATAGGAGTCGATACCGACCACTATGCATTGAACACCAAATTTATCGGCCAGCTCGGTGATCAGGTTTGGATCGGCCAGGGCCGGTGAGTTGATCGACACCTTGTCGGCACCAAACTGCAAGATACGACTGGCATCCTCGGCGGACTTGATCCCGCCGGCGACACAGAAAGGAATGTCGATCACTTCGGCTACCCGGGCAACCCAGCTCTTATCAACCACCCGGCCATCACTGGAGGCGGTGATGTCGTAGAACACCAGTTCGTCGGCGCCTTCTTCGGCGTAGCGCTTGGCGAGCGGGACGATGTCCCCAATGATCTCGTGGTTGCGGAACTGCACTCCTTTGACCACTTGGCCATCTCTTACATCAAGGCAGGGAATAATTCGTCTAGCTAACATGGTTTTTCTCCTTGCCTTATTCTGCCCAGCAAGCAAAGGCTTGCTCTGCGGTAAATTTGCCATCGAGCAGAGCTCGGCCGACGATCACGCCAGCAACCCCAGAGCCTTTGAGGGCTGAGATGTCATCCAGCGAGCCTATGCCGCCTGATGACTGGAATTGAACCTGCGGGTACTGGGCGCACAAGTCTTGGTACAGTTCGACGTTTGAGCCTTCCAGCGTGCCGTCTCGGGAAATATCGGTACATAGCACATGCTGCAGACCAACCGTCAAAAAGTCATTCAACAGCGCTTCGATGGTTACGCCTGAATCTTCCTGCCAGCCTGACACCGCCACATTGCGTTTACCGTTGGCATCGATATTGATATCAAGCGCCAGCACAATGCGATCGGGGCCGTATTTTTCCATCCAACCTTTTACAAGCTCTGGCTGCTTGACGGCCGTTGAGCCGATCACCACACGCTGGGCACCGGCATTGAGCAGGTCTGCGACATCCTGCTCGGTGCGGACGCCACCACCGATCTGGATATTGGCCGGTGTGCTGGCCAGCAGTTTGCTAATCAAATCGAGCTGGCGGGCAGAAGTATCTTTGGCACCGGTAAGATCAACCAAGTGCAGCCAGTTTGCGCCAGCTTGGTGGTAGAGGTTGAATTGCTCGGCAGGATCGACTTTGTATTCGGTCACCTTGCCGTAGTCTCCTTGAAACAGGCGGACAACCTGGCCTTCAATTAAATCGAGAGCGGGAATAATCATAACAAGTCCTTTTGGTGTCCTTACATTTCAAGAAAGTTTTTGATCAACTGGGAGCCAGCTTTACTCGAGCGTTCAGGGTGGAACTGAACGCCATAATAGTTGCCGCTCTGGACCGCAGCGGTAAACGCTTGGCCGTATTCGCAGCGTGCAATGGTACGACCAGCCTGTGGTTCGTCAAACACCGGCATGGCATAGCTGTGCACAAAGTAAAAATAGCTGTCTGCAGGAATATCTTTGAACAGCGGGTGGCACGTTTCTGCGGTGACGGTATTCCAGCCCATGTGGGGCAGGGGCAACTCGCCTGTTTGCATCTTTTTCACCGGTGCGCCGCACAGGCCAAGGCAATTCACCTGCTCAGTCCCGTTCTGACCTTGTTCTTCAGAGAACTCGCCGAGCAGTTGCATGCCAAGACAAATCCCTAGTAGCGGCTTGTCGACCTGCTTAACCAGTGTGATAAGGTCACGCTCCTCGAGGTTTTTCATTGCCTCGCTAGCGGTGCCGACGCCCGGCAGGAACAGTTTGTCCGCCGCCAAGACCACCTTGGGATCTTTGCTGACGGTCACCGGATAGCCTAAACGCTCGATGGCAAAGCGCACCGATGACACATTGGCGCAGCCGGTATCGATGATGACGACTTGTTGGCTCGACGCTGTCATTACAACACTCCCTTGCTGCTCGGTAGCTCATTACCTTCAACGCGGATAGCCTGGCGCAGGGTGCGGCCAAAGGCCTTGAATAGGCTTTCGACAATGTGGTGGTCATTGTCTCCCTTTGATGACAAGTGCAGGGTACACGCCAGCGTATCGGTCAGCGATCGGAAGAAGTGCGAGACCATTTCTGTCGACAAATCACCCACTTGCTCGCGGCTGAAGGTCGCATCGAACTTCAGGTACGGACGGCCGGACAGATCCAAGGCACATTGTGCTAAGCATTCGTCCATTGGCAGGCTGAAGCCAAAGCGGCCAATACCCCGCTTGTCGCCTAGCGCTGTCTTCAACGCTTCGCCTAGAGCCAGCGCGGCATCTTCTACGCTGTGGTGATCGTCGATGTGCAGGTCACCGTCGACGGTCAGCTCCATCCGAAAGCCGCCGTGGGTCGCGATTTGATCCAGCATGTGGTCGAAAAAGCCGAGGCCGGAACTGATGCGGTTACCGCCGGTTTCGTCGAGGTTCACCTTGACCCGGATATCGGTCTCCTTGGTGGTACGCACTACCTCGGCGATCCGCGGGCGGGTGGTGAGATCTTTAACGATCTGTTGCCAGCCCATGGTCTGAGGGTTGTACTGGATACCACGGATCGCCATGTTTTCTGCCAGTTGCAGGTCGGTTTGGCGATCGCCAATCACCGCCGAGGTTTCAAAGTCGACCTTGCCTTGCTGGAGGTAGCCTTTGACCAAGCCCAGTTTGGGCTTCCGGCAGCTGCAGTTGTCTTCATCGAAGTGCGGGCAGATCAGGACATCATCGAATTTCACCCCTTGGGATTCGAAGATCTCCATCATCATATTGTGCGGCGCATCGAAATCCTCCTGCGGGTAGCTGCTGGTGCCCAGGCCGTCTTGGTTGGTGACCATCACCAGTTTGTAGCCGGCATCCTGCAGCTTCAGCAAGGCTGGGATCACAAAGGGCTCCAGCTTGAGCTTGTCGAGGCGGTCGACCTGAAAGTCAACGGGTGGTTCGACAATCAGGGTGCCGTCACGGTCGATAAATAAGATTTTTTCCTTGCTCACAGTGTTGTCCTTTCTGTTAATTTTGTCCTAGCTGCTCTCGGATGAAGGCCAGAGTTTTTTCGCATTCGTCGCGGCTGCCGATACTGATCCGGATACAGTTCTCTATCGGTGAGCGGCGCAGGATAATGCCGTGGTCCCATAAGGCATTAAACAGGGCATCCGCATCGGGGAATTTCACCAGTAGGTAGTTACCATAACCCTCATATACCGTAACGCCGTCCAGCATCCCTAGCCCTGCCTGGAGGTAAGCCCGGTTGGCACTGATATCCAGCACCTGAAACTTGGTTTTGGCGCGACCTGCCGGTGAAAGTGCCTGTACTGCGATGTCGGTCACCGGCACAGGTACCGGGTAGGGGGCAATGACTTTCAGCAGCAGCTCAATCACCTCGGCATTGGCAAGGGTAAAGCCGCAACGCAAGCCGGCAAGGGCAAAGGCCTTTGACAAAGTGCGCAGTACCACCAGGTTCGGGTACTGATCCAGCATATTGGCTGTGGTGGCTTCCGGGCAGAAATCAATGTAGGCCTCGTCAACCACAACCAATGCTTGGCCCTGGGTCATATCCAACAGGGATTCGATATCCTGGCGGTTCAGCAGGTTGCCGGTCGGGTTGTTCGGGCTGCAGACAAAGACCAGTTTTACACCGCCGAGGTTGGCGTGGATGGCGTCGAGATCCAGTTGCCACTCTTCGGTCAGAGGGACGGCCTTGGTGGCAACATCGAAAGTTTCCGCACTGATGGCATACATGCCGTAAGTGGGCGGGCAATACAGGATGCTGTCTTGGTTCGGCTCGCAAAAGGCACGGATCAGCAACTCGATCCCCTCATCGGCACCGCGTGAGGTCAGTACCTGCTCAGGGCGTACCGAGGCATAATCGGCGTAGGCGTCAATTAGCTCTGTTGGCTGACAAGTGCTGTAGCGGTTGAGGCGATCGCACTTGATGTTGTACTCGTTGGCAAACGGCGACTCATTGGCATTGAGCCAGATATCACCGCTGCCGCCTAAGCGTCGTGCTGACTGGTAAGGGGTCAGCTCGCGGACAGTTTTGCGTGCCAGTTGGTCAATTTTCATCTTATACCCCTTTTGATACATCTTGAGCCGCGGCCAGTTTTTCAACTCGGATAGTCACCGCACGTTTGTGGGCTTCGAGACCTTCCGCCTCGGCGATGGCAACAACAGTCGGTGCCAATTCTTGCAGGCCATCAGCACTTAATTCCTGCACTGTCATACGTTTGCTAAAGTCAGCCAGCCCTAGGCTGGAATAGGTACGGGTATAACCGTAGGTCGGCAGAACGTGGTTGGTGCCGGAGGCGTAGTCGCCGACCGACTCCGGTGACCAGTTGCCAAGGAAAATCGAACCGGCATTGTCCAGCTGAGAGACCAGATCACGCGGGTTGCGGGTCTGGACAATCAAGTGCTCAGGACCGTAGTGGTTGGAAATCGACACGCACTGGGTCAGGGTTTCCGCCACAATCAAGATGCTTGAGCCCAGTGCCTGGCGGGCAATGTCAGCACGTGGCAGAGCTTTGAGTTGTTGTTGGATGGCATCGGCGGTGCGATCGGCAATGCTAGGATCCGGTGTCACCAGCACTACCTGCGAATCTGGGCCGTGCTCGGCCTGGCTGAGTAAGTCCGCAGCAATGAAATCAGGGTCGGCGCTGCTGTCGGCAATCACCAAAACCTCTGAAGGGCCGGCTGGCATATCAATTGCCGCACCGCGGAAATCATTGCTGACCTGGCGTTTGGCTTCGGTGACAAAGGCATTGCCCGGACCGAAAATCTTGTCGACCTTGGCCACGGTCTCGGTACCGTAGGCCATGGCGGCGACCGCCTGAGACCCGCCGACGTTGTAGATTTCGCTGATACCACATAGCTGGGCGACATACAGGATCTCGTCAGCGATCGGTGGCGGCGAGCACAGCACCACTTGGCGGCAGCCGGCAATTTGGGCGGGTACGCCCAGCATCAAGACCGTTGATGGCAGCGGTGCGCTACCGCCAGGGATATACAGACCCACAGAGTTGATCGGGCGGGTTACCTGCTCACACACCACGCCAGGCTGGGTTTCGACACGCAGTGTCGGCTGTTTTTGTGCTTGATGGAAGGTCGCAATATTTTGGTATGCCTGTTGCAGCGCCTGCTTCATCTCATCGCTCAATCTTTCCGAAGCCGCAGTGACTTCTTCTTGACCGACCTTGATGCTATCTGGCTTGATGCCATCGAATTTCTCGGTTAGCTCAAGCAGGGCTTGGTCACCACGTTCACAGACGTCAGCAATGACGTCTTCGACAATCGCAGTAATATTGGCACCCTCGGTGATCGCCGGGCGCTCTAGCAGGCTTTCTTGTTGGCTTTTGCTCAGGGATTGCCACACAACTGTTTTCATTGCTTACTCCATCATTTTTTCGATAGGCAGGACAAGGATTGAGCTCGCGCCCAGTTCTTTAAGCTGTTCCATGGTTTCCCAGAACAGGTTTTCAGAGCTGACAAGATGTACCGCAACGCGGCTCTTGTCCTGAGACAGCGGCAATACCGTTGGGTCTTCGGCACCTGGCAGTAGGGCTTTGATTTGGTCAAGGCGCTCAGCTGGTGCATGCAGCATGATGTACTTGGATTCCTTAGCCTGGATAACGCCCTGCATACGGGTGAGCAGGCGCTCAATCAATGCTTGCTTGTCGGCTGACAGCTCGCCGGTTTGCTGGATAAGTACCGCTTTTGAGCGCAGGATCACTTCGGCTTCTTTGAGGCCATTGGCTTCCAGTGTTGCACCCGTCGATACCAGATCACAGATGGCATCGGCCAGGCCGGCACGCGGGGCGACTTCCACAGAACCGTTGAGCATACAGGTGCTGAACTTCACGCCTTGCTGATCCATGTAGCGTTTCACTAACTGTGGGTAAGTCGTTGCAATACGCTTACCTTGCAGATCCTGCGGGCCGTTGTACTCGGCATCCTTGTCGATGGCAATGGACAGTCGGCAGCCACCAAAGTCCAGGCGGCGTAGTTTGATGTAGTTGGCAGGCTCGCCACGGGCTTCACGCTCAAGGCCTACTTCTTCTAGCTCGTTTTCACCAATGACACCGAGGTCAACCACACCGTCCATGATCAGACCCGGGATATCGTCATCGCGAACCAGCAATAGGTCGATTGGCATGTTTTCAGAGTGAACCACTAAACGCTCACCCATCATGTTGAACTTCACGCCGCAACGTTTGAGTAGCTCCTGGCACTCTTTACTCAGGCGTCCTTTTTTTTGAATGGCAATTCGTAGTCGTTGTGTCTGCATTGTTTTAATCCCTGTACTCGATGTTGAGCCTGAAAACGAAAAAACCCTCGGAAGATGTCTCTTCCGAGGGTCTTGTAATCTGTGCTATCACGACCGCTGGAAGAGTATTATTGCGTCTTCCAGAGCGAGGCGTATCCTCCCGAAAGACTAATCAGGATGATGATGGTGATGTAGGTTTACCATTGGGATACGCATAGTTATGTACTCTGTATAAATCATTATTAACGCTTGCTTGTGTTTCACACTAACGAAGCTGGATTTAATTTGCAATAGCAATTTTACGGAAATTTTAATTTTTTATCGGGGTGGGGGTTTGTGGCGAATGGATCTCAATCAAATAGCGGCGTAGTGCGAAGATCTTAAACGATTTTATGCTTTATATTCGGAAGGTGAAAAGAGCGCCTTGCAACAAGAAGATATACGAGTTGTTAACGATTGATGGGCGGGATGAGTGGGTTGGTGTGCTGCGGTTTATTCGGTTTGGTGAATAACCTTTCTTGGCGTCCACTCCCCTATCGAAATAGGGGAGCTGAGCGAGGCGGAATATCCAGGTAGCCCTACCGTCATTAGCCACAGCACTTTTTGTATTTTTTGCCACTGCCGCACGGGCAAGGATCGTTGCGGCCGATCTTGTCGCTGGCTGCCGGTGCGGGTTTGCTCTCATCGGGCGCAGGGGGCTCTGGA
The DNA here is from genome assembly GCF_003025515.1 of Photobacterium gaetbulicola. Lineage (NCBI taxonomy): Bacteria > Pseudomonadati > Pseudomonadota > Gammaproteobacteria > Vibrionales > Vibrionaceae > Photobacterium > Photobacterium gaetbulicola. The sequence continues at coordinate 96,849 of NZ_PYME01000015.1, read as the reverse complement.
TATTCACCATCGATATAAAACCACTGTGGCAGGCCATTGATGGTTTCCTTGAGGAAGCGAGATCGTTCGTGCAGGCAGTATTGATCGTTGCCGTCTCGGTAGAATGCCTTGAACTCGACAAAACCCTCGTTCTCCGTCGCTATTTCGCTGCTGATCACTTCCAGGCCCAGCCACTGGCTGTGTACCGATTTGGCAATCGCTTCACGGTGTTGCTCTGCTTCACAGCAGGGGTGGTAGGTCGCTACAACATAATCGACCAGGCCAAGGACATGGGCACTGTAACGGGAGCGCATTAGCTGTTCTGGGTGGATGGCTAAGCTTGGGTTACGGTGGATTGGTTGGCAGCATTCAGTCAGTGGGCGCTGACTGCCGCATGGACACGGCTGAGTGTGTTGGGTCATGGTTTGCTCGGTAAGGTTTGCTCAAAAACAGTGACCCATTTTAAAGATTCGAGGTAGGTCTGTGCAACGACTGATTCATTGATGTTGAGAGCCTGACAGAGTCGATTGATCGTTTTCCAGTCTGCTTGATCATAGGCAATGGCTAGGCGCAGTATTCCGCCTAGGTGGCCCTGGCGGTTGATAAGGGCATGCTGCACGGGAGTGTCGAGCGGCAATTGATCGATCAGTGCTTCTATGGGTTGATCAAGGATGCAGTCAAGTAGCGAGAATAAGCCGGTGAGGAAGGCTTGGTTACTGTCAATATTGACCTTTAGCTGCTGGCTAAGCTGCTCGCTGAAACGAGCGCGCTGTAGCGATAGGAAATAAAGTGACTCGGGCTTGTTTTCAACTGCATGGGAGGTAGCGACAAAGGTAACAAAGCGGCGTAGTTTCTCTTCACCCAAATACACCAAAGCCTGTTTGAATGAGGAGATCGGTTTGGCACGGGTGTAGGTCATGTTGTTGACATGGTGAAGTAATTTGTAAGATAGCGTCACATCGGTAGCGATGATCTTTTCAACCTTGCTAAAGTTGACTTCCGGGCGGCTGATTTCTCGGTATAGCCTCAGGGTTGTCAGGGCCGAGGGCTTGAGAGCCTTCTTGCGAACGATCTCCGGGCGGCTGAAGAAATAGCCCTGAAAGAGATCAAAGCCGGCGTCACTGGCTGCCATGAACTCATCATTAGTCTCGACCTTTTCGGCCAGGAAAGTAATACGGCTGCCTTTATCCCTGTGCCGTCGGATGAAAAAACCAGCTTTGGCTATTGGCATTACCCGGAGATCAAACTTGATGATGTGAACGAAGGGGATAAAACGGTTCCATTCCGGTGTGGGCGTAAAATCATCCAGTGCCAGTGTATAGCCGGCATGATGAAGCTCTTTTACCGCCTCGAGCAGCTCATCGTTGGGCTGGCAGGTTTCCAGTATTTCTATGATGAAGCTTTTCTTAGGGAAAAGCAGAGGAATACGGTTGATCAGGCTGCTGTGGGGAAAGTTGATGAAGGCTTTTTTGCCCGAGGTTACCTCATTATTGCCAGAGCTTAAAAAGTTATCAGTCAACAGGCGGTGAGTCGCTTGCTCATCGCCAATTTCTGGGAAACTGTTTTTCGGGCCGTCTCGGAACAACAGCTCATAACCGATAGTGTCTTTTTCCCTGTTTAATACCGGCTGTCTGGCAAGATATGAATTCATGTAAGCAAATATTTGTTATTACCTAGTTACACCATTATGAGTGCTGTTACCTCATTTGGCCTATGTATGGCTTTTCGTGCAAATTATGACAAAAACCGGCCTATTAGGACAGTCTTACATTTTTTTGGGAAATTGCCATGATGTTACGCATGGAATTATTCGTGTTCATGATAGATAATCCGCGGCTTTCCAAAAAAATTTGTGTAACTCATGACAGTATTTGCAGTCATACAAGCGGGATTGCTTGTAGGTGGACTGGTTTTTATCGCTATGTTGCTCCTTTCATGGCGAAAAAATCGAGAGCAGGAAGCACAAACTAAAATTTTACCGATTGGCCTGATTGGCGGTTTCGCTAACTTCTGTGACACCTTGGGTGTGGGCAGCTTTGCCATTAAAACGGCCGGTTATAAACAATTCAAGCTGATTGACGATCAGCTGTTGCCGGGTACGCTCAATTGCCAGGCGGTACTGGCGACCGTGGTTCAGTCCCTGATTTTCCTGACTGCTGTGGACGTCGATCCGACGACAATGGTTTCTATGGTGTTGGCAGCCTGCCTAGGGGCAACTTTTGGTGCGCGTTTAGTTTCCAGTTGGGATCGTCAGTTGATCCGCTTGGTAATGAGTGGGGCTCTGCTGGTGGTTGCCAGCCTGATGCTGGCCGGACAGCTCAAGCTGTTCCCGCTCGGTGGCTTAGAGCTTGGTCTGACGGGCTGGAAACTGGCGGTGGCGATTGCCGGTAATTTCCTGTTTGGTGCCTTGATGACTGTCGGTATCGGCCTTTACGCCCCCTGCATGACCATGGTCTACCTGTTGGGCATGCATCCGCTGGCGGCATTTCCTATTATGATGTGTTCTTGTGCCTTCTTGAGCTTCTTCTCGGCGGGTGGTTTCATTCGGATGAACCGCATCAACAGTCGTGCGGCGTTGGTGGTGGCGATTACAGGCCCAATTGGCGTGGTGATTGCGGCGTATCTCGTAAAGTCGCTTGATTTGCACTTGCTGGCATGGCTGGTGATTGGCGTGGTGCTCTATACCGCTATCACCATGTATCGCTCGTGGGCAAAAGAGCGCGTACTTGCTGGCAAAGAGGCGCTGGCAGGTTCGACCGAGTAGGGGCTATCCCACTGGAATTGAAAAAGGTACGCATGGCGTACCTTTTTTATTGGCACGGTGTTTGGCCGGGCCGCCTGTGTTTGGTTGTAGCTACAGGCAGCTAAGGCTGAAAATCGCGCGTTTCAAGCTGGCAGTCCTGCGGGGTACAAATCAATACCGAGCCATGCTTATACCAGTCGCCTAGCACAATGCGGCGTGCATCTTGCCCGTTGACGGACAGGGTATGGACGTCAGGCCGGTGCGTATGGCCGTGGATCATCTGGTTGACCCCAAGCTCTGCCATGACATGGACAACCTCACCGGGGGTGACGTCCATTATGGCCTGGCTTTTGGTCCGGTTGGTCTGGCTGCTGTCGCTTCGCATCTTCTCACCGATACGCTGGCGGTAGCGCAGCGGCAGGCGGAAAAAAAGCCATTGAATAAAGCGGTTATGTACCTTCTTGCGATAGCGCTGATAGCCTTCATCGAGCGTGCACAGAGTGTCACCGTGCAGGAGCAGGGTTGGAGTGCCATAGAGATCAACCACAGTGTGCTCGGGCAGCAGCTCGACCCCGGTTTCTTGGCTGAAGCGTTTGCCTATCAGGAAGTCCCGGTTGCCGTGGATAAAATAGCACGGCACGCCGTTGTCGGTGAGCTGGCGGAAGGCTGATTTTATTTGCTGGTGGAACGGGGAATCATCATCATCGCCAATCCACATTTCAAATAGATCGCCCAATACATAAAGGGCATCGATGCCACGGGCTTCGGTGGACATAAAGCGAAGGAAACAGGCGGTGATGTCAGGCCTGTCGGCACTCAAGTGCAGATCGGAAATAAAAAGTGTGGTCATAGAGGGGAAGAGTGGCACATTGGCCACCCTTTGTGAAGCATTACTCTTCGATAGTCACGTTGTTGATAACAACTTCTTCTACCGGTACGTCCTGGTGCACGTAGCCCCAGTTGCCCGTTGCAACGCCTTTGATCTTGTTCACTACGTCCATGCCTTCAACCACTTCAGCAAATACGCAGTAGCCCCAGCCATCAGGTGTTTCTGATTTGAAGTCCAGGAATTTGTTGTCGTTAACGTTGATGAAGAACTGAGAGCTTGCAGAGTGCGGCTCCATAGTACGCGCCATAGCCAGTGTGCCGACTTTGTTGCTTAGGCCGTTGTTGGCTTCGTTCTTGATTGGTGCACGAGTTTCTTTTTCTTCCATGCCAGAAGCCATACCGCCGCCCTGGATCATGAAGCCATCGATAACGCGGTGGAACAGAGTGCCGTTATAGAAACCGTCACGACAGTACTGTAGAAAGTTTGCACAGGTCTCAGGTGCTTTTTCAGTGTTTAGTTGGATTTTGATGTCACCAAAAGTAGTGTGAAGCGTTACCATGAGCTTGTCCTTTAAATAGGTGTATATTGCTTTAAACGTTGGATTCTATCTTACCCGACATAGGCGTCAATATTAACTGTTGCCAATGGCAAACTCTGTGATAAATAGGCGAAATATTGACCTTTTGCTTAACTATAGAATATGCGTGAAGGCTTGGCACCTTGGACAGGCAAAGTGAAGGCGGCAGTATCCCTGACGATATTGTGGCAGAATCGTCCCGATGGCGTGATTTTCCTTGCTATGGGCGGCCAATAAAGGTGTAATTACCTTCTTGAATTGCAACCCCACCAAATGAGTATCGAAGAGACATGTTGAAGATCTATAACTCACTGACAAGACAAAAAGAGGAATTTAAACCCATTCAGCCAGGTAAAGTTGGCATGTATGTCTGTGGGGTTACCATCTACGATCTCTGTCACATCGGCCACGGTCGTACGTTTGTGTCATTCGATGTGGTGTCTCGCTACCTGCGTTATTCGGGTTACGATCTGACTTTTGTTCGTAACATCACTGACATTGATGACAAGATCATCAAGCGCGCAGCGGAAAATGGCGAAAGCTGTGACTCTCTGACTGAGCGTTTGATCGGCGAAATGCACGCTGACTTTGATGCACTGGGCATGAAGCGCCCGGATATCGAGCCTCGCGCGACCGAATTTATCGCTGAAATTATCGCGATGTGTGAGCGCCTGATCGAGCGTGGTTTTGCCTATGTGGCAGACAATGGCGATGTGATGTTCGAAGTGAGCAAGTTCGACGAGTACGGCAAGCTGTCTAAGCAAGACCTTGATCAGCTACAAGCCGGTGCCCGTGTTGATATCGAAACAGCCAAGCGTAGCCCGCTTGATTTCGTGCTATGGAAGATGTCCAAGCCGGGTGAGCCAACTTGGGAATCACCATGGGGCGCAGGCCGCCCGGGCTGGCACATTGAATGTTCGGCAATGAACTCGGCTATCCTGGGTGATCACTTCGATATCCATGGCGGTGGTTCTGATCTGCAGTTCCCGCACCATGAAAATGAAATTGCCCAGTCATGCTGTGCAACGGGCTCCCAGTACGTGAATACTTGGATGCACAGCGGCATGGTAATGGTTGACCGCGAGAAGATGTCCAAATCGCTGGGTAACTTCTTTACTATCCGTGATGTACTGGGTTACTTCGATGCCGAAACCGTGCGTTACTTCCTGATGTCTGGCCATTACCGTAGCCAGCTGAATTACAGCGAAGATAACCTCAAGCAGGCTCGTTCAGCGCTTGAGCGCCTGTACACATCACTCCGTGGTCTTGATACTTCGGTTGCTGCTGCCGGTGGTGATGAGTTTGTTGCCCGCTTCAAAGAAGCGATGGACGACGACTTCAACACGCCTGAAGCTTACTCTGTGCTGTTTGATATGGCGCGCGAAATCAACCGCCTGAAAGCGGAAGATATCAATGCGGCTTCTGCACTGGGTGCACGCATGCGTGAGTTGGCAGATGTACTTGGCCTATTGGCTCAAGAGCCGGAAGCCTTCCTACAAGGTGGTGCCGGTGAAGACGAAGACGTCGCTGAAATCGAAGCACTTATCCAGCAGCGTCTGGATGCCCGTGCAGCGAAAGACTGGGCGGCAGCGGATGAAGCCCGCGACAAGCTGACCGCGATGGGTATTATCCTGGAAGACGGCCCTCAAGGTACGACTTGGCGCCGTAAGTAAAGGATAACCTTCTTTGAATTCAATGAGCCGGAGTGAAAACTCCGGCTTTTTTTATGCCTAATAATCAAAAGTTACACCAAGATCACCATTCGAAAATTTTACGTTCAATTTCGAGCGTTATCGATCACACATAACGAAAGTCATGCTACTGAAATACTGGTGAGTCATTATTATGCTTGTACTATGATGTGTTCATATCTTTATGTTTTATATTAAAAACAGATAATCATAACGCGTTGACTAGGACATAATAATGAAAACAGCTTGCCTTGCTGCCGTGATAGGCAGTGCCCTAATTGCTTCCCCGTGCTTCGCTCAAACCAACGCCGATAAGGTGGTGGTGGCCCACCGCGGAGCCTCCGGTTACCTGCCCGAGCATACTCTTGCCTCTAAAGCGCTGGCCTATGCCATGAAGCCGGATTACATCGAGCAGGATGTGGTGATGACCAAAGATAACCGGCTGGTGGTATTGCATGACCACTACCTTGACCGTGTCACCAATGTGGCTGCGGTATTCCCAGACCGTGCCCGTGATGATGGCCGCTATTATGCGATTGACTTTACCCTGGCCGAAATCAAGCAGCTCAGTGTGACTGAAGGCTTCAAGCTCGAAGAGGGCAAACAGGTGCAGGGGTTCCCGGGGCGTTTTCCAATGTGGCAGTCTGACTTCAAGGTGCCGACTTTCGAAGAAGAGATCGAGATGATCCAAGGGCTGAACAAGACCCTCGGCTACGATATTGGTATTTATCCTGAAATCAAAGCACCTTGGTTCCACCGCCATGAAGGCAAGGATATCAGTGCGGCCGTGCTTAAGGCGCTCAAGCAATACGGCTATACCAGTAAAGACAGCAAGGTATACCTGCAAACATTCGACTACAACGAGCTCAAGCGTATTCACGATGAGTTGATGCCAGCGATGGGAATGGAGGTCAAACTGGTTCAGTTGATGGCTTATACCGACTGGAATGAAACCATGGTGTATGGTGAGGACGGCAGTGCGAAACCTTACAGCTATGATTGGATGTTCCAACCAGGAGGCATGGCCGCGGTGGCAAAATACGCCGATGGCATCGGTCCTTGGAAGCCGATGGTGGTGTCTGATGAATCAGTAAAAGGTAACATCAGGCTGACGGGGCTGGTCAAGGCTGCCCATGACGCCGGGATGCAGGTTCACCCGTACACCTTCCGTTCCGACGAAGGACGCATTCCAGCCTATGCCAATGACTTCAATGACATGCTGGACATCTTTTACCGAACAGCCAATGTTGACGGCGTATTTACTGATTTTCCAGATAAGGCGGCGGACTATTTAAATCGCCAACAGTAAAGCGCGATAAATCCACAAAATTAAAAAACGGCACCCTGTTGTAAGGGTGCCGTTTTTGTTGTTAGAGCCCGAATATGGACGGCGTCAGCAGGCAAATCAAAGGTGTTCGGGAAGCTCGGTCCCGCATTTTTTGCAGAAATTAGCATCACTCTCATGGCCGCTGGCCGAGCAGTTAGTGCAGCGGATCAAATGTCGCTGGGTCTGCATCTCCTGACTGAGCTCGGCGGTAATGATCCCGGTCGGTACTGCCAAGATCGAGTAGCCCAGTAGCATGGTAAAAGAAGCAATGGCTTTGCCGATATTTGTCTGCGGCACAATATCGCCATAACCCACTGTCGTAATCGTGACGATGGCCCAGTAGATGCTGGTGGGAATACTGGTAAAGCCGTTGTCGGGCCCTTCGACGATGTAGAGTAATGAACCCAGGACAGTAACCAAGATGGCCACAGTGCTGAAGAACACCAAGATCTTGCGCTGTGCCATCAGGAGGGCTCGCAACAGGATATTGGAGTCTTTGAGGAAGCGGGCAAGCTTGAGGATCCTGAAAATTCGCATGACACGGATCAGGCGTATGATAAGCAGGTAGTTCGAGCCCGGAAATAGAAACGCGAGATAGCTGGGCAGAACGGCAATGAGGTCGATGACACCATAAAAGCTGCGGGCATACGCCCATGGTTTGGGGGAGCAATACAGGCGCAATGCATATTCGATGGTAAACAGCAGGGTGAATGTCCATTCAAGCGTGGTGAGCGTTTCACTGTATTTGAAATCGACAGAGCGGATGGTAGACAGGATCAAAACGACTTCAGAGCAAAGGATCGCGACAATTAGCGCGATATCGAAATTCCGGCCAGCTTTGGTTTGGGTGCCGAAGATGATTTGGTAAAGGCGCTGTTTGCGGGTCAGGGTAACCAAAGCAATGAGTCCTTAGTTATTTATATAAGTATATAAATAATAAACCAAATAGTTGGGTCGTAGTAAGCAAAATAGTCCTTTGGCATGAAGGTGAAGGGCTTGGTGCGAGCTTGTTGGGGAGAATGCGGACGCGAACGGACTGGCGGCGTTCTATGGCCGGAGAGCTATCCGGCCACAGAGTGGGCTGGGGTTAGGCTAGTCCCGGGAATAGGGCGCGTAGTCCGTTGGCAATGAACTCGATGCCGAGTGCTGCTAGGATCAGGCCCATAATACGGGTGATGACGTTGATGCCGGTCTGGCCTAGAAAACGGACGATGATCGGGGCGGCTCGGAACAAGAGCCAGCAGCAAAACGCAAACGCCACGATAGTCATGGCAATGCCAACCGTGCTGCTCATCCCCGGGTAGCGGGAGCCGTACACGATAGTGGAACTGATGGCACCCGGGCCTGCCATTAACGGCATTGCCAGCGGAACAACACCAATCTGCTCGCGGCTGATGGACTCGGATTTTTCCTGCTTGTTCTGTTTATCCTCACCCAACTTACCGCTCATCATTGAGAAAGCGATGGTCAATAGGAGCAGGCCACCGGCAACACGGAACGAATCGAGGGAAATACTGAACATATCCAGCAATAACTGACCAGCAAGGAGCGACACGGTCAGGATCACGGCAACGGCGATATTGGCGGTCAGGGCCGTTTTGTTTCGCTCCTCCGGGCTCATATGGCCAGTCAGCGAGACAAAGATCGGCATGATTCCGATGGGGTTGACGGCAGCGATCAGACCGACAAAAAACTGCAGAAAAATAGCTAATTCAAGTGGTTGCATATGGGGTTTAGTACTAATTATGGGAGTTTAGAGCCCAACAGGAAGCCAATGTTGCCAAAGATTAGAAAAGTCGCACGGTGAGCAAGCGCGGCCGAGTCAACAATAGGGGGCCAGCCGATGATCTAACCTTTGATAAAAACAGTACAAACCTGTTGATCGGCGATACTTTAAGCCAATCGTTTGCATTTAACCAATTAAAAATAGTTATACCTACCGCAATATAAAGTTATTTATGAAATTGTTGTTGCGGTGGTGTAAAAGCGGTTGGTTTAGGTTACTCTTTGATGAGTAGATCGCGTGCTACATTAATGAAACAAAACTGATTCAAGTACGACAAAAAAATGTGATTTAGCTCTCGTTATGGTATCGATATGACAAATTGTGTAGCTTTATTACGTAATAATATGGCTAGATAACCGCGGGATTTGGCTCTGCTTTGTTGTTCATCAAGCGCAATGGTCACAAAACAACCGTTTAGGTTATTGCTTTTGGGTGATATGCGTCAAAAAATAACAAAGTGTAACTCTAAATGGTTACAAGTGATCTAAATCAATTTTTTTCGAGGTGTGAAAGAATATAATCAGTTTTGAAAGCAATTTACTAAGTATGTGTGTTACCAGGTTGTTTTTTGGAGCCGGATGCTCGCCAGGTAACCCTTAGGATGTGTACGCATCCTTACTAAAAAGTTTTCAATCTTAAGTTAGGAGTTAACTATGCCTGTTACTAATATGGCTGAACTAGATGCAATGGTTGCACGCGTTAAAGCGGCTCAGAAAGAGTTTGCGACTTACTCTCAGGAGCAAGTTGACAAAATCTTCCGTGCTGCATCACTAGCTGCCAACCAAGCACGTATTCCTCTAGCGCAACAAGCGGTAGAAGAGTCAGGTATGGGTATCGTCGAAGACAAGGTTATCAAGAACCACTTCGCTTCAGAATTTATCTACAACAAATATAAAGATGAGCAGACCTGTGGCATCCTGGAAGAGGATGACAACCTAGGTACTATGACTATCGCAGAGCCTGTTGGCATCATCTGTGGTATCGTACCAACCACAAACCCAACCTCTACTGCTATCTTCAAATCTCTAATCTCTCTTAAAACCCGTAACGGTATCATCTTCTCGCCACACCCACGTGCGAAGAACTCTACTAACGATGCAGCTAAATTGGTTCTAGAAGCGGCTATCGCTGCTGGTGCGCCAAAAGACATCATTGGTTGGATCGACCAGCCTTCTGTAGAGCTATCTAACGCACTGATGAAGCATGATGACATTGCACTTATCCTTGCAACTGGTGGTCCAGGCATGGTTAAAGCAGCTTACTCTTCTGGTAAGCCTGCAATCGGTGTTGGTGCGGGTAACGTTCCAGTTGTTATCGATGAAACTGCAGACGTTAAGCGTGCTGTTGCTTCTATCCTGATGTCTAAGACTTTCGATAACGGTGTAGTATGTGCTTCTGAGCAGGCTGCAATCGTTGTTGACGAAGTTTACGACGAAGTGAAAGAGCGTTTCGCTTCTCACAAAGCATACGTTCTATCTAAGGCAGAAGCTGAGAAAGTACGTAAAGTACTGCTTATCGACGGTAACCTAAACGCGAAAATCGTAGGCCAGCCAGCGCCAGCAATCGCTGAAATGGCAGGCGTTAAAGTACCAGCTGACACTAAAGTTCTTGTTGGTGAAGGTCTGGGCAAAGTGTCTTACGACGATGCATTCGCTCACGAAAAACTGTCTCCAACTCTAGGTCTATTCCGCGCTGACAACTTCGAAGATGCAGTTGCTCAGGCGGTAACTATGGTTGAAATCGGTGGTATCGGCCACACATCTGGTCTTTACACTAACCAAGACGTGAATGCAGACCGCATCCGCTACTTCGGTGACAAGCTGAAGACTGCACGTATTCTTGTAAACATCCCTACAACTCACGGTGGTATCGGTGACCTGTACAACTTCAACGTTGCACCGTCTCTAACACTGGGTTGTGGTTCATGGGGTGGTAACTCTATCTCTGAGAACGTAGGTCCTAAGCACCTTATCAACAAGAAAACTGTAGCTAAGCGAGCTGAAAACATGTTGTGGCACAAACTACCTAAGTCAATCTACTTCCGTCGTGGTAGCCTGCCAATCGCACTTGGCGACCTAGAAGGCAAGAAACGTGCATTCCTAGTAACTGACCGTTTCCTATTCAACAACGGTTACGCTGATGAGGTAGTAAAACTACTGAAAGCTCAGGGTATTGAAGTTCAAGTATTCTTCGATGTAGAGGCCGATCCTACTCTATCTGTTGTAGAGAAAGGTGCAGCTGCAATGCAAAGCTTCCAGCCAGACGTGATCTTAGCTCTAGGTGGTGGTTCACCAATGGATGCTGCGAAAATCATGTGGGTTATGTACGAGCACCCAGAAACACACTTCGAAGAACTAGCAATGCGCTTCATGGACATCCGTAAGCGTATCTACAAGTTCCCTAAAATGGGTAAGAAAGCTGAGTTGGTATGTATCACAACTACTTCTGGTACAGGTTCTGAAGTTACGCCATTTGCGGTTGTTACTGATGACAAAACCGGTGCTAAATACCCTCTAGCGGACTACGAGCTAACACCACAAATGGCTATCGTTGATGCCAACCTTGTGATGAACATGCCTAAGTCGCTAACCGCGTTCGGTGGTTACGATGCGGTAACTCACGCCCTAGAAGCTTACGTATCTGTTCTTGCGAACGAATACTCTGACGGCCAGGCTCTACAAGCACTTAAGATGCTGAAAGAGTACCTACCTTCAAGCTACGCGAACGGTGCTAACGACCCAATCGCTCGTGAGAAAGTACACAACGCAGCAACTATCGCTGGTATCGCGTTTGCCAACGCCTTCCTAGGTGTTTGTCACTCAATGGCGCACAAGGTTGGTGCTGAGTTCCACGTACCTCACGGCCTAGCGAATGCACTGCTGATCTCTAACGTTGTTCGTTACAACGCAAACGACAACCCAACTAAGCAGACTGCATTCTCTCAGTACGACCGTCCACAGGCACGCCGTCGTTATGCAGAAGTTGCTGACCACCTAGGCCTATCTCAGGAAGGTGATCGCACTGCACAGAAGATTGAGCGTCTTCTAGCATGGTTGGATGAGCTGAAAGTTAACCTAGAAATCCCAATGTCTATCCAGGCTGCGGGTGTAGCTGAGTCTGACTTCCTTGCGAAGCTTGATGAGCTAGCGGTTGAAGCGTTCGATGACCAGTGTACTGGTGCGAACCCACGCTACCCGCTAATTGCTGAGCTAAAAGAAGTTCTACTAGCTTCTTACTACGGTAAGGCGTTTGTTGAAGGTGAAACTTTCGAAGGCACAACGGTCATCAAGAAAAAAGAAGACCAGGAAGCAGTGAAAGCACCAAAAGCTAAAAAAGAGAAAGCAGAAGCTTAATCATTGTTTAGCTAGCGCACTTTAGACTACCTATGTAGCCCGCCATTTTGGCGGGCTTTTTTCGTTTAAGGACTGTCAATTTACCGGGGCAAGGAGGCTTTAGCTCACTTCGGCTTCAATCATCCTGCCGTTGAAGTAGTCGTTGGCGACGATATATTCTGCACTGCGGGCTATCTCGTATTGAAGTGGCGAGCTGAGCTTATGATGGTGGTTATTGCAAGGGCAGTCGATGGTCAGCGGCACCACACCGCCAACGCGAATGTTGAATTCTGCCAGTTCTTTGGCCCAGCTTTGGGTCAAGCCCGAAACAATGGCTTTCGAACCTGAGTGGATATAATTATGCTGGCAATCTTCATTGGCCGCCAGGTTGATGATTACCCCGGGGCAGTTGTGATCGCGCATGTAATGGGCGGTTTGCTTGCCGAAGGTGAAGAATGGGGTGGCTTTTTCGCTCATCGAACGGCTGAATTGATCGACTGAAGATGGGCTAAGCAGAGACGGCAACTCTGAGCCTACCCAGCAGTTAACCAAGACTTCGATCCTGCCAAAATGTTGGTGGACGTTATTGATCAGCGTGGCAATTGTCCGCTCGCTCAGGTCCGGGATCAGATAGGACTGGCACGAGGCTCCAACAGCCTGGCAAGCTTGTAGGGTCTGGCCAAGGGCGTGTTGGCGCTCATCGACCAATGCCAGTTTTGCCCCCAGTGAAGCAAAATGGAGCGATAGCGCTTTACCCAAGGGGCTGCCTGCCGCGGTGATGAGTATGACTGAATGTGCAATATTCATAGTTCTTCCTATATGACACTGTCAAAAGCCAACTTGCGAGTCATGGATTCAGGTTACGGAGCAATGGTGCGCTTGTCTGTGAATAATCCCCCAAACTTACGACCCAGCCATAAAATGTTAGTGAAGTGTGATCATAGTGCAGCGAAAAAGTGATGATGCTATGAGGGCGGTCACGAATTTAATGCTGTAATGATAATACGGTCAATGCAACAACCGTGTCATGGGGGGAGCAAGCAACGCTGGCTCTCGCTTTCGTCGCCGGAAATTGTGCTGGTTTAAACACCGTACATTTCGGCAAACCGCTTGGCTTGTACCAGTGAAAGATACAGATCCTGCGGTGAGGCTTTTATCGTGGCGTCTTCGGTAGGCGGCAGCAGGCGGCGTTCATGGCCTGAAAGGTTATGGTACACCTCTTCCGGCATGCCTTTGGTTCCTTGCGGCGGGTAGGAGAGTGGGGTGGGTTTGAGGCCATCAAGCAGACGAGCGTCGGCCAAGCCGCTTTGGTGGAACGCCTTGGCTTGCTGAGCTGCATTCTGGTAGCTACTTTCTGTGGTCGACAGCGGCTGCGGGTCTGGCAGTTCAAAGTAAGCCCGCAGCTCGCTTTCTGTCTTGCCCGCGGCAGGCAGTGCGTCAACCGGGGTTATCTCAAGCTGCTCGGGGGAGAGCAGGGCCAGCATCAGGGCAAAATCAGCACGACGCCCGCCTTCAACCGCATGGCTGAGCTGGCTGCCAAGCTGAACTTCGTTGATCAGCTGCGCTTTGTCGAGTGAATGAATTTGCATCAATTGCTGTACCGATAACCGAACCAGTGTTGTGAAGTTTGTATCGGTACAGCCTATGATTTCTTTAATAAAAAAAGTGAAACGGCAAGTAAGTGGTTACTCTTTCGCCATTTGTTCATTCTCCAATGCCATTACGGCTTTTTCCATTCTGCCGAGTGCCTCGAGCAGTGTTTGATGGCGGCAAGCAAAGTTGAGCCTAACAAAGTCGGGATTGCCGAAATCTGCCCCGGGTGATAGCCCCACGCCAGCCTGCTCGAAGAACTTAAAGGGAGAAGCCACTGGCAGCTTCGTCGCATCAATCCATGCCAGATAAGTCCCCTCGATAGGGGGGAGGCTCAGGAAGGGCATGGCATTGATAGCGTGCTCAACGGTTTCTTTATTTCGTCGCAGGTAGGCTAGCTGCCTGTCGAGCCAAGGTTGCCCTTGCTCATAGGCTGCCTGGGCTGCGGTGTAGGCCAGCACATTGACGTCAGGCACAATGCCGGCTTTTGTGCGGATAAAATCTCTGCGCAAGGCCGAGTTGGGAATAATGGCCATCGAGGCACCGAGGCCGGCGATGTTGAAAGTTTTGCTGGGAGCAAGCAGGGTGATAGAGCGCTGTGAAGCCTCTTCGCTGAGGCTGGCAAAGGGAATATGCTGGCAGCCAGGCTCGAGTATCAAATCACAGTGAATTTCATCAGAGCAGACGATTAAGTCCTGCTGGTTGGCAAAGTCAGCAACAGCCTGTAGCTCGTCTCTGCGGTACACTGTGCCACCGGGGTTGAGTGGGTTGCAAAACAGCAATAATCGCGTATCAGGTAGTAAGGCACTGTCATCAAGGGACATTAACCAGCGTTTATCCTCGATCTCTACCGGTAGTTTGCTCAGTGGACGCTTAGCCAGTTTGGCTGATGACTTGAATGGCGGATATATCGGGCTTGGACAAGCCACCCCTTGCTTATCATTGCAAACAGAGCGGACCGCCAGGTTGATGCCGCATACCAATCCCGGCAGATAGACTATCCACTCAGGCTCAACATGCCATCGGTACAGCCGCTGCATCCGCTCGATAATTAGTTCTGTCAGCGCCGTGGGTGCACTGCCATAGCCGAAGATACCATGGTCAACATGGTTATGCAGGGCGTCGGTGATCGCTTGGGGAACCTTGAAGTCACTATCAGCAACCCACATTGGCAGTACATCCTGGCCCTGGTACTTTTGCCATTTGATACTGTTGCTGCCGGTGCGGTCGATATACTGATCGAAAAGGGGATCATGTTGCTGGGAAATGGGGTGCATTGATAAGTCCTTTGCGCTGCAGGGAAGATACTATCCGGGGAAAATGAAGTCTATTATTGCCATATGACGCCAGAATAAAAAAGCCCCAGCACAAGTCTGGGGCTTAATGTGAGAGTTATCACTTGCTTTGCTAGAACTTTGATTTGACACCAAACTGTTCAGCAGCATAGGCAACACGTTCTTCTGGTGTTGGTGGCTTGGCCGGAACTCCCAAGTTTTCGATGTGCCGTAGCCGAGGTAGCAGGCCGGCACCGTTAGCGGTCTGGATCGCCAAACCCGGGCGTGCATTGAGCTCCAGTACCATCGGCCCCTGGATCTTATCAAGGACCATATCGGTGCCCATATAGCCCAATCCGGTCATCTCCCACGCACTTGAAGCCAATGTCAGCAGCTTGTGCCAGTTGGGAACGGCCAATTCACTCAGTTTACGGTCGGTGTCAGGATGGCGTTCAACCGGTTGGTCGAACTGCACGGCGCGGATAGCCTTACCGGTGGCAATATCGATGCCGACCCCTACCGCACCCTGGTGCAAGTTAGCCTTGCCGTCAGAGGCCGAGGTCGAGCAGCGCATCATTGCCATTACAGGATAGCCCTTGAAGACGATAACCCTGACATCGGGCACGCCTTCGTAACTGAAGCCGTCGAACACATTATCGAACTGGATCAGGTTCTCGATCATTGCCACATCGTTCTTGCCACCGAGCGAGAACAGCCCCGCCAGGGTGTTAGTGATGTGTCGCTCGACATCCTGCTTGTTCATCTCGGCACCGGACGGTTTTACATAAACCCCATCCTTGTGCTTGACCACCACCAGAATACCTTTACCGCCAGAGCCCTGGGCTGGCTTGATCACAAAACCCGGCCAGTCTTTGACCATGTCGTGAACGCGCTTGACGAACACCTGGCTGTCGATGACGCCAATCAGTTCCGGAACCGTGGCCCCAGCCTGTTTGGCAATCAGCTTGGTTTTGAGCTTGTCGTCCACCAGTGGATACAGGCTACGGTCGTTGTAGCGGCCAATGTAGCTGTGGTTGCGCTGGTTCATCCCCATGATCCCGCGCTCACGCAGTTTGAAGGGGGACGTAAACTGTGAGAACAGTGACATAGTTTAGTCCTCCGCGAGCGGCTTGAAGCGGCGCAGCTCACTCAAACGGTAGCCTGTGTAGTTACCCAACATCAGGATCAACGCCAGGATGATCAGCTGAATACCGATAAAGTTGAACGTCAGGTGGCGGATCAACGGGTTAGTCATTGCTAGGTAAACGAAGACTGCGGTCAGTAGTGAGCCCCCGCCCTGGATCAACACTTCTTTCGCGCCTTCCTCTTCCCACAGGATTGACATACGCTCGATGGTCCACGATAGGATGATCATCGGGAAGAAGGTAATGGTCAGGCCTTCGACCAAACCAATCTTGAAGGCCACGACGGTAAAGATGGAGATAATCATAATTACCGTGATGATCACCGCGGAAATCCTCGCCACCAGAAGCAGGTTGAGCTTGGACAGGTAGCTACGGATCACCAAACCGGTACCGACAATCAACAGGAAGCCAAGGATACCGGTGACAAGCTGGGTCTGGACAAAGGCTACCGCGATGAGGACCGGCATGAAGGTACCCGAAGTCTTAAGGCCGATGATGATACGCAGGAAGACCACAATCAATGCGCCGATAGGGACCAGCATAATGGTCTTAAACATGGCTTGCTCTTCAACCGGCAAGCTGTGGATTGAGAAGTTCAGCAGATCTTCGGCCTGGACTTTCTCACGTGTTGCCTGCTGCGGAGTGATGTCCTGGGCAATGATCGAGAAGCTGATGTTGGAGTTGCGGCCACCAATAACGTCCAGTAACGAGTGCCCCTGCTGGTTCCAAAGCAGGATGTTGTCCGGTTTGCCTTCTTGGCCGGTTTGCAGGTCAAACAGCTGCCAAGTCTTGCCGTCCCATACTTCGGCCATCGGGGTGATGCTCTGGCGGCGTCGGCCATCTTCTAGCTGCAGGCCGCCGACAATGCGGGCATGGACTTTTTCCAGAGAAAGCAGGTTAATGATTGCCTGCTCGCGGCTTAGGCTGTTGAGCAACAAGGCCGCATTCTGGTTGTTGCGGTCATTGAATTGTTTAATCAGCTCACGAGTCAGGGTAACGTTATCGGAGGATAAGCTGCGAGCTTGGTCGAGCAGGGCCGTAGCAGCTGTCTGCTGCGGGTTATCAAGGCTGACAGCGACCGTGTTGCCCTTGGGTGGCAGCATGCTGTAGCTGGCTTGATCGTCGACCAGCATTTGGGTTTTGTAATAAAGGATTTGTTTACCGGTCGCTTCGCGGATAGACCATTCGGCCCGGCGGCCTTTGTTGGTATCAATCAGAGCGACACCATAGCCCGGCGATGAGGTGCTTTCATCAATTTGGGTAAACCCCTGCTGGGTTTCCGGCGCGGCCATGGAGACTTTGACCGGATCACCAATGGCATCAAATTCAATGCGAGCCTCGAGTTCCCATAGCGCGCGTTCTTCACCCGGAGTCCATGGCACCCCATAGACATCGTGGCGGTACATGCTCAATGCCGCCCCTGCGATGACTAGCAGGGTAATAAGAAAATAAAACGGGATTCTTGATGTCATGACATCCTCAAAATTTGTTATTAGTTTTGTTGTACTTGCTGCTCATTCATTCCCTGAACAAACTTTTTACCTACATCAACAAGTGCTATGTCTTTGAAAAACTCACGTCCTAATAATACTGGATAGGTCATCTGAGTGCGATCTGCCAACGTAAATTGTGCTTTTTCATGAAGCTGGCCGAGTTTTACCCATGCTTCAATGACCGGGCGGCGGTTAAGGTCACTTGCACTGGCCTGGCGGATCTTGACCCAGCGAACCACAGGGGCTTCGACCATGTCGGCCTCACTTGGGGCCTCGTCCGAAGTATGGTTCATATTGAAACGGGCCCACTCTTTGCCGTCACGCTCGAATATCTGAATATTGGTGGCGCTGACAGACGAGGTTGTCGCCCCCGTATCGACTCGGGCCTTATAAAAGCTCTGGGTTGCATCCAGCCATACCCATTCTTCTTCGCCAAGGATCACTTTGCCGTGGGCAATACGCGGATCGTTGTCTCGGATTTCGGGGACAGGGGCCGCCTCTTCTTCCTCTTCGCTGAAGGCAAGCAGGGCGGAATCGCTGTAGTGCTGACTCATGTCATCAGACAAGGTAGAGATTTTCGTCTCCAGGTTAGCAATATAGGCGTTTTGGTCATCTATTTGTTTGATCATGGTTGCAAGCTGAAAATTGACACGATCTTCCATGACGTTAATAGCCTGCATGGTTTGTTCATGATCTTGTTGTGGCTGGGTGAGGCTACAGCCTGAAAGGACAGCAAAGGTCAGTAATGGTACAAAGCGGCGAAGCATTATGTCTCCCGGAGGTACTTCTATTTTTTCTTAGGCGGCAATATTTTAACCTACAAAAAGGGATGCGAACAGCACCCCCTTGTCAGTAGTTAGTCAGGATTTCGAGCAATCAGCACTGCTCGTTTAGGGGCTGGGTATCCTTCAACCGTTTTTGTCGGGTCAGAAGGGTCCAAATATTCCGGTAGGGAATTATTGGTCATCCAGTCTGTCGAGCGCTGCTCGTCGGCGGTGGTGACGCATTCGTCGACGATTTTGACATCGACCAAACCGCATTTTTCCATCCACACCTTCAGCGCCTTGGCTGATGGGAAGAAGTAAACGTTGTGCATCTGGGCGTAGCGGTGGGTCGGGACCAGCACATCGTTCTCGTCCCCGTCAATAACCAGCGTTTCTAGGATAAGCTCGCCGTCTTTGCGTAGCTGGTTCTTCAGTTGGATGATGTGATCAAGCGGTGAGCGGCGGTGGTACAGTACCCCCATGGAGAAAACGGTATCGAAAGCCTTCAGCTCTGGCAACTGTTCGATGCCTAGCGGCAGCAGGTAGGCGCGCTCGTCCATGCCCATCAGGCGCTTGATAGCCTCGAACTGGATCAGGAACAGATTGGACGGGTCGATACCCACGGTCAGTTTGGCTTCTTCGCCCAGCATACGCCACATGTGGTAACCGTTACCACAGCCAACATCCAATACGGTGCGGCCTTTTAGTGGGGAGATATGCGGCAGAACTCGGTCCCATTTCCAGTCTGAACGCCACTCGGTATCGATATGGATACCATGCATATCGTAAGGGCCTTTGCGCCACGGATGGAGCAGGCGCAGCAGGCTTTCTAGACGCTTTTGCTCGCCTTCAGCAATGCCACCCTCATTGCGAACGCTGACCGCATGTTTCAGGTCAATGATGTCCGGCTTGTCAGTTGGGAATTTTTTCAGGGCACGCATCCAGCGCGCCATGTCGCCGTGGGCTTTTTCTTCCCAATCACTCAGTTGTTTTGGCAGGGTGTTTAGCCAAGGGCGCAGTGTTTCATGCTGGGCCAGCAGCTGGTAAAACTCAGCAAAAGTAAACATAGACAATAGAAACCTTATTTGATGGCAAACATCGAGCCGAAGTTGAAACATTGGAACCAGACTTCTGAGCTTGAGAAGCCAATTTTTTTGAAGCGCTGCTTGTGGGTGTCAATGCTGTCAGGCAGCATGACGTTTTCAATGGCACTGCGCTTTTGGCTGATTTCCAGCTCGCTGTAGCCATTGGCACGCTTGAAGTCATGGTGCAGGTCGATAAGCAGCTCATGGGCACGCTCATCGTCAAAGATGTATTTTTCAGACAGGATCAAAATCCCCCCCGGGCGCAGGCCGGCGTAGATTTTCTCCAGCAGCGCCTGGCGGTCATCCGGTGCCAAAAACTGCAGGGTAAAATTGAGTACTACAACGGAGGCATCGCTGATCTCGATATCACGGATATCTGCTTCCAGCACTTGGACTGGGGTATCGGAGCGATAGGCATTGATATGCAAGCGGCAGCGTTCAACCATGGCGCTGGAGTTATCGACCGCGATGATTTCGCAACCTTCTTGCTGGATATGGCGGCGCATTGACAAGGTTGCCGCTCCCAGTGAGCAGCCCAGATCGTAAACTTTCGAATGCGGCTTGGCGAAGCGTTCAGCCAACATACCGATGGCTGAAATGATATTGCTGTAGCCCGGCACCGAGCGTTGAATCATATCCGGGAAAACTTCGGCTACGCGTTCGTCAAATGTGAAATCACCGATTTTATCTATCGGTGCCGCAAAAATATTGTCGTGACCGGCCATCTTCACGAACCTCATCTATACAAAAAAACAGAAATTCCAAATGATAAGTATGAACTTTGTCACGCAGAGGGCGCCTATCTTCATACTGAGGTGATCCATCACCGCTGAAAGGTCGCGTATTGTAGTGAAAAACGGGCCATTTGTCTTTATTGATTTTGCTTTTGCTGCCGACCTTTCCGCATGTTTGCTGCTGTCATTATTAAACCAAGTTGTAACGAAATATTTGTTAACAAAGTGTTTGCTGGCTAGTGCTTGCTGTCAGTAAGTGCACCCAGCTGCGTATTGCCTGGCCTATTTATGTTAAGTGAATGTTTTATCGGATAAATGAATGGGGGATTACGTTTTTTTCAATTGGCAATGGATTGGCGATACTTTTATCTTCCCCGACAATTTTTTTGGGGAGTAGAAAATGCGTAAATTATATTATGCAGTAGGCTTGGGGCTGGCCGGCTATTTGGCCACAGTCTATGTGGTCGATAAGTTTGACCAGCAACTGGCGATTGACCGCTACCATGAAATGGCCAAACAGGATATCAATCCGCTTTCAACGGCAGCGTTCGATGTACTGAACAAAAACGGTTGTTCATACTGCCATACCAGTGATAGCGAAATGCCTTTTTACGGTCAGCTGCCTGTCGCCAAGCAACTGATGGACGCTGACGTAACCCGCGCAATGCGCCATTTCAACATCGAAGCGATGATGGAGCAGGTTCGAACCGGCGAACTTGTCTCCGAAGTTGACCTGGCAAAGCTGGAGTCGGTGATGGCAGACAACTCGATGCCGCCGGCTCTGTACCTGACCATGCACTGGCGCTCGAAATTGTCACCAGAAGAAACCGCGACACTCCAAGACTGGGTGAAGCAGGAGCGTCTGCGTCACCACCAGGGCCAGGCCAAGATCACCAAAGAATTCAAATACGAAGCGGTGCAGCCAATCCGTACCACGTTCGATGTCGATATGGCGAAAGTCGAGCTGGGTGACAAGCTTTATCATGATACCCGCCTTTCAGGCGACAATACCGTATCCTGTGCCAGCTGCCACGCTCTGGAAACCGGTGGTGTTGACCGCCTGGTGAGCTCGGTGGGTGTCGACGGCGCCACTGGCCCAATCAATGCGCCGACGGTGTTTAACTCGGTTTTCAATACTCACCAGTTCTGGGATGGTCGTGCCCATGATTTGCAGGCGCAGGCCGGTGGCCCTCCGCTCAACCCCCTGGAGATGGCATCTGAGTCTTGGGACCAGATCATCGACAAGCTGGCAATTGACGAAGAAATGAATGCCGCCTTTGCTGCGATTTATGCCGAGGGGATCACGGAGCACAGCATTACCGATGCGATTGCCGAGTTTGAGAAAACCCTGGTAACGCCGAACAGCCGCTTTGACCAGTTCCTGCGAGGCAACCATGATGCCCTGACGGCGGACGAGCAGGAAGGCTACGCGCTGTTCAAGCAATACAAATGCAGTACCTGCCACGTCGGTGAGGCCATGGGCGGGCAGAGTTTTGAAATCATGGGGCTCAAGAAAGACTACTTTGCCGATCGCGGTAATGTCACCGAAGTGGATTACGGCCGCTTCAATGCCACCGGTGAAGAGCGCGACATGCACCGCTTCAAGGTGCCGACCCTGCGTAACGTTGCCCTGACTGCACCGTATTTCCATGATGGTAGCGTGGCAACCTTGGCTGAAGCGGTCGACAAGATGGCGTACTACCAGGTGGGCGTCCGGTTGTCGCAAGCCGAGCTCGGCAAGATCACGGCGTACCTAGAGACGCTTAACGGCGAGTACAAGGGCCAGATTTTGCAGTAATAGCCATAGGCTGTCACTGCAAGATACCGCCCCCCGTAGTTTAAGCCTGCGGGGGGCTTTTTTGTTGAAAGCGGTTCGGTGAGGCTTGGGTTATTAGTGTCTAATCACTCAACAGTTTCAAAGTAGAACCTGTATTCACGTACCCCGTCTATCTGAATACCTTTTTCTCTTAACTCAAGATACTGCGGGAGCTTAATCGTTCTGTAATCCATAGCCTTCAGAGCAAGGATTATTCGTAGTTCATCCATTGAACGTGACTTAGCAGCAGAGCTGCAAGTACCACAGACAACATGAGCCTTTACCTTAAATCCAGCCTTATCAAGCCAGTTGAGCTCTTTAGGCTCCTTACGGTTGCCGCAGAAATAACAGCGGTAGTCTTGTTTTAATGCCGCCTGTTCCCGTAACGCTTTAGGGCTTAGTGATTTGTTTGCCGGGGTAGTGGTGTTTTTCTTACTATCACTGAACATAGAGAACTGAACGACATTAGACATTTGGGTAACTCATATTAACCAGAGGGTATTTGTTTCGTTGACGGCATGTAGCTGAACATGATTGTCATGTGTATGGCTATCCTATTTCTTATGCCTCCGATGAGTCAAATTACCACTGTGTCTAAGCCCACATCGAGAGTTGTGAGGCGCCCATCGCCTACAACAAGGCTATCTGCGGGTCCGGCTCGGCCTTCGGCAGCTCGACATCCGGTAGCTTTGCGTCGACGGCTTTTTGCTGCAGCAGACGGTAGAGCCTTGTTGCCAGCTCTGGGGCGTGGTTGTTGTCCGGGGTGTGGATGAACAAATATGGCTCTTTTCCGTCGCGCAGCCACTGCGGCAGGCGGACCAGCCAGTTGGCAAAGAAGGCGTCGTTGCTGGCATCAATGGGATGGCCGATGAAACGGATCATCGGGCGGGCGGCCGTTGCGATAGCATGGGCCGGGACCTTGGGCTTCTTTTGGTGGGCGTCGATCACCGCCTCCGTCGTCGGGGGAGCGGCAAACACCGGGCGGCTGTCCATGATAATGCGGTTGGCGCCGTGCTCGATCAGCAATCGGTTGAGCTGCTTTTCTTCTTCCCCCTTGGCAAAGAAAGCCGGATGGCGCACCTCGACACCGACGGGGTAGCTGGCAGGCAGCCTTTGCAGAAACTTTTCCAGAGCAGGCAGCGCGGCCGGACCGAACTGGGCTGGAAGCTGGACTTTCCATAACCCGATTTTGCCTTCGAGCGGGGCCATCGTGGTAAAGAAGTCGGCCAGTAGCTGATCGCAATGCACTAACTGGTTTTGGTGGGTAATGGCCTGGGGCAGCTTGAAGGTAAAGCGGAAATGATCGCCGGTTGCCTCGTGCCATTTCTTGACGGTCGGGCTCCCTGGGGTGGCATAGAAGGTGGTATTGCCTTCGACCGTGTGGAACACTTCGGCATACCTCGCCAACCTGTCGCCCGGTTTGCAACCACTGCCGTACACACTTTGCTGCCAGTGGTTGTGGGACCACATGGCAAGGCCGAGGCGAATGGGGAGGTTTGCGTAAGTTGAAGGCATGGCGAGGCTTCCAAACAGGGTTTACTGGTTATTGTGCTTAGGGTTTGAGTGCTAGGTCAATCTTTTAAGCCTCTGAAAAAGGATTTTTCCTTGATCTCATTGGGTACTTTTTCCTAAAGTGGTATTTCGCTTTATTTCCCCAGCATGTTCAAAATACAAAGTGCTTGGCCAGAAGTTGGCTACCAGCTCAATGGTTCGCTGTTTAGGCGGATTGCCAATTAATTCTCGTGGATCATGTATGTTGAAGGCGCTTGGGTATATAATGCCTCGTTATTTTTGTCTCTCGGACAGACTGAGCGCGCTAGTTGCGTGATGTTTAACCAAAATGGCCGAGAAGGATTCAGTTTGTGTGTGGCCGACTGCTTTGGGCACAGCCATACGCACAGGAAAGTTAGTAAACAGATCGGGAATTTCATATGCGCACCCAATATTGTGGTCACCTGAACAAGTCCCTAGCAGGGCAAACAGTAGAGTTATGCGGCTGGGTTAACCGTCGCCGTGATTTAGGCGGTCTTATCTTCATTGATATGCGAGATCGTGAAGGTATTGTTCAGGTTGTTGTTGATCCGGATATGAAAGATGTATTCGAGATCGCTAACCAACTGCGCAACGAATTCTGTATTCGCCTAACTGGTGAAGTACGCGTACGTCCTGAGAGCCAAGTCAACAAAGACATGGCGACCGGTGAAGTGGAAATCCTGGCGACAGGCCTTGAGATCATCAACCGCTCTGACGTTCTACCGCTAGACTTCAACCAGAAGAACACTGAAGAGCAGCGCCTTAAGTACCGTTACCTAGACCTTCGTCGTCCAGAAATGAGCGACCGCATCAAGCTGCGTGCGAAAGCATCGAGCTTTGTTCGCCGCTTCCTAGACAGCAACGACTTCCTGGATATCGAAACACCAGTACTGACTAAAGCGACACCAGAAGGTGCTCGTGACTACTTGGTACCGAGCCGTGTTCACAAAGGTAGCTTCTATGCTCTGCCTCAGTCTCCACAGTTGTTCAAGCAGCTGCTGATGATGTCTGGCTTCGATCGCTACTACCAGATCGTGAAGTGTTTCCGTGACGAAGACCTACGTGCTGACCGTCAGCCAGAATTCACCCAGATCGATATCGAAACCTCATTCATGTCTG
Source organism: Photobacterium gaetbulicola (assembly GCF_003025515.1). Taxonomy (NCBI): domain Bacteria; kingdom Pseudomonadati; phylum Pseudomonadota; class Gammaproteobacteria; order Vibrionales; family Vibrionaceae; genus Photobacterium; species Photobacterium gaetbulicola. The sequence goes on along the minus strand of NZ_PYME01000015.1, from coordinate 72,032 downwards.
CCGAGCAGGTACGTGGCGTGACTGAGCGCATGATCACTGAAATGTGGCAAGAGCTTCTAAACGTCGATCTTGGCACGTTCCCAATCATGCCATTCGAAGAAGCAATGCGCCGTTACGGCTCTGATAAGCCAGACCTACGTAACCCGCTTGAGCTAGTTGACGTGGCTGACATCCTGAAAGATGTTGATTTCAAAGTGTTCTCAGGCCCAGCCAACGACGAGAAAGGCCGTGTGGCAGTGATCCGCGTGCCGGGTGGCGCACAGCTAACGCGTAAGCAAATCGACGAGTACACCAAGTTTGTTGGTATCTACGGTGCGAAAGGCTTGGCATGGATGAAGGTGAACGACCGCGAAGCGGGCTTCGAGGGTGTTCAGTCTCCAGTGGCAAAGTTCCTGAACGAAGAAGTCGTTGCCAAGCTGCTTGACCGTACTCAGGCTGAGTCTGGTGATATCATCCTGTTCGGCGCAGACAAGAAGCGTGTTGTTGAAGAAGCAATGGGCGCACTTCGTTTGAAGCTGGGTACGGATCTTGAGTTGACTGATACTAAGGCTTGGGCACCGCTATGGGTTGTCGACTTCCCAATGTTCGAGGAAGACGACGAAGGTAACCTGCACGCGATGCACCACCCATTCACCTCTCCACTGGGCGTGAGCCCAGCAGAGTTGAAGGCGAACCCAGCGGCAACAAACTCCAACGCCTACGACATGGTTATCAACGGCTACGAAGTGGGCGGTGGTTCTGTGCGTATCCACAACGCTGAGATGCAGTCTGCGGTATTCGATATCCTAGGTATCGATGCCGATGAGCAGAAGCTGAAGTTCGGTTTCCTACTAGATGCTCTGAAGTTCGGTACGCCACCGCACGCGGGTCTGGCGTTCGGCCTTGACCGCTTGGTGATGCTACTTTGCGGTACGGAAAACATCCGTGACGTGATTGCCTTCCCGAAAACAACGGCGGCAGCGTGTCTACTGACAGACGCACCGAGCCTGGCTAACCCAGCCGCGCTAGAAGAGCTGGCGATTGCGGTCAACTTGGCGAAAGAAAGCGCCGAGCAAGAGTAAGCAACAACCTTGATTAAGACTGGCCGAAAGGCCAGTCTTTGTTTTAGGGGTACAAAAGCCATAGGATAGAAATAGTGCTATGGTGCTCAGAGATTTAAAGCCAGCCTTAATTTCCAAGCCGGTCCCGGTACTTAATCAATAAAAACTAGGTTGGTCATTTGTGGAACTTCGCCAGTTGGCGAGCAATAAATGGGAGTGTGATATGGCAGGTCATAGTAAATGGGCCAACATTAAACACCGTAAGGCGGCACAGGATGCCAAGCGCGGTAAAATTTTCACCAAGCTGATCCGCGAGATCGTGGTTGCGGCCAAAGAAGGTGGCCCTGAGGCTGATAATAATCCGCGATTGCGCGCAGCGGTAGACAAGGCACTGTCGAACAACATGACGCGTGATACGGTCAACCGCGCGATCAGCCGCGGTGCAGGCGGTGAAGGCGATGACAATATGGAAACCGTGATCTATGAAGGTTACGGTCCGGGTGGTACGGCGGTCATGGTTGAGTGTATGACCGACAACCGCAACCGTACCGTATCGGGTGTGCGTCACGCGTTCTCGAAGGCTGGCGGTAACCTGGGGACCGACGGTAGCGTCAACTACCTGTTCGATAAGAAAGGGGTTATCTCATACGCAGCGGGCCTGGATGAAGATGCTGTGATGGAAGCGGCACTGGAAGGCGGTGCTGATGATGTCGAAACCAACGATGACGGTTCTATCGACGTCTACACCACGCCAGCTGATTTTGGTCCGGTAAAAGATGCTCTGGATGGAGCTGGTTTTGAAGCCCAGAACGCCGAGGTGACTTTGGTGCCATCGACCAAGGCGGACTTGGACGCCGATACTGCGCCTAAGCTGCTTCGCCTGATCGATGCGCTGGAAGATCTGGATGATGTCCAAGAAGTGTATCACAATGGCGATATCTCGGATGAGGTTGCGGCGCAGCTGTAACGCTTAAAGAGTATGTCTATTATTTTAGGGATCGACCCCGGTTCGAGGATCACCGGCTATGGCGTGATCCGCCAAGTCGGGCGGCATCTTGAATACCTCGGCAGTGGCTGTATTCGTACGTCTGTCGAGGATATCCCAGGCCGTCTCAAGCAAATCTATGCCGGCGTGAGCGAGGTGATCACGCAGTTTCAGCCCGATGTCTTTGCTATCGAGGAAGTGTTCATGGGCAAGAACGCCAGCTCGGCGCTGAAACTGGGCCAAGCCCGAGGCAGTGCCATTGTGGCGGCGGTGAATGCCGATTTGCCGGTCAATGAATACGCCGCGCGTCTAATTAAGCAGGCTGTGGTGGGAACCGGCGGGGCTGATAAAGCGCAGGTGCAGCATATGGTATGCTCGGTGCTAAAGCTTCCGGGCAAACCGCAGGCCGATGCGGCCGATGCCTTGGCGGTGGCGATTTGCCATGCCCATACCCATAAAACACTGGTGGCGATGGCGGGGCAAGCCCGCGGGGCACGGCGGGGCCGATATCGATAACTGCCTTTAATACAAAGTATTATATCGTTACAAAGATATATGCGTAATGAGTGTTTGATCAAAAAAGCAGCCTTTGGCTGCTTTTTTGTTTTGTTACGACAATGTTTGATGGCTATATTGGTCGGAGGTCATATGACCCTGTGATGGTGATCTCTGCAGATCAGCCCCAACGATATCTGACAATAATAACCGAGACAGAATAAGGAACGGATTCCATGACGCCTTTGGCACTCTGGCGGGCACTGTTTATGCCGACAACTGCAAGTTGGCAGGGCGATGATGCGCGCTATGTCGATACCTTCTTGTTTTTTACCTTAACCTCTTTTTTCGTCGGGATTTATAGCCTGTTCAAGTGGTACGAGCATGGCCACAGCGCCTTGGTGATGACCTCGGTGTTGCTGGTATCCTTCGAATGCCTCGCCGGCGTGATCTTCCGTTTCAGCCGGCAACCGGTCATTGCCCTGAATGTTGGCTTTCTCGGGATGGTGATCCATGCGGTTAATATTATTTACCAAACGGGCGGTATCGTGGAATCGACCCAGGCGTTCTGGTCGCCCTTGCTGATTGTCGCCTTTTATTTGTCGGCAAGGCTGCTGATGGCAACCGCATGGTCACTGCTGGTGGTTGTGGTCTCCGGCTGGATGGTCAATAGTCACTTGTCGGGCCGGGTATTCCCGAATGTCGAATTGAGCTCAACTTCCCAGATGATTGAAACCTGGTCCGGCTTCCTATTGCCTCTGGTGGTCATTGTGATTGCCCAGGCTTGGGCATCGCGCCAGCGGCATCAGGCTATCGCGCAGGCAGAAACCGCGCACAAATCGAGCGAGGCGATTGCCGAGCAGGCCAAGCAAGGGGCCAGCCAGCTGGCTGAAGTGCTGGATAAAGCCAGTGGTAATGCCGAATCACTGACCCAGGTATCGAACGTGATTGAACAGCAGTCATCCGAGCTTCACCACCAGGTGGGGACACTGAACGTAAATTGCGAGTCGCAAGCCAGCGCCGCTGAGCAAATGAGCGAGCAGGTCAAGCACCTCACTCAGGGTATGGAAGCGTCCGATCAGTTTGTGACTGAGCTTAAACAGCGCAGCGATATTATCTACCGCCAGGCTGAGACTAGCTCTGAGTCTCTCCAGGCTTCGAAGGAAGCGATCGCCCGTATCCTTAGCAGTAATGATGAAATCATGTCGGTGGCCGATGTGATCACGTCCGTGGCCGAGCAAACGAATTTGCTGGCGCTCAATGCGGCGATAGAAGCGGCTCGGGCTGGCGAGCAGGGGCGGGGATTTGCCGTTGTTGCCGATCAGGTGCGCGAGCTGTCTGCCAAGAGTAATAGCTCGGCGGTGGACATCCGTGCTTTGCTAGAGCGCAGCCGGCGCGAGGTATCGCAGGGGCAGGCGGTTATTGAGAGCAGCACGGCGGAGCTTAGCGGGATCATTGAGCAGGTCAGCAGCGTGTCGGGCGATGTCACCCAGCTGGCTGACACCATCAGCCTGCAGGTGGAAGCGCTCAGGGAGCTGACCTGTGCCAGCCAGGCCGTGGCCAGCAGCGTGGTGGAAACCAACCAGGTATCCGATGCCGTGGCCTCACAGGGGGCATTGTTGGCTGAACAGGTCGAGCGGCTAAATACCCTGGCCGAGAGTCTTAACCAGGTAGTGGGCATGCGCCAGCAACGTGCATAGCCTTGGGGGCGGGCAGTCAGCAGGAATGAAAAAAGAGCTGGATATACATCCAGCTCTTTACTATCCTAGAGCCAATTTTGTGGATTGAGAAAAGAGATCTTGCTGTGATTGGCCGACTACGTGGAATCATCATTGAAAAACAACCACCTGAGGTATTGCTTGAGGTGAACGGCATGGGCTATGAGGTCCAGATGCCGATGAGCTGCTTTTATGAATTGCCGGAAGTTGGTCAGGAAGCCATTATCTCGACCCATTTCGTAGTGCGTGAAGATGCGCAGTTGCTGTATGGCTTCAACAAAAAAAGCGAGCGCGACCTGTTCCGCGAGGTGATCAAGGCCAATGGTGTGGGTCCTAAGCTTGGCCTCGCTATCCTATCGGCGATGACAGCCAGCCAGTTTGTTCTCAGCGTTGAAAACGAAGATGTGACGACACTGGTGAAAATTCCGGGCGTCGGCAAGAAGACGGCCGAGCGCTTGGTGGTCGAAATGAAAGACCGCCTCAAGGGGTGGGGTGAGGGCGATCTGTTTACCCCGGCACTTGATACTGCGGCATCGAATGCGCCAGTACAGGATACGGCCTCGCAGGCCCGTGCCGAAGACGAAGCGGTCAGCGCCCTGGTCGCCCTTGGCTACAAGCCGCAGCAAGCCTCGAAGGTGGTGGCCCAGGTGGCCCAGCCGGAGATGACCAGCGAAGCCATTATCCGCGACGCGCTGCGCTCGATGGTTTAAGGCTGTTTTTATTGATGTTGAATGTAGGTAAGGCTCGATGATAGAAGCAGACAGACTGGTCGCCAGTGATTACCCGACAACGCGCGAAGAGGACATTATCGATCGCGCAATCCGCCCTAAGCTGCTCGAAGACTACAAGGGCCAGGACCATGTCCGGGATCAGATGGAGATCTTCATTAAAGCGGCCAAGCTGCGAGATGAAGCCTTGGATCACTTGCTGATTTTCGGTCCGCCGGGATTGGGGAAGACCACCCTGGCTAACATCGTTGCCAACGAGATGGGCGTGAGCATCCGCACCACGTCGGGACCGGTATTGGAAAAAGCCGGTGATTTGGCGGCGCTGCTGACCAACCTGGAAGAAAATGATGTACTGTTCATCGATGAGATCCACCGTCTTAGCCCACAGGTCGAGGAGGTGCTGTATCCGGCGATGGAGGACTACCAGCTGGATATCATGATCGGAGAAGGCCCGGCAGCACGCTCTATCAAGATTGACCTGCCGCCTTTTACCCTGATTGGTGCGACGACCCGGGCAGGTTCGTTGACCTCACCGCTGCGTGACCGTTTTGGTATTACCCAACGCCTTGAATACTACAAGGTGGAAGATCTTAAGGGGATTGTCCAGCGCAGTGCAAACTGTCTTGACCTCTCAATGGAAGAAGCGGGGGCTTTGGAAGTGGCGATGCGCGCCCGTGGTACACCGCGTATTGCCAACCGCCTGCTACGCCGAGTACGTGACTTTGCCGAAGTAAAAGGCAATGGTCATATCTGCCCAGATGTGGCAGCCAAAGCCTTGGATATGCTGGATGTCGACAGCAGTGGTTTTGACTATATGGACCGCAAATTGCTGATGGCAATCATCGACAAGTTCATGGGCGGGCCAGTTGGCCTCGATAACCTTGCCGCGGCAATTGGTGAAGAGCGCGACACTATCGAAGATGTGCTTGAGCCATACCTTATCCAGCAGGGTTTCCTGCAGCGTACCCCGCGTGGTCGTATTGCCACCCACCGCGCTTACCTGCATTTTGGGTTTGATGTGCCTGAGAGTAAATAAGCACTGACCATAATGCTTGAAAACAAAAAACGAGGCCTTATGGCCTCGTTTTTGTTTTTATCGCCTAGCACAACGATTTTTGTTTTATGGCTGTGTCTTTCGTTACATCTCCGTGACATCTCGAATCGAAATCACAGAAAGAAAATCCGGTCCATTTCACAGCCGGTAGAGCGCCTGCTTGCTTTGTGAGCGGTTTTTAGCAGTTGCTTTTGTACATTTCCGCAAAGCTTGGTTGGTAAAGCGCAATGATTTTTTCAAAAATACGAGCCATATCTACTTCCTCAATCTAAATCTCAATGGTTGGGGAAACAGCCTACAACCCGCCAAAAAGAAGACTTTTACTCTCTGGGCGGCCTTATCTGTTTCTGGGGCTGATTATAGGCATTTTAAATTTATCCAAAAGCGAGTTAATTTTCGCTTTAGCATTATTTTTTCTAATCTTTATTTCTATCGGCTACTGGCCGTAGCGACTTGTTTGTCAGTAGCGGCTAAAGGTTAGTGTTAGCTGAATATGTAGTTCAATCATATTCAATACTCTTTTTTCTAAGGGTAAATAAGCCATATATGAAGTGATAAAACAGAAAGTGAAATGGCATTAATACGTTCAATCACGATTTGAAAAAGTGTAGTTTTGATGTCTTGGTTGGAGTGGGCTGTATAGGGCTGGAAAGTTTGATCTGGGTCAACCAAGGTGCGGGTGGTCAATAAATGAGCAAGGTTTATTGATATTTATCAAAGCAAATTGTGCGATAAATCCATTGAGCATGAGAGAGAATGCCAGTAATATTAGCAATGACTTTATTAGCTGTAGCTTAACAACAAATTAACTAATTTGGTACAGCGTTGCAACATATCAAGGATGTCATTGATTTATAAGATGGTGACAGCCAGGAAGGTGAAAAAAATTGCGGCGTCGTTTGGCTACATTTTGCTAAGCCCAACCATAAGTGCACTGTGTTGTACTGTCGTCAGTCAGCCTGGCGAAAGAAGGAGTTCTCAATGTTCACTGATATCGTCGAACTATCGCGGTTACAGTTCGCATTAACAGCGATGTATCACTTTTTGTTCGTCCCATTGACTCTCGGTATGGCTTTCCTACTAGCCATCATGGAGTCGGTTTACGTAATGACCGGAAAGCAAATCTACAAGGACATGACCAAGTTCTGGGGTAAGCTTTTTGCCATTAACTTCGCCCTGGGTGTATCCACGGGTCTTACCATGGAGTTCCAGTTCGGTACTAACTGGGCATACTACTCCCACTACGTAGGTGATATTTTCGGTGCGCCGCTGGCTATCGAAGCCCTTATCGCTTTCTTCCTTGAATCTACCCTAGTCGGCCTGTTCTTCTTTGGTTGGGATCGTCTATCCAAGCGCCAGCACCTTGCTGTTACTTGGTTGGTTGCTCTTGGCTCTAACTTCTCGGCGCTATGGATTCTGGTGGCAAATGGTTGGATGCAGAACCCTGTCGGGGCAGAGTTCAACTTCGAAACCATGCGTATGGAAATGGTGAGCTTTGCAGAAGTGGTACTAAACCCGGTTGCGCAGGTGAAATTCGTTCACACCGTAGCATCTGGTTACGTAACAGGTGCGATGTTCGTACTGGCTATCAGTTCTTACTACATCCTTAAAGGCCGCGATATTGCCTTTGCCCGTCGTTCATTCGCCATTGCAGCAGCGTTCGGTATGGCGTCAATCCTATCTGTCATCGTGTTGGGTGACGAATCAGGTTACGAGCTAGGTGACGTTCAGAAGACTAAGCTAGCGGCCATCGAAGCTGAATGGCACACCGAAGAAGCGCCTGCGGCCTTTACTCTGTTCGGTATCCCTAACCAGGAAACGATGGAAACGGATTACGCGATCAAGATCCCTTATGTCATGGGTATCATCGCTACGCGTTCTTTCGACACCGAAGTGACCGGCCTGCGTGATCTAAAAGACGAGCACGAAGAGCGTATCCGTAACGGTATGGTGGCTTACGGCTTGCTTGAGAAACTGCGTGCCGGTGACAAGACTCCAGAAAACATTGCAGCATTCGACGAAGTGAAGCACGACCTTGGTTACGGTTTCCTGCTTAAGCCTTATGCTGAAAACGTTGTGGACGCAACAGAAGAAGATATCGCCCGTGCTGCGGATGACTCTATCCCAACAGTATGGCCGCTGTTCTGGAGCTTCCGTATCATGGTGGCATGTGGCTTCCTGATGCTGGGTATTATCGGTGCGGCATTCATCCAGTCTTGCCGTCATAAGATCACCGAGAACAAGTGGGTGCTGAAAGCGGCGCTATACGGCCTACCACTTCCTTGGATTGCAGTAGAAGCCGGTTGGTTCGTTGCCGAATACGGTCGCCAGCCATGGGCGGTGGGTGAGATCTTGCCGGTATCGATGGCGGCATCTAACCTTGCTGCTTCAGACATCATTACTTCTTTGCTGGCAATTATTGCACTGTACACAGTGTTCCTGATTGCTGAATTGTACCTGATGATCAAGTTTGCTCGTCTAGGTCCTAGCAGCCTGAAAACGGGCCGCTACCACTTTGAAAAAACCGATGCACCACAGAACGTGGTATCGCGTCAGGTTGAAGCATAATCAGGGAGAGTTAAGCAATGTTTGAATATGAAGTATTGCGATTTATCTGGTGGGTGCTAATCGGTGTGCTATGCATCGGCTTCGCAGTCACTGATGGTTTTGATATGGGTGTGGGTGTACTGTCGCGCATTATCGGCAAGACAGACAACGAACGCCGGGTAATGATTAACTCAATCGCCCCGCACTGGGACGGTAACCAGGTTTGGTTGATCACCGCGGGTGGTGCACTCTTCGCAGCATGGCCATTGGTCTACGCAACAGCGTTTTCTGGCTTTTACTTTGCGATGATCATTACGCTAGCAGCACTATGGCTTCGTCCGATCGGTTTCGACTACCGTTCAAAGATTGAAGATCCAAAATGGCGTGAAACGTGGGATAAAGCCATCTTCGTCGGTAGCTTCGTACCGCCGGTGATCTTCGGTGTGGCGTTCGGTAACTTGATGCAGGGTGTACCGTTCGAGCTGAACGAGTTCCTGATCCCGACTTACAAGGGGTCGTTCTTCGGCCTGCTTAACCCGTTTGCCCTACTGTGCGGTATCGTGAGCATTTTGATGATCACCACCCAGGGTGCGGCATACCTGCAGATGAAAACCACCGACGCTATCCGCGAGCGCGCTCGCCGCGTTGCCATGCTTACCTCAGTGGGTACGGCAGTTTGTTTTGCCATTGCAGGTATCTGGGCTCAGAGCATCGAAGGTTACATCGTGACCTCTGAAATCATGACCAATGCGCCTTCTAACCCGCTGACCAAAGAAGTCATGCGCCAGAGCGGTGCGCTGTTTGCTAACTTTGACGCATACCCACTACTGTGGATTGCACCGGCGCTAGCGGTAGTGATGCCTGTACTGACCGTACTGAGCTCTCGTGCCAACCGCGGCGCACTGGCATTCATCACTTCTAGCCTGACTATGGCGGGCGTGATTTTGACGGCGGGTTTTGCCTTGTTCCCGTTCATCATGCCTTCAAGCCTGGTGCCAAACCACAGCTTGACCATGTGGGATGCGACGTCTTCTGAGCTGACGCTGAACATCATGACCGGTGTTGCGGCAGTGATGGTACCGATTATCCTGGCGTACACGTCTTGGTGTTACTACAAGATGTTTGGCCGCCTTGATACCAAATATATCGAAGAGAACAAGAACTCACTGTACTAAGGAGACAGACTATGTGGTATTTCGCTTGGATCCTGGGTGTGCTTCTGGCCTGCTCATTCGGTATCATCAACGCGCTGTGGCTTGAAGCGACAGAAAATATGGATAAAGAGGATATCGGTGAGTAACCTCGATCACTGGGTGAAGCGTGCCCACCAGTGGCTAGACTTCGGTCTGCTGCGCTTAGCGTCTCTGCTGATGTCGATGGCATCGGCAGGGCTGGTGGTGTGGGAGCCCACACTCTTCGCCCAGGCGATTGGCGGATTCGGACCGATTATCTCGCCGGCCCTGATTTGGGCAACGTGTGCCGCCATGGTCTTCGGGGTGGGCTTCGTCCCACGCCGTTGGTACTGGCAGGTGTTTTTCACGCCATACGCCTCGTTGCCTATCTTGGCTTATATTTTGTTTTTGCGCCTAACATAATGATTTGATGTCAATCTGTTCGCGCTGATACAAAAACATACAATTGAAACAGCCCATTGCAATTGAGTAATGGGCTGTTTTTTTGTAACTGGATAAAATGCAACCTTAGAGTGTGTCGGCAGCGGATGGCAGGCAGTGACAAGATCATCAAAAAGGAAAACTCTGTGTGTTTACTGCGAATGCATGATTCCAATCCGGTAGCCAAGTTAGGTATAGTAAGCCCTTGAGTAAAAGCCTAAATACATTGATATACCCAAGTTACCTCAAGGTGAAGGATTCAGAGGGATGTAAGCCCATTCAATACAAGGCGAAGGTTTGCAGGAATGGCATTCCCTTTCAAAAAGCTTCAACGAAGGAGTGAATGGGCTGACACCCTCCCGAAGGGCGAGTTTTATAAGCTTCTATCCTGCGTTATTGTTTATCGATTTAGAGCCACTAGATCATCTAAACAATGCCTTGTCTATAAGCTTATAAATTCTCGCTGAACCTTCAACTTGAAGTAGCTTGGGTATAAGTGAGAGAACACCAAGGTTGGAATGGTAATGACCGAAGAGCATCCTTTTGACTGGCCGATCAGGGTCTACTACGAAGACACTGATGTCGGTGGCCTGGTTTATCATGCTAACTATATTAAGTTTTTTGAGCGGGCGAGGACGGAACTCTTCCGTTCTGTCGGTGTCAGTCTTAACGACTTGTTCGCCGAAAAAGTCAGTTTTGTTGTGCGCCATATGGAGGTTGATTATCTCAAGGGCGCCAAGTTGGATGATCAACTTGTTGTACGGACCTGGCCTAATACTATACGCCGGGCATCAATCGAATTTTGTCAGGTTTTAGTTAACACTAACGGGCAAACCTTGTGTAGCGCATCGATTCAGGTAGCCTGTGTCCACCCCGATACGTTGAAACCTATCAAGATCCCAGAACATATTTTATCGGAGATAACTAAGTGACTGAACTTTCGATTTTAGACCTTTTCCTACAGGCGAGCCTGTTGGGTAAGGTTGTTGTGATCATTTTGATGTGTATGTCTGTTGCATCCTGGACCATGATCATCAAGCGCTCCCAAGTCTTGTCACGGGCTAAATCTAACGTGGAGCGTTTTGAAGACCGTTTCTGGTCTGGCGTGGATCTGTCGCAGCTTTACCAAGAAGTGGAAGCGCGCAAGGATAGCCTGACCGGCACCGAGCAAATTTTCCATGCGGGTTTCAAGGAGTTTGCCCGCCTGCATCGCAATAACGGCAAGGCGCCTGAAGCGGTGATGGAAGGCACTGGGCGCGCGATGCGTGTGGCCATGTCTCGTGAAGTGGAAGAGCTCGAAACCAATCTGCCGTTTCTGGCTACAGTTGGCTCGATCAGCCCGTACATCGGCTTGTTCGGTACGGTATGGGGGGTTATGCATGCCTTTATCGCCCTTGGTGCGGTGAAGCAGGCGACACTGGCGATGGTTGCCCCGGGTATTGCCGAATCATTGATTGCAACAGCCATTGGCCTGTTCGCGGCGATCCCGGCGGTTATCTTCTTCAACAAGTTGACCAACCAGGTGGCCAAGCTTGAGCACTCTTATGCCACTTTCATGGATGAGTTTTCTAGCATCTTGCACCGCCAGGCATTTGCTGCTCACCAGGAGTAGAAGCGATGTCTTATCAACCGAAAAAACGCAGGGTGACGTGTGAGATCAACATTGTGCCCTATATCGATGTGATGTTTGTACTGCTGATTATCTTCATGGTGACGGCGCCATTCATTACCCAGGGAGTTGATGTTGACTTACCGAGCACCACTACGGCCAAAACGGCGGCTGAGCTGGTCGGTGAGAATAACGAAAAGCCACCGATCATTGTGGAAGTGGACCGCGACGGGCATCTGGGCATCAGTGTGGATGATCAGGAGATGCAACGTGGTCTAGGCCTCAATGAACTTCTTACCCGTGTGCGTGCAGAGCTGCAGTTGAACCCCGAGTCGACGGTACTCGTCGGTGGGGATGCGCGTGCGCCATACGCCTACATTATCGAGACGCTGGATGCCCTAAACCAGGCCGGTGTTGGTTCGGTAGGTCTGATGACCGAACCTCTCGAACAATAAGCAGGCGGGCAGGATGAAAAAAAGAGAATATAGTGCTGCCTTCATTATTTCGTTAATTATGCATGGTTCACTGGTCGCTATGTTGTTGTGGGGAACGGATTTCATCATGACAAAACCTAAGCCCTCGGGCAGCATCGTTCAGGCGGTGGTGGTCGATCCGGCTTTGGTGAACCAGCAGGCACAGCGTATCCGCCAGCAACGCGAAGCGGCAAAAGCTGCCGAGCAGGACAGGCTCAAGCGCTTGGAGCAGCAGGCTGATGCCTTGGAAAAAATGCGCCAGGAAGAAGAGCAGCGACTGCGTCAGCTCAAGGCGGATAAGCTTAAAGCTGAGAAAGAAGCCCGCGAAGCCGAGCAAGAGCGCAAGCGCGTAGCGGCTGAGCGAGCCAAAGCCGCGGAAGAAAAGCGTAAAGCGGACGAAGCCGCCCGTGTTGCCCGCGAGCAAGCCGCCAAAGCAGAAGCTGAGCGTAAAGCGAAACAGGAAGCAGCCAAAAAAGCTGAGGCAGAGCGCCAGCGTCAAGTCGCCGAGCAGCGTAAAGCTGAAGAAGCAAAGCGCCAGGCAGAAGCGGCTGCCGCCAAAGCCGAAGCTGAGCGTCAGGCACAGGTTGCAGCCAAGAAGAAAGCCGAGGAAGAAGCGCGCAAAGCGGAGGCTGCCCGTAAGGAAGCCGAACGCAAGGCCGCGGAAGCCCGTGAGCTACAGCGCCAGCAGGAAGCAGCGTTGAATGATATGTTTGCCGGCCTGGAAGCTGAATCAGAGCAGCGTGGTGATGCCCGCGCCCAAAGTATATCTGACGTGCGCGATCGCTACGGGGCGATTTACACCCAGATGATCCAGCAGAATTTGTTGGTGGAGCAGAGCTTTATCGGCAAGGAGTGTGTGATCCGCATGCGCCTGTCGAGTAATGGTTTGGTGCTAGATGCGTCGGAAGATGGCGGCGACAGTGCTGTCTGCCGGGCAGCCAAAGCCGCGGTGGTCAAGGTGAGCCAGTTCCCGATGCCGGAAGACCCTGCCGTGGTTGAGCAGCTTCGCAGCATCAGACTGACAGTAAGCCCGCAATAAGGAAGGAATAATGATGAAACGTTGGTTAATGGGCTTGTGCGTGGCACTGTTGAGTTTCAGCCAAATCGCACAGGCAGAGCTGGAATTGGTGATCACCGAAGGGGTGGACTCGGCCCGTCCGATCGGTGTGGTGCCGTTCAAGTGGGAAGGGGCCGGTCAGATGCCGACCGATATCTCGGCGGTCATTGCGTCTGATTTGCGCCGAAGCGGTAAGTTTTCGCCGGTCGCGACCAGCAGTATGCCGCAAACCCCCGCGAGCGAAGACCAAGTCGATTATAACGCCTGGACATCAATGGGCGTCGATGCCTTGGTGACCGGTACGGTGACTATGAACGAGCAGGGTAACTATGTCATCAGCTACCAGCTGATCGACGTGGTTCGCGGCCAGCTGACCAGCGGCCAGAGCCGCGGCTTGGAAAACGGCGAACTGGTGCTGACCAAGGATCACTTGATGATCAACAACCGGGCTACGGTGAAAGAGTCACGCCTGCGCCATTATGCCCACCGTATCTCAGATATTGTGTACGAAAGGCTGACGGGCGAGAAAGGGGCGTTCCTGACCCGCATCGCCTATGTGGTGATTGATGACAAGGCCCAGTATCCGTACCAGCTGCGCGTGGCCGACTACGATGGCTTCAACGAGCGCTTGGTGCTGAAATCACAGCAACCGTTGATGTCGCCGTCTTGGTCGCCGGATGGCAGCAAGTTGGCCTACGTCAGCTTCGAGAACCAGCAGGCGCAGATCTTTATCATGGATATCTACAAGGGTACCCGTGAAATGGTGACGTCGTTCCCGCGCCATAACGGCAACCCGCGTTTCTCGCCAGATGGCAAGAAGCTGGCGATTGTGTTGTCGAAGAGCGGCAGCTTGCAGATCTATATCAAAGACCTGGAAACCAAGGAATTGAAGCAGATCACCCGTGGCCGCGCGAACAATACCGAGGCATTTTGGGATCCGAGCGGCGACTCTTTGATTTTTACCTCAGACAGAGGTGGTAACCCACAGATTTATAGAGTAAATTTAGCTGACGGTTCGACGAAGCGCCTGACTTGGCAAGGAAGTCAGAACCTCGGTGGTCAATTGACGCCTGATGGCCGCTACCTGATTATGGTGAATCGGTCTGATTCTGGCTACAACATTGCCAAGCAAGATTTGAAAACCAATGCCGTACAGGTACTGACCAAGACATTTTTGGATGAATCACCAAGCATTGCGCCAAATGGCGGTATGGTGATTTACAGCTCGGTCAATAACAAGTCCAACGAGCTGTCACTAGTGTCGATTGATGGGCGATTTAAAGCAAGATTACCTGCAACTAACGGGCGGGTGAGGGCTCCTGCCTGGGGACCTTTCCTCTAAGTTAGCTGCAACTCGTAATATAAAAAGGAAAATAAAATGCAACTGAACAAAGTTTTAAAGGGTTTGGCAATTGCGCTGCCAATGTTCACTCTAGCGGCGTGTAGCTCAAGCGAAAGCACTGATAGCTCAGCGGCGTCAGAGACCAACACAGGTTCAACAACTGAGCAATCTACGGTAGTAACCTCACCGGTTGAGCAAGAGCCAGTACTTTCTGAGCAGGAGCTTCGCAGTCAGCAGCTACGTCAAGAGCAAACTATCTACTTCAAGTTTGACAATGCTGAAATCCAGCCTGACTACCAGGACATGCTAACTGCACACGCTGAATACCTTCGCGACAACGCGGAAGTTAAAGTGATTGTTGAAGGTCACGCGGATGAGCGCGGTACGCCAGAGTACAACATCGCTCTAGGTGAGCGCCGTGCAAACGCAGTTGCTAAGTACCTTCAGGCGCTAGGCGTATCTGCAAGCCAGATCTCAATTGTTAGCTACGGTGAAGAAAAGCCTCTAGTTCTAGGCCACACTGAAGCTGACTACGCCAAGAACCGTCGTTCGGTTCTGGTTTACTAAGCCATCATAGGTAATTACGATGAACAGTAACACAATGCGCAAGCTCGCATTTACGTTGCTGGTTGGTGCGGCGACCCAGGTGGTCGCCGCACCTGCTCCTGTTACTGAAATTAGCGGTAGCAGTGCGCAGGGCGATAGCCTGGAACGTCTGGAAAGGATGATTGAGGCTCGCAACCAGGTGCAGTTGGATATGCAACGGCAACTGGATCAGCTGGCAACCGAAATGGATGAGCTACGAGGTATCGTAGAAAGGAACAGCTACGATTTAAGCCAGATGCTTGAGCGTCAGCGCGAGCTCTATCGTGAGATTGATGCCCTCAGTCGTCAGCCTCAAGCTAAGCCGGCTGAAGAAAAATCATCAGAAAAGGCCAGTAGCGAAGTCTACTCCAGCAATGTGAGTGAGAACGAAGCGTATGAATCAGCCGTGAACCTGATCTTGAAGGAGAAGGATTACACCGGCGCGATCACTGCGTTCAAAAGCTTTCTTACGACCTACCCTGAATCAAGCTACAAGCCGAATGCCCATTACTGGCTTGGTCAGCTTTACTTCACGCAAAACCAACTCCCCGAAGCGGCAGAGCAATTCACCGCGGTGGCCAGTTTTGAGAAGTCCAATAAGCGAGCTGATGCGTTGCTGAAACTCGGTATTATTGCCGAGCGAAGCAAGAAAACCGCAGAGGCGAAGCAATACTACCAGCAAGTTATTTCCGCCTATCCGAACTCAACCAGTTCGCGTCAGGCGCAAAGTAACCTCGACAAACTCTAAGCGTTTGCTCGGATGGATTGCAAAAGGCCGGTTGACCGGCCTTTTTTGATCCATGCTATTTGAACGTTTGCGGTGTATAATGCGCGGATTGTACATGGACAGCAATAGAGCAACCGAGCTATGAGTCTAACATTTGATCCCTCTGAAATGGTTTACCCGTTTCCACCTAAGCCAATTCCGCTAAGCGCTGATGAGCAGCAGGCGTACAAGGCAAAAATCAAGGCACTGCTGAAGGAAAAAGATGCAGTGCTGGTGGCCCACTACTATACCGATCCTGAAATCCAGGCGCTGGCGGAAGAGACCGGAGGGTTCGTTGGTGACTCGCTGGAAATGGCCAAGTTCGGTAACCAGCACCCGGCCAAGACGCTGGTGATCTGTGGCGTACGCTTCATGGGTGAGTCAGCCAAGATCCTGACCCCGGAAAAGCGAGTATTGATGCCGACCCTGGAAGCGGAGTGTTCGCTAGACCTCGGCTGTCCGATTGATGAGTTCAGCAAGTTCTGTGATGCCCATCCAGACCATACCGTTGTAGTTTACGCCAACACCTCCGCCGCGGTAAAAGCCCGTGCCGACTGGGTGGTGACCTCGAGTATCGCGCTGGAAATTGTTGAGCACCTAGACAGCGAAGATAAGAAAATTATCTGGGGTCCCGACCGTCACTTAGGTTCGTACATCCAGAAACAAACCGGTGCCGAAATGCTGTTGTGGCAGGGTGAATGTGTGGTTCATGACGAGTTCTCGGCCAAAGCCTTGCGTGACATGAAACACTTGTATCCGGATGCCGCGATTTTGGTACATCCAGAATCCCCAGCCAGTGTTGTGGCCCTGGCGGATGCGGTAGGCTCGACCAGCCAGCTGATCAAAGCGGCTAAAGAGCTGCCTAACCAGCAGCTGATTGTGGCTACGGACAAGGGCATCTTCTTCAAGATGCAACAAATGGTGCCGGGCAAAGAGCTGATTGAAGCGCCGACAGCCGGTGCCGGTGCCACATGCCGTAGCTGTGCCCACTGTCCGTGGATGGCGATGAATGGCCTCAAAGCGATCGAGCAGGGCTTGCGAGAAGGTGGCGAGCAGCACGAAATCTTTGTTGATGAATCGCTGCGTGAAAAGTCGCTGATCCCGCTCAACCGTATGCTGGACTTTGCGGCCCAGCTGCAGGCCAGCGTGAAAGGCAACGCGTAATGCCATCTCTGCCAAAAAAGAGCGACCCTAGGTCGCTCTTTTTTATGTAACAAAGCTCATATTTGGTTAGAATCAACTTTTTGATAAAGGAGATTTTCTGTGGGACAGACAATGCTTACGGTCGCCTTGCCCATTGCGCTGGCTTGGATGATGTATTGTGTCGGTTTGACGCTGTCTTTGGCTGACTTCAAGCGAGTAGGGCGTTATCCGCGGGTTATAATTTCCGGATTGGCAGCCCAGTTGATCGGCTTACCACTGATTGCCCTGACCTTGATCCATTTTCTTGGTTTGCCGGAAGTCGTCGCTGTTGGCCTGTGGCTCCTGGCATTGGCACCGGGTGGGGCATCGTCCAACGTGATCACCCACTTGTGCGGCGGAAATACCGCGCTTTCCATTTCAATGACCGCAGTGAGTAGCTTGATCATCCCTTTTAGCCTACCTCTACTACTTCCCGTGGTGCTTAGTGATAGCCAGTTGGTACTGCCGTTGAAAACGGCTATTTTGCAGTTGGTGATGGTTACCTTGGTCCCCGTTTCTATCGGCATGCTGTGTCATCATTTTTGCCGCGGCAAGGGGTATGGGCGTTTTGCTAAATGGGCTGGGCGTTCGTCGATTTGGGTGTTGATGTTCACGGTTGCAATTACCTTAGCGGCCAACACTAAGGTGTTCCAGCAGTTGTTCTCCACGGTTTCTGTCGTTGCCATTGCCCTATGCCTGTTGGGTATGGCGCTGGGTGTAGTCGTTGCCTTTTGGCTTAAAGGGGGGGAGGTATTGACCAAGACTCTGGCAATCGAAGTGGGGATCCAAAATGCCGGGACCGCGATCTTTGTCGCGGTGGTACAGCTTAAGCAACCAGAGCTGGCACTGACACCCCTGCTATATGGGGTGTTGATGAATATTCCGGTCGCCGTGATGATTTACCGCTACCAGCGGGGGCATTCGCGCTCGCTCTTCGCCCGCTAGAAAAAAGGCGGTAACTGTGGTTACCGCCTTTTGCTTGTCGAATCACTGATTATGCTTCTTCGTCGCCTTTGCTAACCAGCTGGTAGGCGCGGATTGTCAGGCCAGATAACATGGTAGGGACCGAGGTGAAGATCTCCTCGAACTGGGCCAGGCCATCGGCGCCTTCCTGGGACAGGGCCTCCATTGCATTCTCCGGATCGTACAGCAGGCTGAAGCACAGCAGTACGCCGCCAAGCAGAGCGTTGTTTTCGCTTTCTTCTGGCATAATGGTTTCCCAGTCATCGCGGGATAGCTGCCAGCCCTGAAGAAGCCCTTCGGCAAACTCACGGGTTTCTGTTGACACCAGTTCTTTGTCATCCAGCGCACAACCTTCCGGCCACTGCCAGCTACCGTCCAGCAGAGATTCGCGGCTTTCGTTCCACAGTTCAACAATCGCATTGGCGTAGGCTTCCAGCTCTTCCTGGCTGGCAAAAGGTGAAGTCTCTTCGCCACCCCACATGAATGCTAGCCATTCTGACGGGTTGATCAGGTGAGGGGCTGCCGCCATTGCGGTCACAAAACCACGGGTCTGGGCTTCAGATAGTAACTGTTGGGCCAATTGCGGATTCGCCAGCAGTGTGCGTAAAGAAGAAGACATAATTCGCTCTCGTATATTTGATATCTGGGTTGGTCCAACGCAAGGCTGTCGCTGGAAGAACACGATTTATACGAAGTATTGTAACAGGGTCGTGAAGATGGTGGCACTGTTCACCGGTAAATCATGATGTTTGCTGTAATTGTGAGCACTTGATTGATTGTGCTGTGTTTTTTGTTGACCTTTAGCGCCTCAGCCACTATAGTAGCGACCCTGTTGAGGCGACATGCCTTGACCTACAATTTGGTGAGGTGTCCGAGTGGCTGAAGGAGCACGCCTGGAAAGTGTGTATACGGCAACGTATCGAGGGTTCGAATCCCTCCCTCACCGCCATCTTCTTGAAAAAAGACGTCTTAGAGGACGTCTTTTTTTATACCTGGAGTTTATTGAAACCAATAACTCCCGTTTAACCGATGCACTTAGTGTGAATGATGCAATAACCCTGCTGAAATCATTGCCGTCGCTGCAATGGCCTGGCAACGTGTTGAACTTATGCAGCTTCCTGCAGCTACCTTGTGATCACTTGAGTAAACGGTTTGATCTTCTTTTATCGTTTCAAGCACCTTGATGTCGGCCAGTGTTTCAGGCTTGGCGGTTAATGGATTTGCAGACAGAATGGTGAAGTCTGCGAGTTTCCCCACTTCCAATGAACCTTTATTTTGCTCTTCCTTGTATTGTGTGGCAGCCCATAATGTTTGCGCTTTTAATCCATCAAGCGCCGATACTCGTTGCTTGGGCCCCAGCACATGGCCGGTACGACTTACACGATTCACCGTCGCTGAGTAAACACGCATTGAGTTAGGCAGAGCGACTGGAGAATCATGGTGTGAGGTGTAAATCATTCCCAAGTCTCGTGCCCAGCCGGTTGGGGAGATATTTTCTGCCCGCGCTTTACCTAAAACGGAATTCATGTGCCAATCTCCCCAGTAGAAGGTGTGCATGGGGAAAAATGAAGGGAAGACGCCCAAGCGCTTGAACCTTTCAACTTGATCTTTACGGGCGGTTTGGGCATGGATAGCCACAAAGCCTCGGTCTGGGACGCCATGTTTTTTCTCGCTCGCTTCAATACCATTGAGCAGTTGATCGATGGCAGCATCGCCGTTGACATGCGTGAGTAGCTGCCATCCATTTGTGTGTGCTAGCTCAATAAGCTCTGCCGCTTTTTCGTCACTCATACTTGGATAGCCTTTGTACCCTTTCTCCTGACCGACAGGTGGAACAAGGTAAGGCTCTGTTAGCCATGCGGTTTTACCTTGCGGAGAGCCATCAAGGTTGAGTTTTGCACCCGCAACCCGAAATCCATTTGAGTACTCAGCCGAATAGTAAGGAGGGGAGATAACGTCCTGCGCCACTTGAATATCAGGGTAGGCTGCCACGTCGATAGGAAGCTTTTCACGTTGAGCAAGGTCGTACATGGTTTTAACTGCCGATGTAGAAGCTCGGCCTTCCTGAGCCGTGGTGTAACCAAAGCTCGCGTAGAGATCTATCCCCGCTCTGAAAATCACTTCGTTTTCTTTCGCGCTTAGTTTGGCGAACATCGGTAGCAATGTACCAAAGAAGGCCGTCTCTTCCAGCACTCCGTTGGGAGTTGCGCCGTCACTCTCACGACGAATTTTCCCCCCATCCGGGTCTGTACTCTGTGCCGTCAGACCTGCCAGTTCCAATGCTTTGGTATTCAACGTAGCCAAGTGCCCCGATTGGTGAATAATCAGCACCGGAAGATCTTTAGATACCTCATCCAATTCTTGGCGAGTAGGATGCCTTTGCTCTTTTAGCTGCGAATCATCATAGCCAAAGCCTAGAATAATGCCGTGTTTGCTGTTTTCGGGTTTGGCGGCCCAAGATTTGAGCTCTTCTTGCAAGGAAGCGATGTCATTAACTGCACCGTCCGGAGCGGCAAGTAAGTTGGCAGAGAGGGCCTGAATGCCAGTATTAAAGACGTGACCGTGGGCGTCAATAAAGCCAGGGATCATGGTTTTCCCTTCTAAATCAACCACTCGTGTATTTTTATCTCGTAATTTCATGAGTTCTGATTCACTACCGACAGCTAATATTCGACCATTTTTAACCGCTATAGCCTCGGAGGTTGGGGCAGCGTCGTTAACTGTAATGATCTCCCCGCCGACATAGATGGTATCTGCGAGAGGTTTGGGCGGCGTTGTCGCCGAAGCAGTAACGCAAATAGAGCACAGCATAAATGTTAACAGTGAAACCTTCATGAAATTTCCTTCCGGTAACAGCTAAAAACAGCTTGGCAATAAGTAGAAAGTCTAGCTTAATCCAAGCGCCTTTCGCTTAAGGGATTACTCACCTCACCGCTTTGCTGGCCCTCTTCCTGCATTCCCCGTTTTGCCCAGGGCCTTGTTCATCTGCTTGATGCGGGCAGCAATTGCGCCATTGATGCTGTTGGGCGGATACTGCTTTTTGCTGTTGGGCTGGCCCATCGGCAGCCCTGTGAGCAGAGTCATGACTTGATTGACATGCTCGACGGTCCAGATATGGAACAGCTGCTCGGCCACAGCATGGCGCACTTTTTGGTTCACCATCAGGTGGACGGTGTTGGTTTGAGGAATGATCACGCCCTGATCGCCGGTCAGGCCGCTGGCACTGCAGATATCATAGAAGCCTTCAATTTTTTCGTTGACGCCACCGATAGCTTCAATGTTG
This sequence comes from Photobacterium gaetbulicola, assembly GCF_003025515.1. Classification (NCBI taxonomy): domain Bacteria; kingdom Pseudomonadati; phylum Pseudomonadota; class Gammaproteobacteria; order Vibrionales; family Vibrionaceae; genus Photobacterium; species Photobacterium gaetbulicola. Next base: position 50,592 of record NZ_PYME01000015.1, on the reverse strand, counting down.
CCATGTTGGTCGATGGCTCCGGTTACGGCGATGTTTTGCTTGATCGGGACTTGGGCGATGGCGGAGAGCAGGGCGCACAGCTCGGCCGCCGACGCACTGTCTCCGTCTACCATTCCGTAGGATTGCTCGAAGGTGAGGGTGGCCGAAAACGCCAACGGTTGCTGTTGTTCGTATTGTTCGCGCAGAAAAGACGTCAATATCATTACCCCTTTGGAATGGCTTGGGCCACTCAGATCCACTTCCCGCTCAATATCGATAATACTGCTGGTACCGAGGTGGACGGTTGCAGTGATCCGGCTGGGACGGCCGAACAAGCTGTCATCAAGCGCAATGACCGACAGGCCGTTTACCTGGCCTATGGTTGCCCCCTGGGTTTCAATCTGGCTGATACCGCGGTGGATATTATCGGTAATGCATTCTTTGAGGTAGCTACGCCGATACTCGCGGGCCTCAATAGCTTGCTCAATCGCAGCGGCGGTGATCAGCGGATAGTCGTGCTGCTGGGCCCAGTAGTTTGCCTCAATAATGATCCCGTTAAGTGTGTCTCGGTGCAGGGTCATTTTTTCCCCGTCTTCAACTTGCCGGGCGGCGTATTCGACCAGCATGGCTACCGCCGCGCGATCAAGGTGACGGGTACATGCCTCGGCCTGCAGCGAGCGGATAAAGCCGGCATAGAGCTGGCACGATCCCGAGGTGCGGTTGATTTCTTCAGCACAGTCGGCCTGGATGTTGAACAACTGGCCGAAGTCAGGGTCGTAGCGCTTGAGTAGGTAGTAGGTCATGCGATCGCCGATCAGAATGACTTTAATATCTATCGGGATTGCATCGGGCTCCAAGCTTGAAAGGGCTGTGACACTGAGCTGCTGTTCCAGGGGCTGAAGCTTGATCTCGCCGGATTGTAGCGTCCGTTTGAACAGATCCCAGACGAAAGGCTTATTGAGCAGCTGGATAACATCGAGTATGAGGTAACCGCCGTTGGCGCGGTGGAAAGCGCCGGGCTTGATCAGGGTAAAGTTGGTGATGAAGGTACCGAGCTCGCCCTTGTGCTCGATCCGGCCAATTAAGTTGGCATAGGTCGGGTTGTCTTCGTAGATGACCGGGGGGGACTGGTGCTGGCTATTGTCGATAATGATATTGACGTCATAGGCAGTAAAGGGGCTGAAGCTGAGCTTTTGCCCGGTGTACTCGTTAACTTCGGTTTCTAGGCTACCGTTGAACAGGGGGATGTTATTGAGCACGTGCTGCCTGAGGGCTGTGGTATGGCGTGCCACGCAATCGATAGTCATGAGGTCGTCGGGGAGCTGGTCGATAAGGTAGTCGAGGGTACTGGCCACGAACTCCTTTTCCAGCTTCTCCTTTTTATTTCTCATCTCCTGATCCCAAAGAGGTACCTGTTTTAGCAGGTTGACCAGCATCAGCCTCAACTCGTCGATCGCCTGGTCGATCACCTTTTGCTTTTCTTTGGGGAGCTTGGCGAACTCTTCTTTGCTAATCACCTTGCCGTCCTTGACCGGATGAATGACATAGCCGTTGCGCGAGCGCTTGAGGATGCAGCTCTTTTCTTTGGCGACTTTTTCTATTGACTGGAACGCATTGATTTCCATGTCATTGAGTTCATTCTGCAGTTTGTCGGTATGGTGAATGTATTCTTCATTTTGCAGCAAGGAAGGGATGGTTTTTCTGAGCTCCTCAATAAGCAGGGTGAGGCACTGTTTTAGGCGTGTCCCCATCCCCGCAGGCAGCTCGAGGGCTATCGGGTGATTGCTGTTGCTGAAGTTGTTGACATAGCACCAGTCAGAAAGCGGCTTGTCTTTGTCGAGGTGCCGGGCCAGCAGCTGTTCGGTTATCGAGTGCTTGCCAAGCCCCGCCGAACCCATGACGAAGATATTGAAGCCTTTGGCAGGGATCCCGATCCCGATTTTGATCGCTTCGACGGCGCGTTCGAGCCCCACCGGACAGTCAGTCGGCTCGATATCCTCTGTTGTTTCAAAATCAAACAGGTCAGGATCGCAGGGGTGGAACAGCTCGGTGGCCTCGAGTTTGGAGGCTGCCGTCACCTGCCCGGAGTGGGCTGAATGGCGAGCCGAGATTGCCGTCTTGCGTGGTTGATTGGCCTTCTTAGAGGGAAAATCATTCATAGCATTCGCTGATCCGGCATCGAAAACATAACGCTAAGTATACTAACCAATTGCACAATTTACTGACTTACTATTGGGGTGTCGCTTGTACCTATGCGTTCCCTTTTTCAAATAAGAGGGATTCTCCTATCTTTAAGGAGGAGGCAGGATATTATGATTGAGTTTGATCAGCTATCTGAGTTTTTCTCTGACTTCTTTGACTACCAGGCGAGGGGGAAATTTATCTATTTTGATTTCCATTTGCATACCACAGCATCACAGGGAGTCATCATCCCACCTTCTATACTGGCTGTTTTATCAGGGAACACGCATCTGATATCGGTGACGGATCACAATGACATCCGTGGTGCGATCGCCGCTTGCGAAAGAGGGATGAATAATGTGCCGGGAATTGAACTGGTTTGCGAGGATGGTTTCGAGCTTCTGGTTTATTTCAGAACCCTCGATCAGCTGGAGGCCTTTTATATCGAGGATGTCGAAAAGAACAAGCACTGTTACCGGGCAAGGAGGACGACCAGGGGAGTTGACTATTACCTCGACCTGTTGGCTGAAAGGGACTGCTATCTTTCGATACCCCATATCAACGGCTTAGCACAGAAGAATTACCTTAAGCATTTGCCTTACATGAAAAGTGTACTCAAAAGGGTTAATGCCGTTGAAACGTACAACCATGCGCTGCCGAAGAACCGGAATATCAACGCGCAGATCGTCAGGCGAGCCTATCAGCTGGAAGCGACCTTCGGCAGTAGTGCGCTTATCGCTCGCGAGCTGATGTCCTTCTACCGTTACCTCGGCAAAGAAGAAAGGCGACACCATCGAATGTTGGAGGGCCTCTTCAGGCAGTCAATGGTATCACCGCTTGCCCAGTCGTGGACTGGGCAATAAGTTAGTGGGATTAGTTTTTCTTGGTGCCCAGGAACTGGGCAACGACGATGATTGCCACGGCCACCAAGTTGGCTGCAAAGATGATTTCCAGCCACTGCGGCATTGAAAGCCCCAGGAACTGCCATACAATCTTTCCGCAATCCCCCGAGGCTTCGAACATCCAGGGTACCCATTGGTTGAGCGGAGCCCAGGCCGGGAAGTTAACATCCAGCGCACAGGTTGCTGACCATGGAAACTCAGGGAATTGGTAGCCGACATGCTCCTGAGCGAGGGCAAGCCCCTGGTAGGAGCTGTAGGCCCAGCCAGCCAATCCTGCCCAGCGAATGAAATTGTTTCTCGGCGCAATCATGCCCAGGATAGCGGCAAAACCAATCCCCATCATGGCAACACGCTCGTAGATGCACATGACACACGGGTCGAGTTTCATGGCATGCTGAAAGAATAGGGCGCAGGCTTCAAAAAAGATAATGAAAGCCAGCAAGATCGCCCACGAAAGGCGGCTCTTCGAAAAAGTATTTAAAAAATACATACGGTGTTCCTGATTGAAAGGTTAACTGCTAAATCGGCTCAGGGACGGTTTACCGTCACCATTGCGAGCAGATTTAGCACTTAGCCATTGCCGATAATGACCCCAAAAGTGCCAATGTCTATCAAACGAAAAGGCTAAAAGTTAAATACTAGCACCAAATAATAACGAAAAATACAATAAAGCCCTGACGATTCAGGGCTTTAATACAGACAATCAGAGATTGGAAAAATTCAATTAATGGCCAACCGCTGGCGCAATTTGTGAAGCAGCCTCCACGGCGCCCTGTGTGATCCAGCCGAGGTCATAGAACCACTGGGTCATCGGTACCAGCGTGAACTCGATACAGGCCAGGCCAACCAGTGACAGCACGAGGGTGTATGGCAGCGCCATGTAGACCATGCGACCGTAGGACAGGCGGATCAGCGGCGCCAGTGCCGACGTCAAGGCAAACAGGAATGCCGCCTGGCCATTTGGTGTCGCGACAGACGGTAGGTTGGTACCGGTATTGATTGCCACGGCCAGCATATCGAATTGTTCGCGGGTGATGATCCCGCTTAGCAGTGCCGCCTTAACTTCGTTGATGTATACCGTGCCGACGAACACATTGTCGGACACCATTGAAAGCAGACCGTTGGCAATGTAGAACATGGTCATCTGCATGCTACCTTCAAGGCTCAGCACCATCTCAATGATAGGCGCAAACAGGTGCTGGTCGATGATCACCGCGACAATGGAGAAGAATACGGCCAATAGGGCGGTAAATGGCAGGGCTTCTTCGAAGGCTTTGCCGAGCGCGTGCTCGTCGGTAATACCGGTGAAGGAGGTCGCGAGGATGATGACAGTCAGGCCGATCAGGCCTACTGCCGCAAGGTGCATCGCCAAGCCAACGATAAGCCAAATCGCAATCACAACCTGAACGACCAGTTTGGCATAGTCGAGGTTGGTGCGGCTCTTGCGCTCTTCATTGTCGAACTCGACCAAGATCCGGCGGACGTTTTCAGGCAGACGAGCACCGTAACCGCAAATCTGGAATTTCTCGACCAAGACACAAGTGACGATTCCGCACAGGAAAACCGGCAAAGTCACTGGCAGCATGCGGATGATAAATTCACCGAAGAGCCAGCCCGCCTGATCGGCGATGATCAGGTTCTGCGGCTCACCGACCATGGTCATCACCCCACCCAGTGCGGTACCGATACCGGCGTGCATCAGCAGGCTGCGCAGGAAGGCTCGGTAGTTTTCCAAGTCATCGCGGCTGACTTCAAGGATATGCTTATCCGAGGTGTGGTCGTGCGACGCGTGCGGTTCTTGGCCAGAAGCCACCTTGTGGTAAATGCTGTAGAAACCAATGGTCACACTGATGACAACGGCGATGACGGTCAGGGCATCAAGGAAGGCTGACAGGAAAGCGGCCATGACACAGAATGACAGCGAGAGCAGGGTCTTGGAGTGAATGCCGATCAATATCTTGGTGAAGATATAAAGCAGCAACTGCTTCATGAAGTAGATACCCGCAACCATGAAGATCAAGAGCAATAACACTTCGATATTGGCAACCAGTTCATGCTTGACCATTTCTGGGCTGGTCATCCCAATTGCGACCGCTTCAATGGCGAGCAGACCACCGGGCTGTAACGGGTAGCACTTCAATGCCATTGCCAAGGTAAAAATAAACTCGATAACGAGTAACCAACCGGCAACGAAGGGGTCAATCAGGAAGAAAACTATGGGGTTGATGATCAGGAAAGCAATGATGGCGACTTTGTACCAGTCCGGTGCTTTACCGAGGAAGTTTTTTATAAAGGCGTTCCTTAGCGAAATTGCCATGTGTCCGAGTCTCTTGATATACGCAAATACTATTAATAATGAGCTGCGTTGCTATCTTGCCTTTGAAGTCCGAGAGCAGGATAACCATTATGTTATTGTTCTGGTTAAATGTTCTTTTGAGACCCTCTAAGCTAAAGACCATTTCCTTGATGGTGTTTAACTTAAAGCAGGCAGCAGCATCCGTTCAGCTCCCAGAGTGAAAACGTGCTAACTCTACCGCGTGATCCATCGCAGTCAAGTGCTTAGAGATGAACTTATTGACGTTTGTGAAAATTCATCGCAAAACACGGCTTGTATGGGTATTTTTCACGTAGCTTTGAAATATATGCTTACAATTTTCATTTTACGTTGAGCTTCGTCAAATTTTAGTTCGACTGAACTTTGAGCAATTTTTTGCCCGTACCGATATACCGGGTGCATATCAATCGCCCCATTGTGCATGGTTATAAATAAGCAGCCGAGATACTTCTTTTGGTAATTAGGTAGGCATAAGGTAAAGACTGGTGGTATGATGAGTTAATAAAAATAGAGCAAGAAGCAACTGGAAAACTGATCAGATGGTTATAAAGGCTGATAGCCCAGCAACATTTGCTGAGAAATACATTATTGAGAGTATCTGGAATAATCACTTCCCCCAGGGCTCAATCCTTCCCGCAGAACGAGAGTTGTCAGAGCTCATTGGTGTGACACGGACAACCCTTCGTGAGGTGCTGCAGCGCCTGGCTCGTGATGGCTGGCTGACAATCCAGCATGGTAAACCGACCCGGGTTAACAACTACATGGATACCTCGGGGCTTAGTATCCTCGATACCCTAATCACACTTGATGGCCAAGATGTACAGGGCGTATTGGAAGATCTGCTTTCGGCCCGTACCGATATCAGCAGTGTATACATGCGCTACGCGGTTAAGGGGAATCCTGAAGAGTCCTCAGCTTTGATCAACCATGTCATCGAGGAATGTGAAGCGCTGTTGAAGGCCGATAGTTTTGCTGACTACATTGAGCAAAGCGAAGACAAAGCGGACTTGATGCAGGAAGTGAAAAAGATCGTTGATAAATACGGTAAAGATGAACCTGAACTGTGTGAGGCCATTAGCCGTGCTCGCGCGTTTAACTACTTTGACTACCGTATGTTCCAGGGGTTGGCCTCGAAGTCGGGAAATACCCTGTATGTCTTAACAATTAACGGTCTACGCAAAATATACACCCGTGTGGGCGGTTATTATTTCATGTCCAAAGAAGCGTGTGAGCTGGCTCTTGAGTTCTACCGTGACATGAAGTCCTACTGTGACAACAATCAGCCTGAGCTGGTCGCTGATCGTATCCGCAAATATGGTCGCGAGAGTGGGGCGATTTGGTATGCTAACCGTATTGAAATTGCCCGTTACTTGTTCGAAGAAGAGCAGTAATCAGCACCGATAGCACTACACTGTAAAAAAAGGAGATGCCATGGCATCTCCTTTTTGTTTCTAAATGTTAAAGTGTGTGTAACGTTTGTCGGCGGATAATTGCCCTTGTTTGGTTAAATAGACAGACGATCAGATCTCGGCATTGTACTGGGCACGGTTAGGGCAGGTACCCAAGATATGGGTTCGGCCGTCGGGTAGCTCCTCCTCCAAGGTGACGTCAAAGCCCCACAAGCGGTGCAGGTGCTTCAAGACTTCCTGGTGGCTATTCGCTAACGGGATACGATTGTGTGGGACATAGCGCAAGGTTAGTGAACGGTCACCTTTCAGTGCGACATTCCAGACTTGGATGTTCGGCTCATTGTTGCTGAGGTTGTATTGGGACGACAGTTTCTCCCTAATAGCCCGGTAGCCTTCCTCATTGTGAATGGCACTGACTTCGACATAGTTGTGGCGGTCGTCATCGTTGACCGCGAACAGTTTGAAGTCACGAATCACCTTCGGAGACAAGAATTGACTAATAAAACTTTCGTCTTTGAAATTCTCCATCGCAAAGTGGAGTGTATCTAGCCAGTCCTTACCGGCGATGTCCGGGAACCAGTATTTGTCTTCCTCGGTGGGGTTCTCACAGATCCGTCGGATGTCCTGGAACATGGCAAAGCCCAGTGCATAGGGGTTGATCCCGCTATAGTAAGGGCTGTTGTAGTCCGGTTGGGCGACTACATTGGTATGGCTGTGCAAGAACTCGATAATGAACCGATCGGTAACCAGGCCTTCGTCGTACAAGTGGTTGAGGATGGTATAGTGCCAGAAGGTTGCCCACCCTTCATTCATGACCTGGGTCTGTTTTTGAGGGTAGAAGTACTGGCTGACCTTGCGGACAATCCTGACCACTTCACGTTGCCATGGCTCCAATAAAGGTGCATGTTTTTCAATAAAGTAGAGAATATTCTCCTGTGGCTCGGCCGGGAATCGCACTTCTTCGGCCTCGACCTCCTCTTCTTGCTGGACCGGAATAGTTCGCCACAACGAGTTAACCTGTGTTTGCAGGTAGTCTTCCCGGGCTTTCTGACGTGCTTTTTCCTCGACCATCGAGATCTTCTGTGGTCGCTTGTATCGGTCAACGCCATAGTTCATCAAGGCGTGGCAAGAGTCCAGGAGTCTCTCAACTTCATCGACCCCGTATTTTTCCTCACATTCAGTGATGTATTTACGGGCAAACAGTAAATAGTCGATGATTGAACTGGCATCCGTCCAAGTCTTGAACAAGTAATTGCCTTTAAAGAACGAGTTATGGCCATAACAGGCATGGGCCATTACCAATGCCTGCATGGTGATGGTATTTTCTTCCATCAGGTAGGCAATACAGGGATCGGAGTTGATAACAATTTCGTAGGCAAGGCCCATCTGGCCGTGCTTGTAGCCCCGCTCGGTTTCAATGAAACGCTTACCAAATGACCAGTGATGGTAGTTGATCGGCATACCAATACTGGAATAAGCATCCATCATCTGTTCGGCAGTGATGATCTCGATTTGATTGGGATAGGCATCAAGCCGGTAGTGTTCTGCTACCCGCTTGATTTCCTTGTGGTATTTATCCAATAAATCGAATGTCCAATCTGGACCGTCACTGAGTGTCTTTGAATTGGCGGCTGTCTCCATAGCACATTCCCCCTAAAGCGATGTTAACTGACTTGCTTTTTAAATAGCTCCCGGAATACAGGGAAAATGTCTTCCACACTCCTGATATTCTGCATCGCAAAGTTACTGTGGCTGGCCTGTAGCGCCTCATATTCCCGCCATAGTGTTTGGTGGGCCCGGCGTGTGATTTCGATATACGAGTAGTAACGGGTCACCGGCAAGATCTCTTTGTCCAAGAGCTCACGGCAGCCCGGTGAATCATCCGCCCAGTTATCCCCATCCGATGCCTGTGCCGCGTAGATATTCCACTCGGCAGGGGAGTAGCGTTTCTTCACTATCTCGTTCATCAAGCGCAGAGCACTGGACACTATGGTGCCCCCGGTCTCCTGCGAGTAGAAGAACTCATGTTCATCCACTTCCTTGGCCTGGGTATGGTGGCGGATAAACACGACGTCGACATTCTTGTAGGTCCGGTTGAGGAACAGGTACAGCAAGATGTAGAAACGTTTGGCCATATCCTTGGTGGCCTGATCCATCGATCCCGAGACATCCATCAAGCAGAACATTACCGCTTGGCTGCTCGGCTGAGGCCGGCGCTCGTAGTTCTTGTAGCGTAAGTCAAAGGTATCAATGAACGGCACACTACTGATTTTCTGGCGTAATCCCTGGATTTCCTCTTTAATCCGCTCCTCCTCGAAAGGCTGGGCGGGTTCGGTGTTCATTAGCAAATCCAGTGTCTTTTCTAGCTCACGCAGCTGGCGGCGTTTGGCTGCCGTCATTGCGGTACGCCGCGCCAGCGAATTCTGGAGCGATTTTACAATGGCTATGTTGGCCGGCACGCCGGACGACTTGTAGCCCGAACGGAACGTTTTCCACTCAACGATTTTGTTGAGCTGGTTTTTTTCGAGGTTTGGCAGTTCCAAATCCTCAAAGAGTAAGTCGAGGTATTCATCTTTGGATATTTGGAATACGAATTCATCCTGGCCCTCACCATCGGGGCTGGCCTGTCCTTCTCCAGCACCGCCTTGTCCGCCCCCTCCTTGGGGGCGTTCAATCCGGTCTCCGGGGCTGAACTGGTCATTGCCCGGGTGGACAACTTCACGTTGTCCGCCCCGGCCTTGGTGAAAGCTTGGCTCGCGGATGTCACGGTTTGGAATAGTAATATCTTCACCGCTTTCCACATCGGTAATCGAGCGTTTGTTCACCGCATCTGCAATCGATTCTTTGATCTGCTGCTTGTGACGGCGCAGGAAACGCTGACGGTTTACCGTGCTTTTGTTTTTACCGTTGAGCCTGCGGTCTATAAAATGCGCCATAAGCTCTCCCCTTATTCATCCCATCTAACTTACGAAGACTTACGCACACGCAGGTACCACTCAGATAGCAGGCGGACCTGTTTGCGGGTATAGCCTTTTTCCATCATACGGGCAACGAAGTCGTCATGTTTCTTCTGCTCTTCCGTTGATGTTTTGGCGTTGAATGAAATAACTGGTAGCAGCTCTTCGGTATTCGAGAACATTTTCTTCTCGATGACTGTCCGAAGTTTTTCATAGCTGGTCCAGTTCGGGTTCTTACCGGCGTTGCTGGCACGGGCACGAAGCACGAAGTTGACGATCTCGTTACGGAAATCTTTCGGATTACTGATCCCGGCAGGTTTCTCGATTTTCTCCAACTCATTGTTCAGAGCGGCGCGGTCGAATAGCTGGCCTGTCTCTGGGTCACGGTATTCCTGGTCTTGGATCCAGAAGTCGGCATAGCTGACGTAGCGGTCAAAGATATTCTGGCCGTACTCAGAGTATGACTCGAGGTAAGCGGTCTGGATTTCTTTACCGATAAATTCGACGTACTTAGGTGTTAGGTAACCCTTGAGGTGCTCAAGATATTTCTCAGCCAACTCTTGTGGGAACTGCTCACGCTCAATCTGCTGTTCTAGTACATAGAACAGGTGGACTGGGTTAGCTGCCACTTCGGAGTGGTCGAAGTTGAACACCCGCGATAGGATCTTGAACGCGAAACGGGTAGACAGACCAGCCATACCTTCATCGACACCGGCATAATCGCGGTATTCCTGATAAGACTTGGCCTTCGGATCGGTATCTTTGAGTGTTTCACCGTCATAGACTCGCATCTTCGAGTACAGGCTCGAGTTTTCCGGCTCTTTCAGGCGAGAAAGCACCGAGAAGCGGGCAAGAATTTCCAAGGTAGAAGGTGAGCATGGTGCCGCTGACAGCTCGGAGCTCTGCAACAGTTTCTCGTAGATTTTGATCTCTTCGGAAACGCGCAGACAGTATGGCACTTTGACAATGAAGACACGGTCAAGGAAGGCTTCATTGTTCTTGTTGTTACGGAATGACTGCCACTCCGACTCATTGGAGTGGGCCAGGATAATACCGTCAAATGGCAGTGCTGATAGCCCCTCGGTACCGTTGTAGTTGCCTTCCTGCGTGGCAGTCAACAGCGGGTGGAGTACTTTCAGCGGTGCCTTGAACATCTCGACGAATTCCATCAGGCCTTGGTTGGCCTTACAGAGAGCACCTGAGTAGCTGTACGCGTCCGGGTCGTCCTGGGCGAAGTGCTCAAGTTGGCGAATATCGACTTTACCGACCAGTGAAGAGATGTCCTGGTTGTTCTCATCGCCGGGCTCGGTCTTGGCAATACCGACCTGGTCGAGAATGGATGGGCGAACCTTCACGACTTTGAATTTGGTGATATCACCACCGAACTCGTGCAGGCGTTTGGCGGCCCAAGGCGACATAATGGTGTTGAGGTAGCGTTCGGGGATACCGTATTCCTTCTTGAGGATATCGCCGTCTTCAACTTTATCGAACAAGCAGAATGGGTGGTCATTGACAGGGCTGCGCTCGCCGTTGGCTGTTAGCACATATACTGGCACCTTCTGCATGAGGCTTTTCAGTTTTTCAGCCAACGATGACTTACCACCACCTACAGGACCAAGTAAATAGAGGATTTGCTTACGCTCTTCCAGGCCCTGTGCGGCGTGTTTGAGGTAGGAAACGATTTGCTCAATCGCATCTTCCATACCATAAAAATCTTCAAACGTTTTATAGCGCGAAATCACACGATTGGAGAAAAGGCGGCTCAAGCGTGGGTCTTGAGCGGTATCAATCATTTCTGGTTCGCCAATGGCCATCAGCAAGCGCTCTGCTGCATTGACATAAGCGCTGCGGTCGTTACGGCAAATCTCAAGGAATTCTTGCAATGAAAGCTCTTCATCCTTGGATTCTTCATAGCGTTGACGATAGTGGTCAAAAATACTCATGGTATGCCCCCTGAATCGTTCTTTAATCAATTAGAAAGGACGAAAACACAAATCTTTCACATCCCCCATATCTTAAGACTAGACCTAACTGATTAAATTGCTTGACTGAGTTGTTGGTTTATAAACTAAATTTCCTTTTTGGGTGTTCCTTACAAGCTGCATATATTTTGCTCATTAATCTACTATCCTCCTATAAATCCCGTTCTGCAAGTGCTGGTGTTTAAAAAAAATCACAAAAATGTTGATGGCTTGTGATGATGCTCGCTTGTGAAAATCAATAGGCAGATATGGTGAATTTTATTTCTAAGCCAGAGTTATTTACTGAATGCAAAGGATTTCATCATCGCAAATAGGTGTTAAATGGTGCCAGGCCAGAGCAAGATGGCTTTTTTGCAAAAAAATGGATTTTCCATGGCTATTTTTGCAAATAAGCATGAAGTCAACGGGGGGGCGGTATGGCCTATTTCTTGTCGTTGTGATGTTAAAAAAGTGCGAGTGGGAGTTATTTTGTGAGCTAAATCAAAATCTCTGGCTTAAGCTAAAAAAGTGCCGAGAGTTGGGGGAGCCTAGTTAATGAGTATTTCTCGTGTTGATACAGTTTCAATTCCTGTATCTGATCAAAATCAGGCGTTAGCTTTTTATCGCGATGCCCTGGGCTTTGAGCTGATACGGGATCACCAGGCGGATCAGCATAAGCGTTGGATTCAGCTTGCACCTAAAGGGGCTGAAACGACGATCAGTCTGGTGATGCCATTCGGGGGAATGAAAGCCGGATCCGTACAGGGGCTGGTGGTTCAGACGGATGATATCCACTTGACCCACAACGAGCTGTCGAGCCGGGGGGTCCCGTTGTCAGAGATTGTGACCCTGATCGGGGGACGATTTGCGACCTTCGCCGATCCTGATGGCAATGGCTGGGTGCTTATTGAAGCGAATACCCAGATGCTGGCTTGACAGGGTGATGGAGGATACCTGACGGCAGCTGCCGTACAGGTATTTTTATGGTGCAGCGGGCAGCTTAACCCGTATGCTAAGACGCTAGCGCTTGACCTGGATCTGGGTGGTGAGGGTATGTGATTCACCCGGTGCCAGTGTGATGCTCTGGCTGTTGTGGATGGTCGACTCTACACACACCATGGTTTCAAAGCTGTCGTCGGCCATATCTGCCATGCTTTGGGACAGTGCCTGCCACGGGTTCCAGATCACTGCGGCATTGTGGCCGCTGTTGGTGACCGCGATTTGGCGACGGCTACCGTCGGCGATCAACACGGTTGACTCTGGCTGGGTGTAAACGCGGTCGACCTCGCACTGAAAAGTCAGTTTGTCGCCGCCCTGGCAGATTTGATCTGATTGGGTGCTGTCTTGGTACTCGCTACCCATCTGGGTGATTGTGGTCTCGCGGATGCTTTCTACATTGAAATAAGTATGTAGTGCGCCGGAGTAGCTCCATGCGTTGTCATCGCTATTGGTGGAGGTCAGTGAAACCGTTAGTTCCGTGCCAATTTCGAAGGTCAGCATATTGCTGAACTTGTACGGCCAAACAGCACGGGTCGCATCCGAGTCGCACAGGGTTAGGGCGATGATCACGCCATTGTCATTTTCACGGTGTTCGTAAAGCGTCCACTCACTGTTCCGGGCGAAACCGTGTGAAGGGGCGGCGGCTTTGCCAAACCACGGCCAGCATACTGGGATCCCGCCGCGTATCGCTTTGGTGGTATCAAATTCGGCTTTTTCGCTCAGCCAAATTACATCATCCTCACCTTTAGGCTTGAACCAAACGAGATGGCCACCATGCAGTGAAATAGCCGCCTCAGCTTGAGCATGGTTGATCCGTACAATCTTGATCCCTTGGTATTCACAGATAGTGACAGCATCGGATAAGGCCGCCACTGTTGGAAGAGTATTGAAATCCATCAGATTATCCTTTGGTTGTAGCAATGTATAAATGATTGCCACCTTGGTGGAAAAGTAACAGTCAATTCTACACTTATTTTTATTTAAAAAATAACAAAACTGATTAAAAAATATTTGTTAAATTTGTAATTATTTTTTAGCTGCTGTTTAGTGCTTGCTGGTTGGCGAGTGTCGAGCACAAAAAATGACGGGTACAAAAAAGGCGACACCGTAGCGTCGCCTTTTACTATCTAGCTAAAAGCTTACATTACTTAGAGATGTGAGCGATTAGGTCTAGAACTTTGTTTGAGTAACCGATTTCGTTGTCGTACCAAGATACAACTTTAACGAAGTTATCAGTTAGAGCGATACCCGCTTTAGCATCGAATACAGAAGTCTGTACTTCACCGATGAAGTCCTGAGATACAACCTGGTCTTCAGTGTAACCTAGAACACCTTTCAGCTCGCCTTCAGAAGCTTCTTTCATTGCTGCACAGATAGCTTCGTAAGATGCGCCAGTTTTTAGGTTAACTGTTAGGTCAACTACAGAAACGTTAGCAGTTGGTACGCGGAAAGCCATACCAGTTAGTTTGCCGTTTAGTTCTGGAAGAACAACGCCTACAGCTTTAGCAGCACCAGTTGAAGATGGGATGATGTTCTGAGAAGCACCACGACCACCACGCCAGTCTTTAGCAGAAGGACCGTCAACAGTCTTCTGAGTAGCTGTAGTTGCGTGAACAGTAGTCATCAGACCAGACTCGATGCCGAACTTGTCGTTAAGAACTTTAGCGATTGGCGCTAGGCAGTTCGTAGTACAAGAAGCGTTAGAAACGATGTCCTGACCAGCGTAAGTGTCTTGGTTAACACCCATAACGATCATTGGAGTCGCATCTTTAGATGGGCCAGTTAGAACAACTTTCTTCGCACCAGCTGTGATGTGCTGACGAGCAGTCTCGTCAGTTAGGAAGATACCTGTTGCTTCAGCAACAACGTCAACACCGATTTCGTCCCACTTAAGGTCCGCTGGGTTACGCTCTGCAGTTACGCGAACTGTTTTGCCGTTAACGATTAGGTTGCCACCTTCTACTTCAACAGTACCGTTGAAGCGGCCGTGAGTTGAATCGTACTTAAGCATGTAAGCCATGTACTCAACGTCGATTAGGTCGTTGATACCAACAACTTCGATGTCGTTACGCTCTACAGAAGCACGGAAAACAAAACGTCCAATACGGCCAAAACCGTTAATACCTACTTTGATAGTCATTACAGTTGCTCCACAACTTAATTTCTAATGAAAGATAACTGGTAGTAAAATTACAGAATCTAACGTGACGCTGCAAGTGAAAAACGAACTTAAATTGCGTGAGGTCAAAAAAAAGTTCGGATTTTTTTTACATTCCTACTACAACGCTGCAAATTCGTACAGAAGTTGTATGAATATCAATCATTGCTGTTATTAACTTTTAATATCAACACGAAGCCCATTCAAAATATGCTTTAATGAGCAGTGAAGATGTAAAATCCTTTCGAGCAGAAAGTATGTGCCACAGACCGCGTTAATGGCAACCATTTTTCGGAAGAGATAACGTGAAAATTATAAGAAGGAAAGGTAATGTCAGTAAAATCAGAGTCTTATTGGCGTGAAAAGCTAACGGAAGAACAGTATCACATCTGTCGGGAGCAGGGGACCGAGGCTCCTTTTTCCGGTAAGTTGCTCCATAACCGCGAAACCGGTATTTACAGCTGTACCTGTTGCCAAGCGCCATTATTCCATTCGGGCAGCAAATACGACTCGGGGTGTGGCTGGCCAAGCTTTGATGCGCCAATCGCCCGTGATGCAATTCGCTACCTCGATGATCACAGCCATGGCATGCACCGCATTGAGATCCGCTGTGCCCAGTGTGATAGCCACCTCGGCCATGTTTTCCCGGACGGACCCAAAACCACCGGAGAAAGGTATTGTGTTAACTCGGTATCCCTGCGGTTTAATCACGAGAGTCGCGATAGCGATCACCGAGACGGCTAACGCCCCAAGATTCCGTTACGCCCTGCTTCCATTACAGGGCGTACCTGCCATCTCAGAAATAAGCTGGGCTAATTCGCCATGCTTGTGTGGAACTTGCCATCACTGAGTGCCTGGGCAATGTGTTCTGCCTGCTCATTCAATTCATTGCGACGCTCGTCGCTCATAGGGTAGAAGGCATTGAGCTTCTCCTGGCTGGCGACCGGTATTGCCAATTTCCCACCGACTTTGGCCCACAGGTAGGCCTGCTCACTCGCCCCGCTTTGATGGGATAGGGTGGCCAGGCCCTGGATGATTTCTGGTTTTATCTTCGGCTTGCGCGGGTAGAGCTCAAGTGAGTGTTTGAGCAACTGGATGGTCTTCTCCTGATCTTTGGTGGTGTAAAAGGTCGCCAAGGCCAACTGCATCTCCGGTGTTTCCATTTCTGGCGAGCCTTCGAGCCTCAAGAATTTCCGCAGTGCATCTCTGTCGCCTTGGCTCCAGCGAAAATACAGGATCTCCGGGTCGTTCGATTCGGCGAGCTCAAGGTTGAGTCGTTTGATGGAAGCGTAGGCACTGAGCATGGCCTGGGTTCGGTGGGTTTTGCGCTCCTTCAATTCCGTAGGCTCGATGCGGGCGGCATACTCCAGGCATTTCTGATAATCGTAGGTATATTTGAGCTCTTGGAACTTTTCTTTGTCGCTAGGGTTTTTCTGCACCTCGTAACGTTGCCAAATCAGGTTGACCCGCTGCAGCCGGCATTGGCCGTCATTGAGGTTAGTGTCGGCACAGAGTTGGGGCTCGGCCTCACACAAGCTGTCGGTTGAGCGGTGGCGCTCGAAGCAACCGCTGACAAAAATGACGCTGGCCAACAGAAGGGTAAGTTTTTGGATTGTTTTTCTCATTTGGCTTCCAGTGCCTTTGGTCAAGGTGTTCTTATTAATGAGTTTATCAAAATGGCGATAAAAGACTGCGGCGGGCCGCCGATTTTGAGCAGTGTGATCCCCCAAGCATTTTATCGACGTATTCTTGGCGAGCTTTAATGGAAACTGCTATTACTGCGGGCAACAATAATCATTAAATGGAAAAAGTGAACAGCCATGGATATAGAAACGGTGCTCAACGCCATGACCCCAGAAGTTTACCAGCGGCTTTCAACCGCCGTTGAAATTGGCAAGTGGCCAGATGGAACGCTTTTGACCCCTGTTCAACGCGACTCGGCCATGCAGGCCGTTATGCTCTACCAGTCCCGCCATAACGCTGAAGCTGCCCATATGACGGTCGAAAAAGGGGGGGAACTCAAATTTAAGTCCAAGGCAGAGCTGAAAAAAGAGTTTGCAGGCGAGGAGCCGGCAGCAGCGGTGGCCGCCGATGACATAGCCCGGTTTGAGCATGATCAGCTATAAGGCTTGGCACGGCACAGGCATGTTATCTAATGGTGCCGAGTACCACGGGCGGGCAATAGAAACCTGATAGCTCGTGGTCTTCCTCTCCAACCAGGTTGGCGACCCAGGGCTCTTGCTCGATGCGTGCAAGGTAACTGTCAAGATGCGGGTAGTGGGAAAACCTCAGTCCAGCCATCCAACCGCTTCGCAGTACACTCCACAAGCTTATTTCTGCCATCGACAGGTGGTCGCCAATATAGCCCTGCTCGGGTAGCTGCTCTTCAAGGTACTGTATGGCCCGAGGCAGGTGGTGCTCGAGGCACTGCTCAACGGCTTCTTCATCGACGTCTTTATCGAGCATCTTCCCCCTCAGGATTTTCTGGTAGAACAGTACGCCACCAATGAGCGATGTGAGCCGGGTATCGGCATACTCTTCCAGCCAGCGGATTTTTGCTCGGGTGAGCGGGTCGCCGGGATATAACGGGGGGACGGGATATTGGTCATCAAGGTAATGGGCGATGACCGTGGAATCGATAATGCTGTACTGGTCGACCTCCAGCACAGGCACTTTACCGAGCGGATGGCGCTTTTGAGCCAGCTCCTTTTCAAAGTAGGGGTTGAGGGGCTGAAGCTCGTAGTTGATCCCTTTGTAGGCAAGGGCCAGCATGATTTTTCTGACAAATGGTGAAATCGAGGAACCATGTAGGATCATAATGTACGGGCGGCCTTTTGCTGACAGGAATAGTCAAAGTGTAGCCGAGTTGTTGTTTATGCGGGGAGAACAATGAAAACGGCAGCGATTTACTGCCGTTTTTGTTTTGGCCGTGGCTTATTTGGCGCTTAGAGCGTCAGTTCGCCGCGAAGATCTTGCTGCATCATGCTGCGGACGGTTTCTACCGGCAGATCTTGGCTTAGCAGGAAGTGGAGCTTGGCCAGTGCGGCTTCCGGGGTCATGTCATAACCGCTGAGTACCCCGGCGTCAGCCAGGGCACAGCCCGTCGCATATCCGCCCATGTTGACCTTGCCTGACAGGCATTGGGTCAGGTTCATGACGATTACACCACGCTCGCTTGCCTCTTTGAGCTGTTCTAGCAGTTCCGGATTTTGCGGGGCATTACCCACCCCGAAGGTCAGCAGGATCATCGCATTGACCGGCTGGCGCAGGGTATTGCGGATCACTTCTGGTGAGATCCCCGGGTACATGGTGATCACGCCAATAGGCTGTGGCGTGATGTTGTGAACCTTGAATGGCCCGTCAGGTTTCTTGTCGATTTCAACATTATTGAGTTGAATGTTGATACCGGCTTCCAGCAGCGGTGGTAGGTTAGGTGAAATAAAGGCACCGAACCCGTCTGCGTGGGCTTTGGTACTGCGGTTACCACGGATCAACTTGTTGTTGAAGAAAACAGTGACTTCATTAATCGGGTAGTTAGCCGCAACGTGCAGCGAATTGAGCAGGTTGCTCTGGCCGTCAGAGCGCAATTCCGCAAGCGGAATTTGCGAACCGGTCACAATCACTGGCTTGTCGAGGTTTTCGAACATGAAAGACAGGGCCGACGCGGTGTATGCCATGGTATCCGTACCATGTAGGATCACAAAACCGTCGTACTTGTCGTAGTTCGCTTTAATATCATCAGCAATGCGCTGCCAATCCGCTGGCGTCATATCCGACGAATCAATCAGGGGATCGTACTCGTGGATGGTGAACTTTGGCATTTCTGCACGATGGAATTCTGGCATGCTTTCCAGTTGCTGTTCCATGAAGCCTGCAACCGGGATATAGCCGTGGTCAGACTTCTGCATGCCAATTGTGCCGCCCGTGTAGGCGATGTAAATGTTTTTTCTTTCCATATGAAGGTACAGAATTATCGGTTTGGTGGGCGCATTATACGGGGTATGTAGCGTAAAAAAAGCCCGGCGATGCCGGGCTGATCTCACTTTTAACGATCCGGGCAGTTTATACAGAAGGCATATTGCCCTTTTGGATCATTGAAGTTACCAAGGGTTGAGAGGTCTGTAACAACTTTTTGGGTGACTGGTTGCATTGCCTCCGGCAGTTCCCCCCATACCAACTGGTGGAAGAGTACCTTGGCACCAGAACTGAATTGTTGCATGAATATCTCTGCAGTACTCAGCGGTTTAGCCATCCAGCGAAGCTCGTAGTCATCGCCCAGCATGGCCAGTTCGGCGGCGCTGTTGATGGCATCGTCAAAGTCACCGAGCTCGTCGACTAGGCCGAGGGCCAGGGCATCTTGGCCGGTCCAGACCCTGCCCTGCGCAACGCTGTCGGCTTGTTCAATCGTCATATCGCGGTATTGGCTGACCAAGCCGATGAAACGCTGGTAGCCATTTTCAATCCCAAGCTGGAAGATTTCGGCGATACCTTCTGGTAACTCGCGGGTCACACCGACACCGGAGAATGGAGTAGTACCCACACCGTCACTGTAGATCCCCATCTTTTCCAGTCCTTTTTCGAAAGTCGTCAGGATCGCGAAGATACCGATCGAACCGGTAATCGTGGTCGGCTGGGCCATGATCTTGTCAGCAGAGGCGGAAATCCAGTAACCGCCAGATGCCGCAACACTCGACATCGACACCACCACGGGCTTGCCGGCTGCCTTGAGGGCGTCGACTTCGTTGCGGATCACTTCCGAGGCAAAGGCACTGCCCCCTGGGCTATCGACGCGCAGGATCACTGATTTCACGTTGTCATCAAGGCGAGCTTCGCGCAGTAGAGTAGCCGTGGTATCACCGCCGACATTGCCCCGTTGCTGGCTGCCATCCATGATGGCACCGCTAGCGACCACAACTGCAATTTGGTTGTCACTCGGAAGCTGGGTGTCGGTAACGGTTGGCTGGTAATCGTAGTAGCTGATCTGATTAAAGCTGTGGTCGTCGTTTTCACCAAATGCCTCAATCAGCTGCTGACGGAGTTGCGGGCGGCTTACCAGCTCATCGACCAAGCCCATCTTTTGGCTTAGCTTGGCAAAGTCGCCGTCGACACTTTTCAGCTCGGCGACAAACTGATCAAGCTCTGGCGTCAGAGAACGGGCTTCAATTTGGCGGTTGCTCGCGACATCAGAGGTATAGGCCCCCCACAGCTGGTTTAGCCATGCGGTGTTGGCTTCGCGAGCTTGGTCAGACATACCGTCCAAGGTATACGGCTCGACGAAAGACTTGTAAGTACCGACACGGAAGACATGGGTGTTGACGTTCAGCTTCTCGAACAGGCTCTTGTAGTACAGCGTATAACTGCCGTAACCCGTCAGCAGTACACCGCCATCCGGGGACATGAAGATTTTATCGGCGTAGCTCGACAGGTAGTACTGGCTCTGCTTGTAGTGATCGCCTATCGCGTAGACCGGCTTGCCGGATAGCTTGAACTCCTCGAGGGCCTTAGCGATATAGCGCAGCTTGGTCAGGTTAGTCTCTTGCATATCGCGCAGGTTGAGTACTAACCCGGTGATACGCTCGTCGGTCGCTGCAGTGCGCAGGGTCTCGACAATATCGAACAACACATTCTCCTGTGCCTGTTCGTTGCCGAACGCACTGCTGGTCAGGCTATCGAGTGGGCTGGTATAGCTCCGCTGCTCGACAATCGGCCCCGAAAGGTCTAAGACCAGCGCCGCTTGCTCCGGTAGCTCTGGCTCCTTGCCGCTTTCGCTGAAGACAAAGAAAAGCGCGCCAATGATAATGAGGAAGAGTAAGTTGATGATCAGCTGACGGGTAAAGCTGATCAGTTTCCATATCCAACGGAAAATTTTGCCAATTCCTTTAAAGATCATTTTCATGAAGGTTCCTGATATTTAGCCAAGGCTCTGGGCCTGCTTATCTCTCAATCTATATCTGATTGGACGTAATAATTATGGTTAAGTTCTATGCTACCTGAGTAATCAAGGAATTACAGTATCTAATCGTATCGGCTGAATCGCCGGGGCAAACAAATGCGGGGCAGCTAGCATCAAAATGAATATACCTACTTTTATACAGAGAGTTAGATCTAAATCAATATATTGTTGCGTTTATGTAAACGTTTGTTTGAAATATGGTTGGCACCTTCGTATACTGGTCAGACCATAACAACATAAAGAATGGAAGCCATGGACGATAAATCTTACCCTCATCTGTTAGCGCCGCTAGAACTTGGTTTCACTCAATTGCGTAATCGTGTGTTGATGGGATCGATGCATACCGGGCTGGAAGAATCCCGCGATGGATTCAAAAAACTTGCTGCCTTTTATGCAGCCCGAGCCAAGGGCGGCGTTGGCTTGATTGTCACCGGCGGTTTCTCGCCGAACTTTCGCGGTCGCCTCCATCCGCTCAGTGCTGAGTTTAGCTCGGGGCGGGCGGCTCGAGCGCACCGGGTGATTACCGATGCGGTGCACGAGGAGGGGGGTAAGATTGCGCTGCAGCTGCTCCATGCCGGCCGTTATGCCATGCATCCTTTTGCAGTCAGTGCCTCGTCTATCAAGGCGCCTATCTCCAAGTTTACCCCCAAGGAAATGAGCTCCCGACAAATTAAGAAAACCATCGAGGCCTTTGCCCGCAGCGCTGAGCTAGCCAGAGAGGCAGGCTACGACGGTGTGGAGCTGATGGGATCGGAAGGTTATTTGATCAACCAGTTTATCTGTAAGCGCTCGAACCATCGATACGATGAGTGGGGCGGCAGTTATGAAAACCGGATGCGCTTCCCCATCGAGCTGGTCAAGGCGGTTCGAGCCCGGGTAGGGCGGGATTTCATTATTGTTTTCCGCCTGTCGATGCTTGATCTGGTTGAGCAGGGCAGTACACATGACGAGGTGGTGCAGTTGGCTAAACGGCTTGAGCAGGCAGGGGTGACTATCCTCAATACCGGTATCGGCTGGCACGAGGCAAGGATCCCTACCATTGCCACTCAGGTGCCAAGGGCAGCTTTTGCCTGGGTGACCGAAAAGCTCAAGTCTGAGATTTCCATTCCGTTGGTGACCTCTAACCGTATCAATACCCCGCAGGTTGCCGAAGACATTCTGGCCAGTAACCAAGCCGATATGGTGTCGATGGCGAGGCCGTTTTTGGCTGACCCGGATTTTGTGGTGAAAGCCGAGCAGGATCGGGCGGATGACATCAATACCTGTATTGGTTGTAACCAGGCTTGCTTGGATCATGTGTTTGTCGGCAAGCGAGCGAGCTGTCTGGTGAACCCGCAGGCGTGTTACGAGACAGAGCTGGTATTGTCGCCATCAGCCAGCCAACGCAAGATTGCCATTGTCGGGGCGGGTCCAGCCGGTATGGCAACGGCCGTTGCAGCGGCCGAGCGTGGCTTCAAGGTGGATCTGTTTGAGAAGAACGATTATCTCGGTGGCCAATTCAACCTGGCAATGCAAATTCCGGGCAAGGAGGAGTTCAAAGAGACGATTCGTTACTTTACCCGCCGCCTGGAGCAGACCGGGGTCAATGTGAAGCTTGGCCACGCCGTCTCGGCCGACGAGCTCGGCGGATACGACGAAGTGATTGTTGCGACCGGTGTCCAGCCACGACGTCCGCCGATCCCGGGTATCGAGCATGAGAAAGTGATTGATTACCAGACGCTGATCCGCGACAAGGTCGAGCTGGGCCAGCGTGTTGCTGTCATCGGTGCCGGAGGGATCGGGGTCGATGTGTCCACAATGTTGACCGAGCCCGACCACCAGAGCCTGGATGATTGGCTTAAGGATTGGGGGATCGACAAGTCGATTGAGCATGCTGGCGGCCTGTATCCGCATGAAGAATATGTCAGCCAGCGTCAGGTTTGGCTGATGCAGCGCCGTCCGGGCAAGATGGGTAAAGGGCCGGGCAAGACCACGGGCTGGATCCACAAGAAAGTGTTGGAGAAGCGCGGAGTCGAGCTGCTCAGCGGGGTCAGCTACGACAAGATTGATGATCTCGGATTGCATATCACGGTCGAAGGCCAGTCGCGGGTGTTGGATGTCGATCATGTAGTCCTGTGCGCGGGGCAAACTTCGGTGGATGAGCTATCCGAAGCGCTCCGGGCCAAAAACACCAATGTCCATGTTATCGGTGGGGCCGATGTCGCCGGGGAGGTCGATGCCAAGCGGGTGATCCGCCAAGGGGTTGAGCTGGCGGCGAAGTTGTAGAAAAACGGTCCTATGGGAGAAAAGCGGTTCTGTGGCTCTATGGTATTTAAAGCGGAGCAATGTTTAGGAAGCTGGTGCTAAGGTTTTTGGGAATAAGTAGTTTTGATAATAACTTCGACATCTGTTGATTTTCCCTTGGCCGTTTTGAGCCTGTTTGCAGAACCGCAGAACCGCAGAACCGCAGAACCGCAGAACCGCAGAACCGCAGAACCGCAGAACCGCAGAACCGCAGAACCGCAGAACCACATGGGGAAGTTAGGTTCCAGGATCACGTACCTTTCCCATGGATTTACTGCGCAGAATCTATGCTACCGTCTAATATAACTACACATTTCTATGAGGTTGTTATGGACGCACTTACCTTATTGCTAAACCGCCGCTCGCTGCCCAAGATGGTCGCGCCGGCGCCCGAGGGAGAGGCGCTGGAAGCGATCTTCCGGGCGGGCCTGCGGGCGCCGGATCATGCGGGCCTGGCTCCTTGGCGGTTTATTGTGTCCCAAGGTGAAGGCTTGCAGAAGCTCGCCGATATTTTGGTCGAGGCGGCAAACAGCGAGGGTGCTGATGATGCGGCGATCGAGAAAGCCGGCAGCGCTCCCTTCCGGGCTCCGATGGTGATAACGGTCGTCGCCAAGGTCGCCGAGCACGACAAGGTGCCGGTAATAGAGCAGTACCTGTCGGCGGGCTGTGCGGTGCAGGCCATGCAACTGGCGGCCATCGCCCAGGGCTACGCTGGTTTTTGGCGCACCGGTAAGTGGGCGTATCACCCCGTGGTCCGTCAGGCTCTGGGAGTGGGGGGAGATAATATGATTGTCGGCTTTTTGTATCTGGGCACCCCCGGCTGCCGGGATGCCAAACCACCTGTTCGGGATCTGACTCAGTTCGTTGAGTACCTGTAACCGATATTGCGACGTTGCGAGGGGAGCCGTCGGCTCTCCTTTTTGATCCAAGTGGATGACAGGGTCTGGTTGCAGGAGTAGAATCCATCGCTCTTGTAAAATTATCGGAGCGTGTCATGGAAAATGTTCGCCTTACTCAATACAGCCACGGAGCAGGATGTGGTTGTAAAATCTCCCCTCAAGTTCTTGATACTATTCTTCGAACGCAGCTCGCTCCGTTTGCCGATCCTAACCTGCTTGTAGGTAACGAAAGTAAAGATGATGCCGCGGTCTATGATCTTGGCAATGGTACCGCCGTCGTCAGCACCACTGACTTTTTCATGCCGATTGTCGATGATCCGTATGATTTTGGCCGTATCGCAGCAACAAACGCGATCAGTGATATCTATGCCATGGGCGGCAAGCCGATCATGGCTATTGCCATTCTGGGCTGGCCGGTCAACGTACTGGCTCCGGAAATTGCCCAGCAGGTGATTGAAGGCGGCCGTGCCGTATGCCGTGAAGCGGGTATTTCTCTGGCGGGTGGTCACTCGATTGATGCCCCGGAACCGATTTTCGGTTTGGCCGTGACGGGCATTGTAGATACAGACCGTGTTAAGCGAAACAACCAGGCCGAGGCTGGCTGCAAGCTCTACCTGACCAAGCCGCTAGGTATCGGGGTACTGACCACGGCAGAGAAAAAATCCAAATTGCGCGAAGAGCACCGCGGGCTGGCCCGCGACTGGATGTGCCAGCTGAACAAGCCGGGTGCTGACTTTGCCAACGTCGCAGGCGTAAAGGCGATGACTGATGTGACCGGCTTCGGCTTGATGGGCCACCTCAATGAAATCTGCGAGGGCAGCGGTCTGAAGGCGAAGCTCGAGTTTGCCCAGGTACCGTCCCTGCCGGGCGTATTTGATTATATCGAGCAAGGGTGTGTGCCAGGTGGTACCGGGCGTAACTTCGCCAGCTATGGCCACCGCCTGGGGGCGATGACCGAGCAGCAAAAAGCGCTGCTGTGTGACCCTCAGACCTCAGGTGGCCTGCTGTTGGCGGTGGCACCTGAATTCGAGCAAGAAGTCAAAGCGCTGGCCCAGCAGCATGACATCGAGCTCAATGCCATCGGCGAGCTGGTAACCGCCCCGAGCGAAGAAACAGTACTGATTGAGATCTGCTAGTTATGTCGCGTCCTAATTGCCAAGATTTCCGCCAGCTGTTTATCAACGATACGCCACTGATGGATATGCGTGCGCCGGTAGAGTTTGAACTCGGTGCTTTTCCAGCCTCCGTTAACCGTCCGCTGATGCAGGACGAAGAGCGCAAGGCGGTGGGCACCTGCTACAAAGAGCACGGCCAGGAAGCCGCGATTGCCCTTGGCCACGAGCTGGTGCACGGCGATATCAAAGCCCAGCGGGTAGCACAGTGGAAGGCCTTTTGCGAAGCCAACCCTGAAGGGTATCTTTACTGTTTCCGCGGCGGGCTGCGCTCGCGCATTACCCAGCAGTGGCTCAAAGAAGCCGGTGTTGACTACCCCTTTGTCGAGGGGGGCTATAAGGCCCTGCGACGTTTCTTGATCGATACCATCGATGATGTTGCCACCAAGCCGATGACCCTGATTGGCGGCAACACTGGCTGCGGCAAGACGATCATGGTCAATGAGATCGGCAACGGTATCGACTTGGAAGGAGCGGCGAATCACCGAGGTTCGTCCTTCGGTCGCTATGTGACTGCCCAGCGAACGCAGATCAATTTCGAGAATGTGCTGGCGATTGCCATGCTCAAGAAGCAGGCCGCGGGCGTGTCGCACTTTGTCTACGAGGACGAAGGTAAGATCATTGGCTCGGTCAGTGTTCCCTTGACGATCAACCAAGCCATGCAGCAAGCGCCTATCGCCATTGTTGATGATCCGCTGGATGTCCGCCTCGAGCGTTTGTTGGATGATTACGTGGTGCGGATGCAACGTGACTTCTGTGCTGAATACGGCGAACAAGAGGGATGGGAGCGGTTTGCCCAGTACCTGGAGCGTGGAATGTTCAGTATCCGCAAGCGTCTTGGCTTCCAGCGCTATGAAGAGCTGCTGTTGGTCCAGCAGCAGGCGGTCAAAGCGATGCAGGCCACCGGTGAGCTTGGCGGTCACTATGATTGGTTAACCCTGTTGCTTGAGCAATACTACGATCCTATGTATACCTACCAGCTCGGCAAGAAAGCGGATCGCATTGTCTTCCGTGGTGAATATGCTGAGGTCAAGGCATGGTTGGCTGAAAATTGCGCCTAACTCATTGATGTTAAGCCCAGCATCCGCTGGGCTTTTTTCTGTCCAACAGCCAGCCTGATGTCGAGTGGCCTGTATCTATATCCAGTATTTTCTTGTTCTCCCCAGACTTTTTTCTTATAGTTCAGCCAAGACTTTCCAAAGCGATTCAACTGAACTTCAACCATGTCTCGTCTATATATTGCAGAAAAACCCAGCCTGGGGCGCGCCATTGCCGCGGTCTTGCCACGTCCTCATAAAAACCATGATGGCTATATCGAGGCGGGAAACGGGGATATCGTCACCTGGTGTATCGGCCATCTGCTCGAGCAGGTCGAGCCGGATGCGTATGATGAGAAGTATAAAAAATGGCATATGGCTGACTTGCCAATCGTGCCGCAGCAGTGGCAGTTGGTTCCCCGCAAATCGGCCAAAAAACAGTTGGGGGTGGTGCGCAAGCTGTGCAAGCAGGCAGGCGAAGTGATCCATGCGGGTGACCCGGACCGCGAAGGGCAGTTGCTGGTGGACGAGGTGATTGACTACGTCAATCTTGCCCAGGGCAAGAAAGCTGCCATGCAGCGGTTGCTGATTTCCGATCTTAACCCTGCGGCAGTTAAGCGGGCACTCGGCAAGCTGCGCAGCAACCGTGATTTTATCCCGCTGTCGGTATCGGCACTGGCTCGCTCCCGGGCTGACTGGCTGTATGGCATGAACATGACCCGTGCCTATACCTTGCTTGGCCAGAAAGGGGGTTACCGAGGTGTATTATCGGTTGGCCGGGTGCAAACGCCAGTACTGGGGTTGGTGACCCGTCGTGATGATGAAATTACCAATTTTGTCCCAAAGCCATTCTATGAGCTGTTTGCACTGATCCCGTACCAGCAGCAGGAGATCCGTGCCAGATGGAAACCGAGCGAAGCTTGTAAGCCTTGGCAGGATGAAGACGGCAGGGTGATGAACCGCAAGCTGTGTGAGAACGTTGTCAGCCGCATTAAAGGTCAGCCAGCGGAAGTAACCGCGTCGGAGCGCAAGGAAACCCGGCAGGCTCCTCCTTTGCCCTATTCACTGTCGGCCTTGCAGATTGATGCCGCCAAGCGCTTTGGTATGAGTGCCGCCGATGTGCTGGCCACATGTCAGTCGCTCTACGAGAGACACAAGGTGATCACTTATCCGCGTTCAGATTGCCGTTATTTGCCAATGGATCACCTGCGCCAGGCTGGGGATGTTTGCCAAGCCATTGCCAATACAGACAGCCAGCTTGGCAAAGCGGTGGACGGAGCAGATACTAGCTTCAAATCAAAGGCGTGGAACGACAAGAAGGTGGATGCCCACCATGCGATTATCCCCACGCCAAAGGCGGTCAATGCCGCGAGCCTGAGTGGCAGCGAGCAGAAGGTGTACCAGCTGATTGCCAGGCAGTACCTGATGCAGTTCTACCCGGCGGCGATTTACAGCGAGGCAAAGCTGGAATTCACCATTGCCGGTGGGCTGTTTGTGGCCCGGGGACGCCAGTTGATGTCGGCTGGGTGGCGTACTTTGCTGGGGCGTGATGAACCCGCGGACAATGAGGCGGATCTGGCTGACAAAGTGCCGCCGCTTGACAAGGGAACGGTCCTGACCTGTCGCGATGGCGAGATTGTGGATAAGATGACGGAGCCGCCCAAGCCGTTTACCGAGGCCACGCTGTTACAGGCGATGACCGGAATTGCCCGCTTTGTCTCCGACAGCTCGCTGAAAAAAATCCTCCGAGAGACCGATGGGCTCGGCACGGAAGCAACCCGTGCCGGGATCCTGGATATTTTGTTTAAAAGGCAATTGCTGATGCGTCAGGGCAAAAGCATCCATGCAACCGATGCAGGCAAAGGCCTGATCTATGCGCTGCCGGACGAGGCGACCTATCCGGATATGACCGCTCATTGGGAACACCAGCTGCAGGATATGGCCGATAAAAAGTGTGCCTACAAACCGTTCATGAATGCGCTGGAAGTCCAGGTGACCCAGATGATGGAAACGGTGAAAACCTGTGAGGTTCCCCAGAGCCTGCGCGACCTAAAATCGCCCGAGCCCTTTAAAACGAAGAAGCGTCGTTCGAGTAAAGGAACGAGAAAACCGGCTGCGGGCAGTACCCGCAAGGGCGGGACGAGGAAGCGGCGTTCCAGTTAATCATCCGGATCAGCAAGTACACGACATTGCCGCTAGCTTAGAATGTCTACAATTAGCCGCTGGTTACGGCCTCCGCTTTTTGCCTCGTAGAGGGCAGAATCGGCCATTTTGAAGAAAGCGTCAGGGGTGTAGCGTGTTGAAGGCGTGATGGTGGCACCGCCAATACTGATAGTGACAAACTCCGTAGTCTGCTCTGGATGCGGGTCCCGAGCAAGGCGTAGCCGGCGAATGGCGTTCAGGGCTTTGTCAGCCGCGTAGTGGGTAGCACGGTTATCTTGACCCGGTAGCAGCAGGACGAACTCCTCTCCGCCGTAACGGGCAAACAAGGCTCCGGCTCGCCGCTCAACCTGCGCCAGGGTTTGGGCAATGGTTTTGAGGCATTCGTCACCGGCGGCGTGGCCGAAGCTGTCGTTGTACTCTTTGAAGTAGTCAATGTCTATGATTAATATCGATAGCGGAAGCTGGTGCCGGTCGGCCCGTCGCCATTCATCAATAAAGCGTTCATCGAAAACCCGGCGGTTTGCTACCTCGGTCAGCGGATCTTCACGCGATACCTTCTGAAGTTTGGTGTTGGCTCGTTGCAGAGCGTGGGTTCGCTCGGCAATCCTCTGTTCCAGCTCGCCGTTGAGCTTCCTCAGTTTTTCCTCTGCTTGGCGCCTGACCAAGTGCTGCGAGACAATGAAGCCGAATTGTTTGAGGAGCTGATGAAAGTGATCCGGGAGTGGCAGGCCTCTTAGCAGGTTGTCACAAGCGATCCAGCCAATAAGGGTATCTTCATCCCATAGGGAAATGTAGGCGCTCCAGCCGAAGCCGACTTGTTTGAGGTCATGATAGAGCGGGGTGTTTTGTTCGACGACGAGATATTCTTTCTGCCCGAGTGCATGGGGGGTAAACCACATATCAGGGATATCTGATTCGAAGTTACTTTCGTTGACGGTATTCCCTTGCAGATCGGTGCCGTAAGTTCCCTTCATTCGGTTACTGGCCTGGAATAAAAAAATGGCCATTCTGTCGATATTGAGCCGCTGCTTGGCTTCGTCAACGGCGGTGAACAGCATGCTATCGATTGAGTCGGCACGCCAAAGCTTGAAGGAAATGTCATGCAGGGCCTGCAGTTGTCTTTGCAGGGTATGCTGTTCGTTTTGGCGGATTTTCATCTCTCGTTCCGCAACACGTTCTTTGCTGAATTTACTCAGGAAAATACTATCGAACATCGAGGCATTCAACTCGGCAGCCAGTAATGCCGCGAGAAAGTGAAAATCGTGGCTCTGAAGGTGCTGGTTGTCAGCACTTTCGGGGAAGTCGATAAGCATGCAGCCAATGTTTTCCGATTGCCGCTCTAAGGGAAGCAGCAGCCACTGTCCCGCGTTGTGAGGATGGAATACCGGCCACTGTTGCGTAATGGCCAAGTTGATCAATTCTGCCGGTAGCGAGGGGATCTCCAGATACGGAATAGGCGGATAATGATACTGGGTACCTTGCTCATCCATGTTCAGGATAATTTTCCACTGATTGCCATAGGCCAGAGCAATAACCGCACGGGTGACTGAAAAACGGAGAGCGAGGTTGTTGCAGATCTGCTCGCATGTTGTTTGAAGATTATGGGATTTTCCGCTTTGGGCAAGTAGACGATCGTAAAATTGCCGGACTTTATGATATTGGATCAATTTACCTTCCACCCTAAATGACTATGCACTCAATACGGATACGGCACACTTGGATCATGATTCTTGGTGCACAATCTATTGTTACGTTTTTTTTACCTGTATAGATAAATGGATACTGCAAATTGGCTTATTTCTCCTGGCGAGAAAGCCTTTCTGCGACGCATCATACGTGTGGCTGCAACTGGCTGACTTATCAATCAGTGGTTTTTCGGGTGAAAACTCTGGGGGAAGCCGCGATAAAGTGTTCGTTTTCATCGCGGCTTTGGCCGTTACCAAGGCAGGTAATTACCCTGGTAGTCCATGAACAAGCCGGAGTCGGCCGGAGTGAGGTTATCGATGACTTTTTTCAGGCCAACGGCTGAGGTTTGACTATCGATTAGCGCATTCGGTCCGCCCATCTCTGTCTGCACCCAGCCAGGGTGAAGGGCGATAGTGATAATCCCCTCGGCCTGGAGATCGTTCGATAGGCTCTTGACCACGGAGTTGAGAGCTGCCTTGGAAGAGCGGTAGATATAGCCGCCGCCACTGGTATTTTCGGCCATGCTGCCTACTTTGGAGGAAACGCAGGCAATCATACCGGGCGTTCCTTCTTTGAGCTGAGGGTAGAAGGCCTCTGCCAGCTTCAGCGGCGCAATAGTATTGATTTCCAATACTTTTCGCCATTCTTCGGCATCAGTGTTACCAAAACCATACCCTTTAGGGCCGTAGTAGCCTGCGTTATTGATAAGCAAGTCTAGACTGATGGACGCCATCGATTGGGCGAGATGCAAGATGGCATCGTGGTTGGTGACATCTAGCTCGACGATGGTCAGGTTGGGAAACAAGCTTTGCCTTTGGGTCAGCTCATTTGCACGGGCAATATCGCGGCAGGTCGCATAGACCCGCCAGCCGGCTTCAAGGTAAGCCACGGTCAACGCCAGTCCCACGCCACGGTTTGCGCCAGTAATTAAGACGGTTTTATTCATTTTTTATCCTTAACCCGCTGCTCTTTGGGGAAATATCACACTCAATAAGAGGCTGAAAAATAGAGAATATTAATCAGGTAGGTATAAAGATAGCGGAAGTATCGAAACTAAGACAGGCTGAAGTACTGTTCTCCGCTAAGTTTTAGGTGTTTACTTTCATATATGGATATTTATGACTCTTTCACCAACATTGATGGGGCTCCCCCTTGCTCTGCTCCTTCTGGCGGGGTGTGCAGATTCGCGTCACGACACGCTGGCTGAACTCGGATTTACCCGACCTTACTTAGATGGATACCAAGACGGGTGTTTCAGCCGCAAGAACGAACCGGCAACGCATCTGGATGGTTTTCGTCAAGATCCCGAAAGAATGGAGGCCGACCATAAATATGCTTACGGTTGGCAGGATGGGTATGAGCAATGCTATGCCGATAATACCGATTACCTGTAGTTAGCAGGCAATAGCGTCAAGGAAATAGGAAGGGCAGCCATGGGCTGCCCTTTTATTTTAAATGTTCTGTTTTATTGCTCTGCTCTGTAAAACCGTTTCATCTCGTGCATAGCCTGCATCAGGGTTGACAGCTTTGGTTTGGCAGAATCCATCCGTTTATAGTCTTGGTCATAAACCAGATAGTTACCGTATTTATCAATAACAGTGGTCGATTGTGGCTGGATCATCACAATGTCTTTTTCATTACCCGCCAAAATCCAGCGGCGCTTGGCCGAGGGGCTGAACAAACTGTTGCCACTGCTGTAGGAAGATGAGGGGGTTGTGGTGTTAAACAGTGACTCCATCAATGTTGGGGCAACATCAAGGTGGCTGGTGAGCCTGTCGCTCACTGAGGAAACGCTGCCCGGCCAATGGATAACCATTGGCACTTTCAATTGATATTGGCTGTAGTTGCTGTTTGCACCCCAGCTGTTACTTCCGGTTTCGTTGAATTCAGTACCGTGGTTCGCCGTAATAATGACAATGGTGTCATCCATGAGCTGTCGGTTAACCAGCTGGTCGAAGATACGGATCAACTGCTCGTCAATAAAGTAAGCTGCATTACGGTAGCTATTTTTCAATATCAGGTTAGTGTTCTGGCCTGAGATGTTGCTTGAACCCAGTGATGGCTCAAATTTTGGAGAGTAATCCCCACCTTCTTCAAAGTTCTGTACTGACGTAAGTTCAATGTAGCTGAACCAAGGTTTTTCACTGTTCTGGGCTTTAAGCCATGACGCCCAGCTATCCACGACTTCGGCATCTTGATCTGTCGTGGTCATTTCCTCGACCGGGAGACCATTGAAAATCGCGTCGGAGTATATCGGATCCTGACGAAGGTTATCGCCACCGAACAAACCAAAATGGTAGCCACGTTGTTCAAGCGTACTGACAAGAAGCGGTCTGGCGTTGCTTGAGCGGGCGCTGTTGATATAGCTGCTCGGCAAGCCGTAGAAAAGGCCAAAGATCCCGGCAGTATTGTCGTTGCTGCTGCTGTAGTGGTTTTCGAAATCGATATTTTGGCTGGCGAAGGCTGACAGGTAAGGCATGGTTTCGGCCTCAACCATATCGCTACGTAACCCATCAATCATTACGATCAGCAGATTTTTGCCTGTTCCTGGATCATCAAATGCCATTTTCTCCAGCGGATAGCGCAGCTGTTCGCTGGTTTCGATCCCCTGGGCATTGAGACGCTCGGTATATTCTTCACGGTCCAGCAAACCATGCTTTTCCATGAAGCTTTTGGCTGTCATTGGGTAGGACAGTGGAAAATTTGAACGCTGTACGGTGATCGGGCGGTACAAATTGGCATCAGCCCAGATGTACATGAGGTGGCTGCTGATAAAGCAGATCCCAAAGACTGTTGCGATTGGAACCCCGACATGTTTGCGGGTAAGCTTTCTCAATTTGCGCCACAGCCATTCAGACAGCACCAGCTGGAGCAGGAAGATGACCGGGACGGTAATAAACAGGTATTGCCAGCGGGCATTGAGTTCAGTGCGCTCACCGCTGAGCAGTAAATCCCACACCAGGGGGCTCAGGTGAAGATCCAGCGTTTCATACGCATGGGTATCAAGCAGCAATGCGGTTAGGCCTGTGGTGGCCACTAACACGGCAAACAGCCGCATCAGACGCTGAGAGGGGATCAGGAAGCTGGCCGGGAACAGGATCAGGATGTAGAAACCGAAGACCAGAAAGCCGAAGTGGCCGACCCAGCTGAACAGCAGGTAGAGTTGGCCAAGCAGGGATGCCGGCCACTCAGAATGGACAATATACCGCGTACCCAAAAGCATGGCGGCGATGATATTGAAAAAACTGAACCAGTGTCCCCAGCTGATAAGCTGAGAGACTTTGTCTTTGTAATTGTTACCGCTGGAGACCATAGATGTCAGTGTTTCCCAGTCCTATATAGCTGTGGCACAAGCAAACAAGATTAGTCTTCTTTGACAGAGGACTGCAGAGCCTGCGCGAATTTATCTGCAATAGCTTTCCTTTGCGATGCAGGAACATCGGCATTGATGATGTTGGTGGCAATGTTGCCCACGATCATCAGCGCGAGTTCTGCAGAAGCATCATGCTTCTCTAATACATCGAACATATCTTCAATGATTTGTTCAACTTTTTTATTGGTGTATTTTGAAGTAATTGGCATAGGAAGTCTTGTTTAATCTTGTTTAATGTTAAGGAAAGCGACTTATAATAACCTACACTTTAGATTTACTGAAATTTTTCCATTATGAGTCTCACGCTTTCTAACGTCATTCTTCATCAAATAGTCAAGAATGAAAACGATGAATTGGAAATTCATCTTCGAAAACAATCCCTTGATAATAACACTGCGACCGAGGATCTGGTTTCGGAGCTCCATCGGGTTTACAGCAGCAAAGGTGCCAAAGGGTTCGGCCACTTCTCTGACGATAGCGAATTTGGCCACTGGCTGAAACAGACTCGTCGTGGTGAGTTGGACTTTCTTACATTTTCTAATCAGTCGGCTCAGCGCCTGCAGGCCGAGCTGGCCAAATACCCGTTTGCCGAGACTGGCACACTGGTGATTGCCGAGTACCAATCGCTAGCGACGGATTACCTGTTTATCGGCCTGCTGCCTACCTGTCACAGTATGAAAGTGACCGAGCAACTTGATATCAGTGCGACCGATTATCTTGATGTCTCGAAGATGGATATTGTTGCCCGCATCGATCTGTCATCGTGGGAAACGGATGCAGATTCTAACCGTTACCTGACCTTCATCAAGGGGCGTGTCGGTCGCAAGATTTCTGACTTTTTCCTTGATTTCCTGCAGGCAGAAGTTGGCCTGGATGTCAAAGAGCAGAATCAGGTTCTGATGCAGGCTGTGGAAGATTTCTGTGCCGATTCGCGTATGGATAAAGAGGAAAAGCAGGAATACCGCAAGCAGGTGTACGATTACTGTAACAGTCAACTGCAGGCTGGTGATGAAGTGACCGTCAAAGAGCTGGCTGCTGAGCTTCCCGAGTCTGAAGACGGGACTGATTTTTATCAGTTCACTTCACAGCAGGGCTATGAGCTGGAAGAAAGCTTCCCCGCCGACAGAACGGCGATGCGTAAGTTGACCAAGTTTGTTGGCTCAGGTGGTGGTGTCACCATTAATTTTGATGGCATGCTACTTGGTGAGCGTATTTTCTACGATGCCGATACCGATACCCTGACTTTGAAAGGGACACCACCAAACTTGAAAGATCAGTTACTACGCCGACTCAATAGCGACGGCTAGAGCTCTGGACAACGGGTGGCCTCTCGGTTACCCGTTTTTTGTGTAAAGTTGCACTGCATATCAACTAAGCTGTGATTTTGGTTGTACCTCTCTAATTTTATTGCCTACAGTTCTTGTATAGCTTTCTGTACCTATTGGTTTTTTTTTCAATACTAGGTCTGAGTGTGTTTCATCGCCATCGTTAAGATGGACAGGAGTGACCATGACAAATGCTTGCGGCAAAAACTCTACCTCCCCTTTGAGATCTCATAGTTCCAGGAAAAGTGTTGTTGGTACCGTACTTATCGTTGCCGCGCTGCCGAGTCTGTATCTTGGGGTTAACTTGTCTGGAGTGGTGGGCTATTCACTCATTGTGTTCTCGGTGATGGCTTTGGTGGCTGCGTTGGGGCTTGGATTCAATTTGCTGGTAAAGCCAAGAGAAGACGCCGATATCGGCACGGATGCCACAACAGGCTCAACGAACGAAGACACTGTAAGCTCTCGCACAGTGCTCGACGCGGAACCATTGAGTCTTTCGCCTGAAGTGGAGTC
The DNA here is from genome assembly GCF_003025515.1 of Photobacterium gaetbulicola. Lineage (NCBI taxonomy): Bacteria > Pseudomonadati > Pseudomonadota > Gammaproteobacteria > Vibrionales > Vibrionaceae > Photobacterium > Photobacterium gaetbulicola. The sequence goes on along the minus strand of NZ_PYME01000015.1, from coordinate 15,307 downwards.
AATGCTGGTTTTCGACAGTGATTTCCTGCTCGAGACCATGGATGGTGAACGCGATATGGTGGCGATGCTGCTGGAGGTCTTTGTCGATGAACACTTCAACGATGGCCATAAGATTGTAATGGCGCTTCAAGCCGGTGATCTGGATCAGGTACAGATGATCGCTCATAGCCTCAAAGGGGTGGCGGCCAGCCTGGGCACCGAACAAGTCCACGCATTGGCTGAACAGATCGAACGCGAAGTAAAAGCTCAGGCTAATAGTGAAAAGTTGGAAAAGTTGTGTGAATTGTTGAAGATGGTCTTTACCCCGGCGGCACTGGAAATCCAATCATTCCTTGAGGAATGCGCCAGCTTCAGGTTGCGAGAATCGCGCAATGAAACCTCTTCCCTGATAGGTAGTCCCCGTGTTATTCCTTTGGATAGTGACCCCAGCGAGGCTGTCATTGCTAATATGGCGGCAGCGCCTGCCGATGATGACGCAAAGGAACGGCCTGCCTCCCCCTGGCTCGATATCACTGCTCTGCTTGAAAGTATGGATGGTGATGAGGACGCGGTGTGCATGTTGCTCGAGATATTTATTGAGGACAATGCGGGGAAAGGTCAGGTATTGGTATCAGCAGCATCAGAGCCCGGCCAGCAAGAACACGCGTTGAATGTCGTCCATGCGCTAAAAGGGGTGGCAGCCAGCCTCGGGGCGGCGCCTTTACGAGATTGCTGCGAAGAGGCAGAAACCAAGCTCAAACACAACCAAATCGTTTCAGAGGGTGAATGTCGTGATATCGAACAAATCTTGAATAAAACAATCGCCCAGGCAGAGGTTCTTCTGGCCAAAGCGAAAGTAGACGCCTAGTGGCGTGCTACATAAGACTGAAAGGCGAGCGTTGCTAGCAGTATTTTCTCTCGGTCTACTGTCATATGGCTGAGTGATTTGTTTGTTCGCTTGCCTAAATTGATCGAGATCATATAAATGATGTGGCGGCAGTGGATAATAGCGCCACTATGATCGTTCTAACTTCTGGTCCAGCTCGTCAGCAGCGTGAGTTGGATACCGCAAAGGCGATGATTCGCCTTTACTGCAAAACGCTGCATCGTGGTGCCATTATGTGCCCTGAGTGTGAAGGGTTAATCAAATATGTCGAACACCGCGTAGAAAAATGTCGGCTCGGTAATGAAAAGCCTAACTGTATCCAGTGTAAGAGTCATTGTTATCAGCCTTCGAAACGTCTGCACTTTAATCATGTGTTGCGATGGGCTATGCCGAAACTGGCATGGCGGCGTCCGCTGCAAACCTTAAAGTTCAAGATTGACTGCCTGCGCCGTGGTGAACAAGTCGATAACTCCTCATCTTCCTTACAGCAGTAGTTCTCTTTTTTGTCACATCTTGACTGTGTAAGTTGGCTTTAGAGGCGAATCCCGAACAACAAGGGCTGCGATTGCAGCCCTTGTTGTTCAATTTTTCTATCTCTAACGGCTTAAAGGCCTAGCGTCGATAGCCACGTTGCAACGCGATCGTCAGTCAGTTCTGGCTGGCGATCTTCGTCCAGCGCCAACCCTACAAACTTTCCGTCTTTTACTGCTCGGGAGTCATTGAACTGATAGCCGTCCGTTGGCCACTCGCCGATCAGCTCACCGCCGGCTTCTTCGACCATTTCCGCTAGTTCGCCCATGGCATCGAGGAAACTATCAGGGTAGTCAATCTGATCGCCAAGACCAAACAATGCCACCTTCTTCCCGGTTAAATCGGCCTCTTCCATCTCTGGGACAAAGTAATCCCAATCGGGTTGCATCTCGCCGTAGTTAGCCGTTGGGGTGCCGAGGATCAGCACATCATAATCATCAAAGATGTCACTGCTGGTGCCCGCGATATCCTGCGGTTCCAATGCCAGTTTTGCCGCGATTTTTTCTGCTACTTTTTCGGTGTTACCGGTATCGCTGCCGAAGAAAATACCGATGTTAGCCATAATTTGTTTCTCCTAACTATTTAATGCTGGCTGGCTGCTGAGAGTAATAAAACGCTGGCCAGCCGCTTTGTGATCTTGTTGAGTTGCACACCCGTTGGACTGGGTTATTCGTTGTTGTCTTGAGCCGGTTTCCACTGGGCCAGTTGTTCGAGTAACTGCTGTTTGTGGTTTACCTGCTGGCGAAGGCGGTTGAGGTTCTGTTCATAGCGCTGCGGATCTTTGCGCTTGATTTGGGTAAAGCGTGCTTCACGGCCAATAAGCTCTTCGATATCTTTCTTGGCTGGTTTCGAGTCCATCTGCAGCGCGGCACGGCCTTTGGCAACCCGGCGTGGATCAAAGCGGAATAGCGGCCATAGCCCTGAATCCACCAATAGTTGCTGATGCTCGACGCCTTCCGCCATGTCAAAGCCATGGGTGATGCACGGTGAGTACGCGATTACCAAAGACGGTCCAGGATAGGCTTCTGCTTCCTGCAGGGCTTTGATGGTCTGGTTCATGTTGGCACCCAGCGCGATCTTGGCGATGTAGACATTGCCGTGCATCATCATGTTGAGGGCCAAATCTTTGCCTTGGCTGGTTTTGCCCTGAGTGGCGAATTTTGCCACGGCTCCGGTTGGCGTCGCCTTTGACTGCTGGCCGCCGGTATTGGAATAACCCTGGGTATCCATCACCAGTACGTTGACATTATCGCCGCCGGCAAGGACATGGTCCAAACCACCGTAGCCGATGTCATACGCCCAGCCGTCGCCACCAACAATCCAGTTGCTTTTCGCGACTAGGTCGTCGGCACAGGCGTCAAGCTGGCGCATTGAATAAGGCAATGCCGCCCGCAGACGGGTGAGGTTACCGCGTTGGCGGACAACGGCGGTTTCGCTGCTGTCGAAGGCGTCCTCGCGGATCTGGTCGAGCAAGTCTGCGGGGACAATATCGCGGGCACTATCGAGCAATGACAGGGCATTATTGCGCTTGCTGTCCAATGCCAAGCGCATGCCCAGGCCGAACTCGGCATTGTCCTCGAACAGCGAATTGGCCCAAGCCGGACCCCGGCCATCACTGTTGACGGCGTAGGGTGTGGTCGGCAGGTTACCGCCATAGATTGACGAACAGCCCGTTGCATTGGCAATCAACAGGCGGTCACCGAATAGCTGGGTGAGCAGTTTGACATAGGATGTCTCGCCACAACCCGAGCAGGCGCCGGAGTACTCGAACAATGGCTGCAGGAGCTGGCTGGTGCGGGCATCAATGCGCTTGATATCAATGCGTTCCACTTCCGGCAGTTGCAGGAAGTAATCATAGTTTGTGCTCTGCTGCTCAATGACTTGTTGCTTCGGCACCATATTGATGGCCTTACGCGCCGGGTTGTCTTTGTCACTGGCAGGACAGGCCGTGGTGCACAGGTTACAGCCGGTGCAGTCCATTGGAGATACCTGCAGGGTATATGCTTGGCCCTTGAAGTCACGCTGCTTGTAATCGGTATGTTTGAAACCTTCCGGGGCATCAACCAACTCACCCGGCGCAACCGTCTTGGCTCGGATGGCCGCATGCGGGCACACCAAGGTACAGATATTACACTGGGTACACAGATCTTCTTCCCAGACCGGGACTTCCTGGGCAATGTTACGCTTTTCCCACTGGGTAGTTGCTGTCGGCCAGCAGCCATCAACAGGGAAAGCACTGACAGGCAGTTGGTCACCTTTGTCGGCCATCATCATGGCGCTGACACGCTTGACCAAGTCCGGTGCGTTTTCGCCGACCACTGGCGGGCGACGGAAAATACTGGTGGCTTCATCCGGAATAGCGACAGCATGCAGGTGTGCAACAGCTGCATCAACCGCAGCGTGGTTGGCCTCGACAATTGCCGGGCCGCGCTTGCTGTAGCTCTTCTCGATAGCATCCTTCAACTGACCAAGCGCCTCATCGAGCGGCATCAGGTTGCTCAGGGCAAAAAAGCCCGCCTGCATGATGGTGTTGATACGGTTTTTCAGCCCAAGCTCACGGGCAAGTTTTACTGCGTCAATCACATACAGTTTCAACTGGCGGCCGATGATCACCTGCTGTACTTCCCGTGGCAGGTGCTGCCATACGGTGTCAGCATCGTGTGGGCTATTGAGCAGGAGGCTTGCTTTAGGTGCGGCTCTTTCAAACATCTCCAGCTTGTTGATGAACTGGAACTGGTGGCAAGCGATAAAGTCCGCCTGTTCGATCAAGTAAGGGGCTTCGACGGGATGAGGGTCAATGCGCAGGTGTGAGGTGGTGATCCCGCCCGATTTTTTCGAGTCGTAGACAAAGTACCCCTGGGTGTGCAACAGGGTATTTTCACCCAGGATCTTGATGGTGTTCTTGTTGGCACTGACGGTTCCGTCGGCCCCCAAGCCATAAAACAGTGCACGCAGTCGTCCCGCAGGCTCGATGTCGATAGCGGTTGGCTGAGGTAGCGACAAGTGGGTGATGTCATCGATGATGCCCACCGTAAACGGATGCTTGATTTGCTGTTCTAGCATGGCGTTGAAAATGCCAGCCGCATGCGATGGTGTGAATTCTTTGGAGGACAGGCCATAGCGACCACCGACAATCGAAGGCATGTGCGGAAATTGCTGGTTGGCAACAGCCTGCTGCAAGGCGGCCAAGACATCCAAGTAGAGTGGCTCGCCCAAGGCACCCGGCTCTTTGGTGCGGTCCAGTACTGCGATACGTGCCACCGAAGTCGGTAATACCGCAACCAAATGTGAAAGCGAGAACGGACGGTACAAGTGAACGGTAATGACTCCGACCTTTTGCCCGAGAGCTAGCTGGTGGTCAACAGCTTGTTTTACGGTAGCAGAGGCTGAGCCCATCACCACAATCACGTCATCGGCTTGTGGGTGGCCGTAGTAGTCAAACGGGCGATATTCACGACCAGTTAGTTCGGCAAACTGGGTCATTTTCGCGGCGACGATATCAGAACAGGCCTGATAGAACAGGTTTGATGCTTCGCGGGCCTGGAAGAAAGTATCCGGGTTTTGTGCGGTACCGCGGATGCTCGGGGCATCTGGAGTCAGGCCTCGTTCACGGAAGGCGTTGACCTGCTCGCTGTCTATCATGGCATGTAACGTCGCGTCATCAATCACTTTGATTTTGTTGATTTCATGCGAGGTACGGAAGCCATCGAAGAAGTGAACGAAGGGTACACGGCTTTCCAATGTCGCAGCTTGGCTGATAAGCGCAAAGTCATGGGCTTGCTGCACACTGCCTGCCGCCAGCATGGCAAAACCAGTTTGGCGCACTGCCATTACATCAGAGTGATCGCCGAAAATTGATAAGGCATGAGTTGCAAGGGTACGGGCGGCAACGTGCATAACGAACGGGGTGAGTTCGCCCGCAATTTTGTACATGTTCGGGATTTTAAGCAGTAACCCTTGCGAAGAGGTAAAAGTGGTCGACATCGCGCCGGCCATCAGGGCACCGTGCACGGCTCCGGCAGCCCCACCTTCTGATTGCATTTCAATAACGCGAGGGACTTGGCCCCAGATATTTTCCTTTTGCTGGGATTCCCATGTCTCGCAGGCTTCCGACATCGGGGAAGACGGGGTGATAGGGTAGATACCGATCACTTCATTACAGCGGTAAGCGATTGATGCGGCGGCTTCATTGCCGTCCATGGTGACAAACTGCGATTGGCTTTCAGGATGAGTAGACATGACTGGCTCCAATGGGCAAGCCCTGTTTAACAGGTGCAGGTAATCGACACAGGCAAACACGTTGCTGTGTTATTGTTTTAATTAAGGGTAGGCCGACCCCTAGTGGGTAGCAGAGGGCCGGCCTGAGGGCATGACTGCCGTTTACACTTCAACCACGTCTAGCTGTGGCTGAGGGTTCAGCATGCGAGCCAAATCGTCCTTGGCATCACCAGTTAGCTGCAGGTTGAACTGCTGCTGCAAGAAGGCAAAGATATCTTCGTTAACAAACTCTGGTGGATTAGGGCCCAAGTAGATGTTTTGGATACCCAGGTTGAACAGCGCCAGCAGGATCAATACCGCTTTTTGCTCCATCCAAGACAGGACGATATTCACTGGAAGATCGTTAACAGGTACTCCCATCGCATCGCTCAATGCCAGCGCAATCATCACTGCGCCGTAGCTGTCGTTACACTGGCCAAGGTCTAGGTAGCGTGGGATCTCTGTGCCCGGAACGGTACCGAAGTCATGGTCGTTGAACCGGAACTTACCGCACGAAGAAGTCAGGATGATGCAATCTTCCGGAATCGACAGGGCCAACTCGCGGAAGTAGTCATTCGGCTTGCCTGGCTTGTCACACCCGGCAACCACGAAGAACTGCTTGATCTTGCCTTCGTTAACCGCTTCAAGGATCTGCGGAGCCAGACCTAGAATAGTCTTGTAGTTGTGGCCAGTCATCAGGGTTTCTTCGCTGTCGAAGCCTTCGATGTCAGGTAGGCTCAGCGTTTGCTCGATCAATGGAGCGAAATCGTCTTCAAGCTGGCGGCAATTATCGATGCCCACAATGCCGTAGCTGTATAAACGATCTGCATAATCAGCACGACCCGTTGGCGGTACAATACAGTTGGTGGTGACGATAATAGTACCGTTCCACTTCTGGAACAGTTGTTTTTGGTCGAACCAAGCTTTACCGATATTACCCTTAAGGTGGCTGTACTTGCGTAGCTCAGGGTAGCCGTGGGCAGGTAGCATTTCTGAGTGGGTATAGATATTGATGCCTTTGCCTTCGGTGGCAATCAGCAAGCGCTCTAGTAGCTCAAGGTCGTGACCAGTAACCAGGATACCTTTACCTTCAGCTTTGTTTTGCGGCACACATACAGGAGTAGGGATCCCTAAGCGGCCGTGGTGGGCTTCACCGAGACGAGACATCATCTCGCTACCAGCACCACCAATTTTCATCAGCTGGGCGATATGCTGATCGAAGCTGAAGTTAACGTTAGTCAGCGTGAAGTATAGGGTTTCGGCAATCACATCATCGACTGATTTGGTGTCTGCACCTAGATCATCGGCATGAGTACGATAGGCAGAAAGGCCTTTCAGGCCGAAAATCATAATATCTTGTAGGCGGGAAAGGTTTTCGTCTTTACCACAAGTACCTTGGGTTTTTCCCGTGCTACCACAACCGCCAGTCTGGGCCATAGAGCATTGGTGACAGAACATTGCTAAGTTCGACATTATTGCATTCCTTTAAAGGTGTATTTATATTGCAACTTATGGGGTGAGGATAAGGGCAAAGAGCAGTAACGTCATTGATCGAGATCATTTTTGGTAAATGACATGTATTTTAAATACTGGTTATGGTGAGTGTATCGAAATGTATGGATTGTAAGGGTGCTATTGAACGGTGTTTTGTATTTGTGTAGCCTATTGCTCGCGGGTTGATTATTTGTGGTAATTATGACTATCTCTATGAGAATTAAAGAAAAGCTGGCCCAGGCACACTTAGCGAGGGTGAGGGAGAAACATATAGAGGCTTACCAAACAAATGAAAAGCGCCGAATACGTTCGAAGGGATATGTAAAGGGTGTTTGCTCATAATGAAAAAGGGCGCTGTCGCGCCCTTTCGTCTAATACGGTGAATTAACGATAATTAACCCGCAATTTTAGTCAGTACTTTCTTCAGCAGCTGGATACGAGGCTCGATAGTTTCAAGCTCAAGGTATTCGTCTGCGCTGTGGAAGCCGGCACCAGCAGGACCAAGGCCGTCCAGAGTAGGGATGCCCAGAACAGCAGTCAGGTTGGCGTCTGAACCGCCGCCGACTTCCTGCCAAGTAATGTTGATACCAAGTTCCTGGCCTGCTTCTTCTACCATAGCCATCAACGCTTCTGTCTTCTCAGAAGGGACCATAGATGGTTTGTGCGCTTCGCGGTCAATGGTGATCGTTACACCGTCGACGAACGGCTTTTCAGCCATGGCGCGAATTTTCGCATCGGCAGCAGCGTATTCGTCGTTATCCCAGAAACGAACGTCAACCACAGCTTCAGCGTGGTCTGGAACGATGTTGGCACCTGCACCACCTTTAACGACACCGACGTTTAGGGTCGTGCCGCTTTCGAAGTTAGTCAGCTCGTTAATAGCCAGGATCCAGTTGGCCATTTCAGTGATAGCACTGCGGCCGTTTTGTGGTTCGTTACCTGCGTGTGCCGCTTTACCAGCGAAAGTCAGGCGGTAGCGAGCCATACCCTTACGAGCTTTTACCAAAGAGCCGTCTGCACGGGCAGCTTCTGCTACCAATACATTTTTCGCGTTAACCGCAACGCTCTTCAGCCATTTTTCTGAGTGTAGCGAACCGATTTCTTCATCTGGGTTCATGCATACGCAGATAGACAGCTTGTCCAGGGTTTCCTTGTCCATTTCACGCAGGGCGTAAACAACGTTCAACAGGCCAGATTTCATGTCAGAAACGCCAGGGCCGTAGGCACGCTTGTCATCAAACGTCATTGGGCGAGCGGCTACAGTGCCAACAGGGAAAACGGTATCCATGTGGCCGATTAGCATCACGTCAATTTGCTCTGCTTCAGGCTTGTTGCGAACTTCAAGACCTGTACCAGCAATGCCGCAGTCAATGCGCTTAACGTTCCAGCCCAGATCAACGTATTTCTGTTCCATCTGGTTGGCAATAACTTCAATGCCTTCTTTGGTTAGCGTACCGCAGTCAACATCGATCAGCGGGCGTAGTTCTTCCAAGTAATCTTGCAGTGAGAAACTCATATTAGCTCCTGAGAGAAACCCTTAGGGGTATGAATAGCGACAGGAAAAAGGGGGCAGTAGGCCCCCTTAAAGGTAGTGATTTACACTAGGATGTTCATCACGAACATAGCGACGAATGCGTTCAGAACAGAGATCGCAACCATCACTGGGATGTGGCGGCCTTCTGTGCCGATAACACCAAGGATACGGCCAAGGTACTGAACCTGAGAGCCCATTAGGTAGATAGCAGGGGCAAGGATAGCGATGTGGTTACCGTCAAGGATACCGCTGTCAAACAGGGTGATCACCACACCAACTGCACCGCCCATAGACATCCAAGCACCGATAAGTACAGCTGCTGCTTCACCCGGTAGGCCGAAGACACCCATGATTGGCGAGAACAGCACGCCCATCGCGTCTAGTGCGCCGGTTAGCGAAAGTACTTTGATGATCACGAAAGCCATCAGTACGTTTGGAATCGTTGAGCTGGTAGAGATTGCCCAGCCTTTCTTCGCGCCTTCTACGAAGATATCAGTAACCATTGGTTTTTTAGTTGCTTGAGACATTATGCGGTCTCCTTCTCAGTAGAAACGTTGGTTTTCTTGTCAGTGGCTTTTAGGTATAGGCGGAAGATATTCGCGCCAACAATTTTCATCACGAACATGATGACAACCGCCAGGCCGATTGAAGAGGTTACTGCATTGCTGCCGTCAGCGTAGGTCAGGGTAAACAGTACCGCGCCAGAAGAGAAGAAGTTAACGATGGTTGCACCGGCAGAGAACTGGAACATAGCGAACACATCGGTCTCGCGCTGGTTGATATGGCCTGCTTCCTGAAGCTGGCGAGTCATCGATGCACCTGAGTCAGTATTCTGAAGAGAAGCGATCAGAGCTAGACCGGTATCACCTGGTAGGCCGACTAGCGGGCGTAGAAGTGGTGTCAGAAGCTTACGAGCAGCGTCCAGCGCACCGTAGTGCTCAAGAACATTGATCATACCCAACGCGAACATAACGGTTGGCACCAAGGTTAGGGCGAATAGGAAGCCGTCACGTGCACCGCTACCGCCAGTACCGCGCATTGTTGTTTTTGTCACTTCTACAGCGCCATCAGCGGCCATAGTGACATTGTTTGCCATGGTACCGAAAGAACCGTTCAGGGTGTTGAAATCAAATACACCGTACCATTCGTTGGTCTGTAGTAAACCTGAAAAGAACACAAAAGCGAACGCAAGGGCAATGTATGCACCTATCGTTACCTTTTGGTTTTTTTCTGCTGGATTGCTCATATATAACCTCTTAGGAATCAAAAAGGCCGATTGGCCAAAATAAGGAATCTGTAACAATTCTTCACAACAAAAGCTGCTGTTACAGAGTCCTCAAAACAGAAACGAGGTCATTGTCCCTGATTTAGTTAGGAAATAATTGACGGGGGTCAATATGTGCTACTGAATGCTAATCCAATTGGGGTAATGGGTAGTATTTGTGATCGTGATCTACATTAATATCTCATTCACAAAATTTAATATCACCAAGCAATGTTTTAAAGCATGATTAATTGTTTTTTATATATTAATTAATCATTTCCATGTTGTGCTTTGTGTGTTTTTAAAGTGTTTTTTGGGGCGGTGGGGAATGATAAATATGCCTATTAGCGAGGCTTTGCTAGTATAAGCGTCATTAATATTTGTTTACAACTATTTTATTGTGCAGATAAAGAAAAGGGCGCCCAAAGGCGCCCTGGGAATTACGGGGGAATAAGGGTTAAGCTGTTTGCTGCTGTGCCTGAGTCGCTTGCAGCTGGCTTTCATCGTCGTGGTTGTCAGCTGTTTCTGTTGGCGGGCAACGGTCGACGAACCAACCCATGTAAGACGAGACAATGGTGACGATGATGCACACGAAGCTCAGCCACATGAATGGTGCATATGAGAAAGTTGCCACACCCAAGATGCTCGCCATGTAGATACCATTATCACTCCAAGGCACCATACCTGATGTCAGGGTGCCGCCGAACTCGGCATTACGTGATAGGTTCTTGCGCTGGTAGCCCAAACGGTCGTAGTTCTTGGCACAGATTTTCGGCGTCAGGATCAGGGAGACGTACATTGCAGAGCCAAACACGTTGCCTAGGAAAGCAGTAGCAATAGTCGATACCGATAGGCTGCCTGCCGAGTTAACACGCTTCTCGAAAAGTTTGGCAATCGTCTGTAGTACACCCACTTTATCCAGCAGGCCACCGAAGCCAAGGCCGAATACGATCACCGCTACTGAGCCCAGCATCGATGACATACCACCACGGTTTAGGATTGCATCGATGAAATCAACACCCGAGTCGATAGAGAATGGTGCCCAAGCGGTGTTGAAGGCTACTAGCGGATCCATATCCTGAACCATTACCGCCCAAACGATACCCAGCAGGGAGCCAAGTGAAATGACTGGGAAAGAAGGCAGGCGCAAGGCAAGCAGGGCAAGCACAATGATCACCGGCACGAAAGAGAACGGCGAGATCACAAATTGCTGCTCCATAGCGACGATAACCGACTCAACCTGAGACATGTCGACATTGCCGGCGTAGTGGATACCTACAGCGGTAAAGAGGATGCCGGTGATGATGTAGCTGATCAGGGCAATAGGTAGCATGCCTTTGATGTGCTCAACAATTTCCACATTGGACATCGAAGACGCCAAGATCACCGAATCTGACAGCGGCGACATCTTGTCACCGAAGTAACAACCTGAGAGCACGGCACCGGCAGTCATCGGTGCAGGAATGCCCAGCCCCTGGCCAATACCCATCATGGCAATACCGGCGGTGCCCGCTGCGCCCCAAGAGGTACCGGTCGCCAGTGCCGTCATCGAACAGATCAGCATAGTGGCAAGCAGGAAGATGGATGGGTGGATCGCTTTCAACCCGTAATAAATGATGGTCGGTACAATACCGCCAGCAATCCAGGTACCAACAAGAGCGCCGACAGCCAGCAGGATCAGTACCGCTCCGAGGCCGTTAGCAATGCCTTTGGTGGCCGCTGTTTCTAGCGATTTGTAATCATGTCCAAGTTTTATGCCCAGTGCGATGATCACGAACCAACCAATGTAAAGTGCTAGCTGGATAGGTAAATCGAGTTTCGCAGTAAAAGAGAAAGCCAGCGCAAGAAAAATACCGAGGGCAATAAAGACCTGAGTCAGCGACGGTAGTTTTACTGTCTGTTTGTTCATACTTCTAACCTTGTAAGTTCGAGCCTGTAAAGAGTGAATATTCCTTTGGAGCCTATTTCTCGTTCCAAGGAATTACTTTGTAATAATTTTGATGACCATTACGGCCTGCTAAAGGGGACTAGCAATGATTTGCTGCTACTCTAGCGGATAGCTTTTGTTGTCACGATAGAAAATGTCTCTAGATGTGATCTCATACAAATTGCTATCAAAACCCTTTAAAAATTGATGTTTGCATTTTGATTTATTGTTAATTAAGCGTGCTTAATTTGTTTTTTGTTTGTTTTTTGACTGTTTGTTTGTATTGTTTCCATGTGTGAAATTCCATTAATGAATAGATGATATAACCATACAAGTGGTAATATCCTAGAATTAAGCTTCGCTGCTTATGGTTGTGGTAGGTTATCAATGTGTGGCGAAATGATCAAAAAAAGTGATGGTGATTACTTGTGGTCGTTTCGATTTAATTTAATCTTTCAGCTTTGTTTTTATACATGTAGTGGCGATTTGCGTGCAATTTACCCGGTGGTTGTTTGTCTTCTAGCCCGAAATTTCACCAAAAATAGTGTGGGGATTTAAAGTTAGATAGTGCAGGATGTAATATTATTTGCGGCTTTTCTTTACAGCTTGGTGATTTTTTTTACAGCTTTTTTGCAACTTCTGCTTGAGTTTCCTTGCTGAAATTACTATAGATGGGGGTCTGCCTGTCGTTATAACTATTGGCCGTTTTTGTTTAGATGGTCGTACCAGCAGACCAATAGTTATACCGATAGAACAATGATCAGGGAGTGTTGTGCACATGATGAAAGTAGGATTAGTGGGTTGGCGAGGCATGGTGGGCTCAGTCCTAATGCAACGTATGGTAGAAGAGGGTGATTTCAATGTGATTGACCCTGTTTTCTTCTCTACGTCCCAAGTTGGGATCCCAGCCCCAAATTTTGGTAAGGATGCCGGTGTCCTTCAGGATGCGTTTGATATTCAGCGCCTGAAACAGTTGGACGCGATTGTTACCTGTCAGGGTGGCAGCTATACCGAGAAAGTGTACCCAGCACTTCGCCAAGCAGGCTGGAAAGGCTACTGGATCGATGCGGCATCAACCTTGCGCATGAAAGAAGATTCAATTATTGCCCTTGACCCGGTGAACTTTGACCAGATGCAGCAAGGTCTGCATAACGGTGTGAGTACTTTTGCCGGTGGTAACTGTACGGTAAGCCTTATGCTGATGGCTGTAGGGGGCCTGTACCAGGCCGGCTTGGTGGAGTGGATGACCTCCCAGACTTACCAGGCAGCTTCAGGGGCTGGTGCAAAGAACATGCGTGAGCTGATCAGCCAGATGGGTGTGATCAATGATGCGGTGTCTAGCGAACTGGCTGATCCTTCCACTTCTATTTTGGATATCGATCGTAAAGTCGCCGAGACCATGCGTTCTGATGATTTCCCTGCTTCTGAGTTTGGCGCGCCGCTGGCAGGTTCGTTAATCCCTTGGATTGATGTGAAGCGCGACAATGGCCAAAGTAAAGAAGAGTGGAAAGGCTCGGTGGAAACCAACAAGATCTTGGGGCTTGATAACAACCCAATTCCTATTGACGGTACCTGCGTGCGTATCGGTGCAATGCGTTGCCACAGCCAGGCTTTGACACTGAAGCTGAAAAAAGCCGTGCCTATGGACGAAGTAGAGGAAATTATCGCATCGCATAACGATTGGGTAAAAGTGATCCCGAATGACCGCGATGTGACTGTCCAAGAGCTAAGCCCGACTAAGGTAACAGGGACGCTGTCGATTCCTGTTGGCCGTTTGCGTAAGCTGGCGATGGGTGATGACTACCTCAATGCGTTCACTGTGGGTGATCAGCTATTGTGGGGGGCTGCAGAGCCACTACGCCGCACCCTGCGTATTATCTTGGCTGAAAAGCATTAATAAGGCTTACTTGAGCCAAATAAAAACGCCTGCATTTGCAGGCGTTTTTTCGTTTCAACTCTATGGCAAGTTGAAAGAGGGGGGAATCTTTGCGCGATTAGGCTGCTAGGTTCTTCGCAACGAAGTCCCAGTTAACCAGAGCCCAGAAACCATTCATGTAGTCTGGACGTAGGTTGCGGTAATCGATGTAGTAAGCGTGCTCCCACAGATCAACAGTTAGAAGAGGAGTAACACCTTCTTCAGTCAGCGGAGTACCAGCATTAGACGTGTTAACGATGTCTAGAGAGCCGTCAGCCTTCTTCACAAGCCAAGTCCAAGAAGAGCCGAAGTTGTTGATTGCAGAATCAGTGAATTTCGCTTTGAACGCTTCGAAAGAACCAAATGCTGCGTTGATTGCTTCTGCAACTTCGCCTGTTGGCTCGCCACCTGCGTTTGGCGCTAGGCAGTGCCAGTAGAAAGTGTGGTTCCAGATCTGAGCTGCATTGTTGAATACGCCACCCGTTGAAGTCTTAACGATTTCTTCTAGTGATTTTTCTTCTAGCTCAGTACCTTCGATAAGACCGTTTAGTTTTACCACGTAAGTGTTGTGGTGCTTGCCGTGGTGGTACTCAAGAGTTTCCTGAGAGATGTGTGGCTCAAGAGCATTTTTTTCGTAAGGTAGAGCTGGTAGTTCGAATGCCATTGCTCGATTCTCCATTTTGGTTAAGGGGCGTTTCCCTTGACATTGCTTCCAGTCGGCTAGGGCCAACTTATTATTTGAAACTGACTATTGTCACCGGATTACTATACCGCGAGGTATGGGTCTAAATTGTGACAGTGAAATCATTTTAGCAAGTTTTTTCTTTATTAAAAGAGCTGAAAGCTAAAAAAGAGTTGAAAAATAATGTCCTTACTTTTTTTAGGCATTTTTTTCCGGCACGAGAGCAAGTAGAATGATGTCTGTGATAGTCAACTTATAAAGCAAAGTCGTAAGAGGAAGCTATGGAAACCATCGACAAGATTAAACAACAGATCGCTGAAAACTCAATTCTGTTGTACATGAAAGGCTCACCGAAACTGCCAAGCTGTGGTTTTTCTTCTCAGGCGGCACAAGCGCTGATGGCATGCGGTGAAAAGTTTGCTTATGTCGATATTCTGCAGAACCCTGATATCCGCGCTGAGCTTCCAGCCTACGCGCAGTGGCCTACCTTCCCTCAGCTATGGGTTGAAGGTGAGCTTATCGGCGGTTGTGACATCATCATCGAGATGTTCCAGAAAGGCGAGCTTCAGCCATTGATCAAAGAAGCGGCTGAGCGTCGTGACGGTGAAGCAGCAGAATAATCTGTCGAACGGAGAGTAGGTAGACGGGTTCATCACCGGCTACTAACGCTGTATTCGCAGAGCACCCCGAGGAAGAGTCTTCCTCGGGGTGTTTTTGGTGCGCCGAGCATGGCGTTGTTCTAGGAGGTGAAAGTCCTCTACGGGCTCAGTCGAGCGAGAACCGTTAGCCTATGCAAGGGTGTCCACCGTGAGGTGGGATCTGAAGGAAGCAAACGGCA